>CBDTVL010000236.1:0-5896 GCA_965363755.1 uncultured Sulfitobacter sp.
AATGTCTTCGATGGTGAGTGACGTTTCCGCAATCGACGTCGCGAGCACAATCTTGCGCCCGCTCGAAACAGGGGCAATGGCTGCGCGCTGGGCGGCAAACTCCATCGCGCCAAACAGTGGGCGAATAACACAGTCTCCGGGTAACCGCCCTTTCAGGCCGGACTCAACCCGGCGAATCTCTCCTTCGCCGGGCAGAAATACCAATATACCGCCGGTGGTCTCCTTGACCGCCTGTTCAACCAGATCACACATGGCCGACTCAAATCGCGCGCGTTTATCCAATGGGCGCGCCAACCAGCGGGTTTCGACCGGGTAGGACCGCCCTTCAGACGTGATCACGGGCGCGTTCATCAATGCCGCGACCGGCTCTGCATCCAGCGTGGCCGACATCACAACCAGCAATAAATCCTCACGCAAAGCTCCGGCCGAATCCAGACATAAAGCCAGCCCCAGATCAGCATTCAATGATCGTTCGTGAAATTCATCGAAGATCACCGCGCCAACGCCGGGCAAGTCAGGGTGCGATTGAATCATCCGGGTCAGGATGCCCTCGGTTACGACCTCGATTCGGGTGGTTTTAGAAACTTTGGCATCGCCGCGTACGCGGTAGCCCACTGTCTGCCCGGCCTTTTCCCCTAACGTCAGCGCCATCCGCTCAGCAGCCGCGCGCGCCGCAAGCCGCCGCGGTTCCAGCATTACAATCCGGCCCGTACAAATGTCGGCGTTCAACATCGCCAATGGCACCCGTGTGGTTTTGCCGGCACCCGGGGGCGCCTGCAAAACCGCGCGACCGTTGGCGCGCAAAGCGTCAACAAGCTCGGGTAAAACAGCATCAATGGGCAGGGTGTCTTTCATCCACCCCTTATCTGTCAGTTCGTGCCATGCGCCAAGCACATCTGTGTCTGGACATCATCCGCGTGCTGCCAGACAAATGGTTTACCAAAGGGGCAGGGCACGTATGGATATCCCAGAGCTGGCAGATCAGATCATAACGGGGCAACGTCGCGCCCTTGCGCGTGGCATAACATTGGTTGAGAGCGGGCGCGCGGATCACAGGGAACAAGCTATCCTTTTGCTGGAACGTCTGAACAATACCGGGCGGCAAGCCATGCGGATTGGCCTCTCTGGCACGCCGGGCGTTGGGAAATCGACCTTCATTGAAAGCTTCGGAATGATGCTGACAGGGCAGGGGCGTCGGGTCGCTGTACTGGCCGTTGACCCAAGCTCGACGCGCTCGGGCGGTTCGATACTTGGCGACAAGACCCGCATGGATTTGCTTAGCCGTGATCCAAACGCGTTCATTCGCCCCTCTCCAAGTCAAACGCATTTGGGTGGCGTCGCACGCCGGACCCGCGAAGCCGTCCAGCTGTGCGAGGCCGCGGGTTTCGACGTTGTGCTGATCGAAACCGTCGGCGTTGGGCAGTCCGAAACTGTTGTGGCAGAAATGTCGGATCTCTTTGTCTTGCTGCTCGCGCCTGCTGGTGGCGACGAATTGCAAGGCGTCAAACGTGGGATCATGGAAATGGCCGACCTGATATTGGTTAACAAGGCTGATGGTGATCTGAAATCAGCGGCAACGCGCACCTGTGCCGATTATTCAGGAGCGCTCCGGTTGCTGCGCAAGCGTTCGCAAGACCCGGAAGGCTTCCCCAAGGCGATGATGGTCTCGGCCCTCGATAATAGCGGCCTCGATAGCGCATGGGCGGAGATGCAGGATTTGTCGGTATGGCGCAAACACAACGGGCACTGGACCGGACGGCGCGCCAATCAGGCACGGTATTGGTTTGAGCAGGAAGTACGTCAGTCCCTGCTTTCAGTGCTGGAAAAAAATCCGGCAAAAGCTGAGCTGCGTCAACTGGCTGACGCAGTGGCAAAAGGCGATATGCCTGCAGCCGTTGCCGCCAACGCATTTCTAAACTATCTCAAAGCCCAATGATCGTAAATCAGCCTAAAAAGCACCGGTTTGGGTTTGCGGCATGACAGCAAGAGGCGTTGAACTCTAGGTCAGAACATCGACCATCACTGTTTGGCACTTTAGGCCAGAAGACCTGCCAATATCTGTGCAAGACTTGAATCAGCACGATTTTGCGCCTCAATCTGAAATCAGCGGGCGACAGGAGAGCCAACCCGCTTGACCCGCGCTCTGATTCCCACTAAAGCCAGCGAACCAATTTCATGGGTGCGGCCGCAGGCGGTGCCCGTTCTCGTTCAGGGGTTTGCCCTGCGCGATGAGAGCAAAAGGATGATCCCATGTCGCGCCGCTGCGAACTAACCGGAAAAGGCCCCATGTCTGGCAACAATGTCAGCCACGCCAAAAACAGAACCCGTCGCAGGTTTTTGCCGAACCTGAACGATGTAACGCTGCAATCAGAGACCCTGAACCGCGGCATTAAAATGAGAATTTCGGCGGCAGCACTGCGCTCGGTCGATCACCGGGGCGGTCTGGACGCATTTCTTGCCAAAGCCAAGGACGACGACCTGTCCGATTCCGCGCTGAAAGTGAAAAAAGAGATCAAAAAGGCTCAGGCAGCCGCCTGATCCTGCTTTTGCGACGACTTTTGACAGCTCCGCCTTTGGGTGGGGCTGTTTGCGTTTGCGGCGCGCAATGGACGCGCCTATATGTATCTTGAAATGAGACGCTTCCGATCCTCCATTACATTCCTTCTGGTCGCTGTGCTGGTGTTGACCGCACAATCCATGGCGGTTGCGCGCGGAACCGCGATGAGTGCGGGGCAGATGGTCCTCTGCACCGGCACCGGACCCGTTACTGTCAACGTTGACAAAAAGGGCCAACCTGTCGGCCCAGCCCATATTTGCCCTGACTGTGCGATATCAGAACTTGTCGCGGCCTACGCGCCCGCCTTTTCGCTGGCCGAACCGCTTGCCATCAGCGCGCTGCACTGGAGCGGGCAGATCATCGCTGTGATCAATGCGCTAAGACACCCCGCATCAGCCCGCGACCCGCCGTTGGGGTAAGACCCAAAACGCGCTGAAATCAATAGATAATCCGACGACACAGAAGGAGAGACACCATGTCTTTCAAATCCACATGTATTGCAGCACTTGCTGCGACCACCATGGCATTGCCTGTTTTTGCAGGGGATATGTCCAAAATCATAGTCGATGACCCCTATGCTCGTGTATCAACGGCCGGATCCAAGTCCGGGGCTGCGTTTATGATGATCATGAACCACACTGATGCTGACGACCGCCTGATTGCAGTAAGCACCGATATCGCTGAACGGGCGGAATTGCACACTCACAAAGAAGACGCCAATGGCGTGATGAAGATGATGCATGTTGAAGAAGGTTTTGCAGTTGCGGCCGGGGGTATGCACTCTTTGGAGCGCGGTGGCGATCATATTATGCTCATGGGGCTAACCCAGTCTTTGGCCCACGGCGATACTGTCTCTGTCACGCTGACATTTGAAAAGGCCGGGGACATAGCAGTCGACATCCCAGTCGATCTGGAACGTAAACCGGACCATGGAGCAATGAACCACTCCGGTCATAAAACTGGGGGCTAAGTGTTCAGCACCTCTTCGACCCAGGCAGGAACCGTCTGGGTCGCAGGGCCGATACGCACGTCATCAAAGCGGTTCGCCGCTTCAGACGGCTTGAGGTTGAGTTCGATCAACTGAGCACCTTGTTGCTTTGCTTCTACGGCAAAGCCGGCGGCGGGGTAGACCTGACCTGATGTGCCAATAGCGGCAAAAACATCTACGGTATTCAGCGCGTTTGCGATTTCATCCATTAGGTAAGGAACCTCGCCAAACCACACAATGTCAGGGCGGGATGATGCGGCGTCGCAGCGTGGGCAAGGCTCTGCAACAGCCATTTTATTGGGTGCAGGCCAGCGATGCCCGCATGTCGCGCATAAGGCGCCGGACAGAATTCCGTGCATATGCAGGACCTGGGGTGATCCGGCCTTTTCATGCAGGTCATCGACGTTCTGAGTAATCAGAACTACGTCATGCCGCTGCGACTTCTGCAAACGTGCAATTGCTGCATGGGCTGTGTTTGGTCGGGCTGTTGCCACCTTGGCTTTGCGGGCATTGTAAAAGGCATGAACCAATGCGGGATTGCGCGCGAAGCCTTCTGGCGTAGCCACATCTTCAATCCGATGTTGCGCCCACAATCCATCGGAATCGCGAAACGTGCTCAGACCACTTTCGGCTGAAATCCCCGCGCCAGTCAGAATGACAATTTTGCTCAACTCAACCTCCGGTGTGGGTCAAAGTATGACCTATGTGCGCAACCCCAATCAAGGATAGGATTAGGTTGTATTACGCCCGAAAGGCAGCGTAGTTTTCAGTTTTTCAAATCTGTGTTACCCAAGTCTGTGTCTTGTAAACACCCATAACTCCGCTGGCCTAAGCCTCTATGACGTGCAAATCATTTGTCAGCCAAGGCAGTTCCGCGCAGGCTGGGTTTATCATCTGATCCTGTGCCAGATGCCGTACTGTCTGGGCCACGTCACGCGGCACATTATCGACCCAGTCTGAACTGGCAAACAACGAGATGGTCCGCGAAAATGCTTTGAACGGCAGCGGGTAAACAGACAATTTGTCATGAATGCGCCGGGCGCGCATATAGCCCAGAGCTGTCGTGATTGCCCATCCCGTCCGACGGCCAACCAAAGCCATCAGCGAGGGATGACTTCCAATTTCAAATCGTTCGGGAAATTGCAGGTCCTGACGCGCCAGATGCGCCTCGATCTGTCGGCCAATCAACTGCTCGCGATCATACCGCAGGAACGGTAGGTTTTCCAATGACTTCATAATGTCAGCCCCGTCAGGCACCGCACCGGTTGGCGTTACAAGCACAAATGGGTCACGCACCAAGGGGTATTCGGTCACACCGTCCATGACCTCACCCAAGCTCGCCAGAATCGCGATGTGCAGGCGCCGGTCCTTCATCGCCGCGTTGATCTCGTGGCTCGGGGCTGTAATCAACTTGAACCGGCATTTGGTCAAACTGTCTGCCAGAATACCGACCAAACGCGGCGTCAGATCATTGTCAAAATCGTCGATTATACCCATGTTAAGGGTGCTGAGATGAGTCAGGTCCATCACCGTCAATTCGCTTTGCGCCAGACGTAATTCGTGTAGCACAGCCTGCGCCCGGACCAGAAAATTCCGACCTGCCGGGGTCAACACCATCGGCCGTTTGCCATGATCAACCAGACCGGTGCCTAATGCGGTTTCCAGATTGCGCAGTTGCTGGCTGACAGCCGGTTGGCTCAGCCCTGTGCTTTGGGCCGCGCTGGCAACTGACCCGCTGTCTGCCAGCGCGTCGAACACTTCAAGCCCGCGCAGCGTAACGCCTTTCATCAACATTGGCTCACCATCATTAGTTTTGTGTTTTGTGAAACTATGCGGCGCCCGGGTCAAGCCTGCACTCCCACAGAGTCATGACAACAGAGTATCGTGATCACTTGCAAAATGCCGGTAAGACGCGGCTTTAGATGCTGCAGAGCGCCTGCGCTGTTTCGCTGTAGCTGCGGTATTTTTTCCAGAAAACCTCGTCTTTGACCCTGTCAGATTGACGAATACTCTGCGCGCGGTGGGGATCCGCATAAAAACTGGACGCCAACGACTGATCGGAGGAGGACAATGTCCGGTCCGCGGCTGCCTGAATACATCCGCAAAGTGCGCGACTGCGCGCCTTGCGGTTCGACGTCAAACAGGCGCGACTGATAGGGCCGCTTGCAGCGCGCGTCACTAAAGGTTGACCGCTACTGGCCCTGACGCGGTCATTTGAACCGCTGGAGCACGCAGCCAATAAGACAGCCAAGCTCAGGATCATTAAGATTTTTGTCATTGCGGCCTCGATTTACCGAAAGTTGCGGACCAGGTTTCCCTCGAATCCCGCGCGTAACGGTTTTGATCCCCGC
>CBDTVL010000237.1:0-5864 GCA_965363755.1 uncultured Sulfitobacter sp.
TTCCTGATTGGCGCCGTCGCCATCGTTTTCAAGCCAGTTGAGCGCGATAAACCCCGCCCCGCGCGATTTGCTGAGGGCACGGCCCTGTTGCGTCATGACGCCGACCAGGCCGCCGGTGTCCGCAATTAATGCCAATGGGCGTTCGACCTGCACCCAAAGAAACAGTGCGGCCAGCGCAGGTGCCAGACCAACCCACCGCGCCCTGCCTTGCCACAAGATGACAAAAAGCAGCCCCAGCGCCATCAAAGGCAAAACCGCAACGCCCGGCCCCGGGACATAACCCTGCGCCCCGTCCAAGCCCGCCACCCAAGTGGCCACGGCCAGAATCCAACGCAGACCAAGCCCCATGGCCCACAGTCCCACAACTTCGAGCCCTACCGGGGCAAGACACACTGCCAAGACGGCAGCAGGGATTACCAGAACACCCATTAGCGGTACTGACAGCAGATTGGCCATCAGTCCGTAATGCGAGATGGTGTTAAAATGCGCTGCCCCGATCGGTGCAGTCGCCGCCCCCGCCACAGCTGATGATATAATGACGGCTGCTATCGGGCGAAACCATTTCGGGCCCAACCTGATCTGCGCGTCTCGCACCCATCCAAACACCGCGACCAATGCAGCGGTTGCGGCGAAAGACATTTGAAACCCCGGCCCCATCAATGCCTCAGGCCGCAGACAAAGCACAATCACCGCGGCAACAGCCACGGCGCGCAACGAAAACGCCCGCCGCTCCAGCATGACAGCACACAGCGCCACGGCGGCCATCACAAAGGCACGCTCTGTTGACACATTGCCGCCAGAAAGCGCCAGATATCCCGCAGCTGCGGTCAAAGCCAGACCGGCGGCGACTTTCTTGGTTGGCACGCGCAATGCCAGTGCTGGGATCAAAGCAAACCCGATACGGAACGCCGCAAAGACAAAACCTGCCAGCAACCCCATATGCAGGCCCGATATCGCGAGAAGATGCGCCAGATTGCTAGCGCGCAGCGCGGTCAGCGCGTCCTGCGATATACCGCTTCGATCGCCTGTGGTAACGGCGGCAGCAAAGCCTCCGATGTCGCCAGCTAGAATCTCCTGTACCCGCCCGGAAACCGTCAGTCTCAACGCCAGCACTTTCAATCCCACCAGCCCATGATCCGGTAGAGTCAGGGCCACTATGGGCACGCGGGTATACCCCACCGCCCCCAAACCCTTGAACCAAGCGTGGCGCTGAAAATCAAAACCTCCCGGTTCGACCGGACCGGACGGCGGCGCAAGATGCCCGGTTGTCATGACCCTGAGCCCCGGCACAGGTAGAACCCCGCTGGCGTCACCATGCAGCGACACCCGAACCCGGCCCGGGGTGCGCGCGGCAGACACATCGCGCAATGCAACCTGATCCAGCGTCAACCGCACAGCATCGGATGCTGAACGGTCAATCCCGACAACGCGACCTTCGATAGGCCCATAATATCGCCATCCGATTACCGGGTCAGCCACGCTATAGGCCCGTGCCCCTGCGATCGAAAATCCAGCTGCAACCAGGGACATTGCCCACATGAACGGCCCAAGCACAGCTGAACTGCGCAACGCCAACAGTCCAGCCCCCAGCGCAAGGCTACCTGAAATCGCATAGGCCCAAACCGCTGGTTCGACTCGCAGCTTGAAATACAAACCGATCCCAACGGCCAAACACACCGGCCCCCATGGAAACAGATGCCCCCGCTGGCTCAGTATTGCCGATGCAAGCCCGTTGATCACGCCAGATGAGGGCATGCTCTCCCCTGTTCACAATTATGGATGGACAGCCCCCGCGACACTAGGCCAAGCGTGGTTACTGAAAAGTTAAGAAGACCTGTACCAGAGGCCGGCGCAGCGATCCGCCAAATTCGGCCCTGGATCGTCTCTGCACAGCTGCATCACGCCAGAGCTTTGGCTGGAAGACGTTTGTAGCAATCGAAACTCCGTCAAAACCAACAGATGCAGGTGTCACGTCGCAGTACTGTGAACCTCAGAGCACCCCACGCCAGAAATTTGCCAGATCACTTCCGAACAGCTATGTTTCGCCCATCAAACACACTTCATTTCAGACGGAGTTCTAAATATGGCTGACAAAAAAAACGACAAAGACCCCTTCGCAACATCCGAAGCCAAGTTCTCCGAAGGCTTGGGAAAATGGAGCGATATGGCGGCGAATACCTTAGTTGCACAAGGCGCGTCGGATGTGGCGCAAGTGGTTGTCGCGCTGAAAAAGTTTCTGTCCAATCTGGTGAAATCCCTTTTCTCGCGGTTGCGTCAGATACTTGGGCAGATCGATCCATTTGCTGCCGCAGGAGCTGTCGGAACGTTTGTTTCGGCGGGAATTGAGGATCTGATGGACGCGCTCAACGATTTGCTTGAGGATATTAACGGTTCAACCGGTGCTGCCTCTGATGCTGTGGTGGGCGCGGTTCTTGGAATCGTCGAAGCCATCAAAAAGGCCTTTCACCTCATTCTGGACAGCCTGAAACTTCCCGCACTCACCGGACCGGTGGAGCTGTTTCTTGACCTCATCGACAATGTGTTGGGCAATATCGCCGAACTGGTGTCGCCCAACGCTGGCAAGACCGCCAAAATGTTGCGCACAAATATGTACGGCCAGCTTGCCGCGATCCGCAGCGCTGATGCGGCCCGCTCGGGTCGGTTCAAACCTGACGAGCGACGCGAAGAAGACTAATTTGCTTGGCATCGCACTTTGAGGTTCGCCTGTTTTTGTTACCGAAGATTCTCAATCGTTTCGGCACCTGATGTGGCGCTCTGAGAGGTCTGGACAAGGGTCTGCTCTACGGCCCAAATGGCAAGTTGGTCGCCCCATCCCCGCCGTTGCCCAGGGTTTGTTCAAAGAGATCTCGAGTCTGTTTGTTATGCTCTTTCAAAAACGGTCGGAAAAATGTAGTCAAAACGCTTGATGCGGATTTTGTGAGCATTAGACGTTCGCGCGCCCCCGCCGATCCTTTGAAATAACACCGTAAAACTGACATGTCTCTTAGCTGAAAGGTCAACCACCGCAATGTCCGACCAAGTAGTTACCCGGTTCGCGCCGTCCCCAACCGGTTATCTGCACATTGGTGGAGGCCGCACTTTGCTGTTTAACTGGCTTTATGCGCGTGCGCGTGGTGGGAAATTCCTGTTGCGCATTGAGGACACTGACCGGGCGCGCTCCACCCCCGAGGCGACGGCAGCTATTCTGCAAGGGATGAAATGGCTGGGTCTGGACTATGATGATGAAGTGATCAGCCAGTTCGAAGGCGCTGCACGTCACGCAGAAGTCGCCCATGAGCTGCTCGCCGCCGGCAAAGCCTACAAGTGTTTTGCCACCCAAGAAGACATCGAAAGCTTCCGCGAAGAAGCCCGCGCTGCAGGTCAGTCGACTTTGTACCGCAGCCCGTGGCGCGATGCCGATCCATCAACACATCCAGATGCTCCGTTTGTAATCCGGATTAAGGCCCCGCAAGACGGCACTACAGTGATCCGCGACGAGGTGCAGGGCGATGTCACAATCCGCAACGACCAACTGGATGACATGGTTCTGTTGCGCAGCGATGGAACCCCCGTCTACATGCTGGCCGTTGTTGTGGATGATCACGACATGGGCGTGACCCATGTCATCCGGGGTGATGATCACCTCAATAACGCCGCCCGCCAGATGATGATCTATGACGCCATGGGGTGGCGGGTCCCGGTGTGGGCCCATATTCCGCTGATCCATGGCCCGGATGGCAAGAAACTGAGCAAACGGCATGGCGCATTGGGGGCGCAGGAATATCAGGTAATGGGATACCCGGCAGCCGGCATGCGCAACTATCTTGCACGGCTAGGCTGGAGTCATGGCAATGACGAGTTCTTTACGGACGCTCAGGCACTTGAATGGTTTGATCTGGGCGGAATCGGCAAAAGCCCGGCACGTTTTGACACCAAGAAACTCGAACACCTGAGCGGGCAGCATATCGCGGTTTCGGATGATGCTGCGTTGCGGCAAGAACTGTGCGACTTTCTGAGTGTTACCGGGCAAGCACAGCTCACCGAGGAGCAGAAAGCCGGGTTGGAACGTGCGATGTATTGTCTCAAGCAGCGCGCGCGCACTTTCCCTGAACTTATTGAAAAAGCCCATTTTATCTTGGACTCACGCCCTATCACACCAGATGACAAGGCAGTGAAACACCTCGATTTTGTATCCCGTGGTATACTGAGAGAATTGACGCCGCACTTGCAAAATGTTAGCTGGTCCCGAGACGAACTGGAGGAGGTCATGACCCGCTTTGCAGAATCAAAGGACATGACATTTGGCAAACTGGCGGGACCGCTTCGGGCGGCCCTCGCTGGACGCGCCGCAACACCTTCGGTCTACGATATGATGCTGGTTCTGGGGCGCGATGAAACGCTGGCCCGACTGAGCGACGCATCGATTTCGTAGGACGGCCCGACGCAGATAAAGAGATCTGCGTTGAAAGGACGGTTACATTCACATGGCCCTGCCCTTGCTGCAGGTCCAGTCGCTACGATATGATCCGCATATCGCCTGGCAGAAAAAGGGGACGACCATGAAAGATACGCCGAAATCTGCGACGTTGAACGTCAACGGAAACATGTATGATTTGCCGGTTTTCTCGCCAACGGTGGGCCCGGACGTTATCGATATTCGCAAGCTCTATGCGCAAGCAGGCGTGTTCACCTACGATCCCGGCTTCACCTCGACGGCAAGCTGCGACAGCACCATCACTTTTATCGACGGTGACAAAGGCGAATTGTTGCACCGTGGCTACCCGATCGATCAATTGGCCGGCAAATCCCATTATCTGGAAGTCTGCTATCTGTTGCTTTATGGCGAGCTGCCTTCAGCCACCCAACTCGAAGATTTTGAGTTCCGGGTGACCAACCACACCATGCTGCACGAGCAGATGATGTATTTCTTCCGCGGATTTCGCCGTGATGCGCACCCAATGGCGGTTATGACCGGCGTTGTTGGTGCAATGTCTGCATTTTACCACGACAGCACCGATATCAGCGACGAATGGCAGCGCGAAGTCGCCTCAATCCGCCTGATTGCCAAGATGCCAACAATTGCCGCGATGGCGCTCAAATATACCATCGGTCAGCCGTTTGTATATCCGCGCAATGATCTTGATTATGCTTCCAATTTCCTGCGCATGTGTTTTGCTGTACCTGCTGAAGACTATGAGGTGAACCCGATCCTGTCGCGAGCGATGGACCGGATATTTACTCTGCATGCCGATCATGAACAGAACGCGTCGACCTCGACCGTGCGTCTGGCATCCTCATCAGGGGCCAATCCGTTTGCCTGTATCGCAGCTGGTATTGCGTGTCTCTGGGGTCCGGCACATGGTGGTGCCAATCAGGCCTGCCTTGAAATGCTCAAAGAAATCGGCACCCCGGATCGCATCCCCGAGTACATTGCCCGGGCCAAGGACAAAAACGATCCGTTCCGCCTGATGGGCTTTGGGCACCGAGTGTACAAGAACGTTGATCCGCGCGCCCACGTTCTGAAGCAATCTGCCGACGAAGTTCTCGAATTGCTGGGTGTGGAAAACAACCCGATCCTTCAGGTCGCCAAGGAACTGGAAACCGCAGCACTGGCCGATCCCTATTTTGCCGAGAAAAAGCTGTTCCCGAACGTGGATTTCTATTCCGGGATCATTCTTGAGGCGATGGGCTTTCCCACGTCGATGTTCACACCTATATTTGCGGTCTCTCGCACGGTGGGTTGGATTTCCCAGTGGAAAGAGATGATTGCCGATCCGCAAAACAAAATTGGCCGCCCCCGCCAGCTTTATCTCGGTGAAACCATGCGCGACTATGTGGACATCGAAGACCGCTAAGGCAAAGGG
>CBDTVL010000238.1:0-5831 GCA_965363755.1 uncultured Sulfitobacter sp.
CCGCCGATTGAGGAAAAGATCGTGACCGGAAAACCCGGTGCCGTGGCGCTATTCAACACCGTTTACATGCGCAAAGACATGTATCTCGACGATTACCTGCGCGGTCACCCGGACGAAATCAGCCTGCTTGCGACGATGTTTCTGGCCCACGAGATGACCCATGTCTGGCAATGGCAAAACCGCAAGCAGACCGGATACCATCCGCTCAAAGCCGCGTCAGAGCATGGGAATGGCAAGGACCCCTACCTGTTCGAAATACAGGATCAGACCAATTTTCTGAGCTTTGAATATGAACAACAGGCCTCAATCGTAGAAGAATACGTGTGTTGCCGGGCCTTGGCGCGCAATGCGCCCCGCACAAAACGGCTGCACGATATGATCTCGCAAAGTTTTCCGGTGGCGGATCTCGACGACGATCTGCTTGGACGCGCAGTGCGCCTACCGTGGAGCGGGGCAGAGGTGAAGGGGATTTGTGGCAAGGCGTGACGCGCGTTATTGCTGAATGTCTTCCAGATACGCCAGCAAGGCAGCAAGCGGTCGCGGCGTTGGGGTCAAAACCCCGTCGACCTCAACCGGGACAGTATCGCCCTCTAGCAGCAAGCCAAATTCCGGCATGACACGACCGGGATGCGTGCCTTTGGAATACCCATCAATCACTGACAAAACCTGCGCGCGCGGAAAGGTCCCGCCATTACGCGCGGAAATCCGGGTCAGGTCTGCGGGCTTTTGGGTCAACTCGTTCGCCAGCGGGCCATCCCCTGTTGCGGAGATGCCGTGGCAGGCCGCGCAATTGTCGGCAAACAGTTTGGCGCCTTCAGGGGCGTCAGGCATTTCGGTCGCCGCGCAGGCTGCGATCAAACCGACGGCGCTTAGAGCAATCAGTGGTTTCATGTCTTATCTTTAGCGGTGGGCGAGGCAGCGTTCAATGGGTTCATTCCATTTGCACAGATTGCAAAAACGCAACCAAATCCACGATAGATTCGCTGGTCATAATCGGTTGCCCTGCAGGCGTTTTGAGCGCGGTATCGTTGCCTTCGAAAAAATGGCCATAAACCGGCATCGGGCTGCCATGGCTGACCAGCGGATCACGCCCGTCGATGCGGGCAACGACACGGGCTGTGGGAAATACGCCGCCATTATCCCGGGTCAACGCCGCCAGATCGACCGGCTTGATCACCAGAACGCCCGCCATTGGCCCCTGCCCGGTTGCCTCGACCCCGTGACAGGTCGCGCAGTGTTTCTGATAAAGTGCGGCGCCGGTTGCTAGGTCTTGCGCCAGTGCGCCGCTTGCCAGAATTGCCATGGTGGCGATTGCGGTCAATCGGGTGAAGATTTTCATTACAGGTTCTCCTCTTTCGCGGGATTCCAAAGCATCCATTCTCTGGCTTGCCGGCCTTGCCTCAAATGAGTGAGGTCGACACGCGGCTTTGCCCGAGCTGGTTTGCTCATGAACGATCTTGCCAGTTCAGCGCCATACGGCAATGATCCAGATCAAGGCTTTTGGTTTGGAGATCGGGAATGGCGCACTACGCGATAATCATGCTTGTGGCTGGGATTGGCATTCCCATACTTGCTGCTCTGAATGCAGCGCTTGGCGCGCGCATCGGCTCTCCTGCTGTGGCGGCGACTGTGTTGTTTGCAGTTGCATTCGGAGCAACGGCAATTGTGATGCTTGCGACCGGACCGCAGGCAATGACCAAAATTGTATCAGCTCCAAAACACTTGCTCCTTGCGGGGCTATTGGTCGCGTTTTATGTGTTATCGATCACCCATGTCGCCCCACATTTTGGCGTCGGTAACGCTGTGTTTTTTGTCCTATTGGGTCAGCTGGTCAGTGCCGCAGCCATCGATCACTTCGGATTGTTTGGCGCGCAACTTTCGCCACTGAATTGGGTCAGGATTACCGGAATTTCAGTCATGGCCGCCGGAGTCTGGATCACTCAGCTGGCGTAACCCGCCAACTCTTGGGTCTGCGACCACAACGCATCAGGAACCTCGACCGGGTCCGCTATTGTTTTGCCTTGTCCGGGCATGCGCGCACCGTCATCTTGGGCGATAAGCTCAGAGATCTGATGCAATCGGTCATAAAAACCATCGGCGTTGTCGGGATCAATCAGCAGGTAATATTGCCCCAGATCATGTGGCGTGCCTTCTGGCGCCTTAAGCCCAACGACATCGCGCGACAATGACCCGCCTGTCATACCTGCCGCGAGCAATTCAGCCATCAGCCCAAAGCCCCATCCCTTGTATCCTCCCATTGAGACAAGGGAGCCCTTTAAGGCTGCAGCGGGGTCTGTGGTGGGGTTTCCCTCTTTGTCGACCGCCCATCCTTGGGGAATTTTTTCGCCTGCGGCATTGGCCATGGTAATTTTGCCCAGAGCCACCGTCGTCGTCGACTGATCAAACTGCATCGCCACGCCACCTTTGCCGTCTGGCACCGAAAAGGCTATCGGGTTGGTCCCCAGAACCCGTGTGCGCCCGCCGGGTGGGGCCACAATGGCCGAGGCGTTGGTGAAGCCAAGCCCGATGAGCCCAGCGCAGGCAATCTGCCTAGTAAAATATCCCAGCGACGTACAGGTGTGCGCATGGCAGATGGCCAATGATGCAGTACCATTATCTTTGGCCGCAGTAACTGCTGCCGCAAGGCCCGCAGCAAACGCGGGTTGCGCAAAACCAAACCCCGCATCGACGCGGACCAGACCAGAGCGAGGCAAAGTTACCTCCGGGATAACCTCGCCGTATACACGACGAGATCGCAGCTGGTCACAATAGCTTTGCAAGTAATAAAGTCCGCAGATCTTGTTCCCGGTGGCTTCCGCCTCGCGCACGGCATCTGCAACATGCAGCGCAGCTTTTTCGCTGGCCCCATGGGCCATCAGAGCCCGTCGCGTGGCCGTCTCGATCTGATCTAGTGTAACCTCGGCCATCTGGTCCCCCTCATAGTGCTGGCAGTCCACTCTGCGCGGCGCGCGACGAACGGGTCAAGCCGCGTTTCACTCTGCAGTCAGAAGGCCCGCATCCAATCGTACGATCCGGTCCATCCGCGCCGCCAACTCAAGGTTGTGGGTGGCAATCAGGGCCGAAAGTCCTGTGTTACGCACCAACTCCATTAATGTTGCAAAAACCTGATCGGAAGTGACCGGGTCAAGGTTGCCTGTGGGTTCGTCCGCGAGCAATAAACGAGGTGCATTTGCCATAGCCCTGCAAAAGGCAACGCGCTGTTGTTCTCCTCCAGAAAGGGCAGCAGGACGGTGATGTGCCCGCGGCGCAATCCCGACCCGGGTCAGAAGCTCTGTTGCACGCGTTTGGGCATCGCTGCGCGACGTCCCGGCGGCGAGTTGAGGCAGCAGGATGTTTTCCAGTGCGCTGAATTCCGGCAGCAAATGGTGAAACTGGTAGACAAAGCCGATGTCCGCGCGCCGCGCCAAGGTGCGCCGGCGATCCGGCAAGCCGGTCATATCCGTTCCAGCAATTCGCACCTGTCCGGCGTCAGGCGTGTCCAACAGCCCTGCAATATGCAACAAGGTGGATTTCCCAGCCCCCGAGGGAGCGACGAGGGCGACAACCTCTCCCGCCTGCACCTGCAGATCAACGCCGCGCAACACGCTGACTTCGGCAGGTTTTCCGGCATTATAGGCTTTGCTAATACCGGTTAGGTCAAGGATCGGAGCGTCATTCATAGCGCAGCGCCTCAACCGGATTCATGCGGGCCGCCCGGCGGGCCGGAAAGATCGTGACCACAAAAGACAGCCCCAGCGATAGGAAAACCGCCGACAACACATCACCAAGATGCAATTCGGCGGGCAGTTTGTAGATACCGCGCACCGACGGGTCCCACACACCGCCGCCCCATGTGTAATTCACAAAAGAAAACAGGGGATCGATATAAATCGCGAACAAACACCCAAGGATCACCCCCAGTGAGGTGCCTATGATACCGGTGAAAGCGCCGCAGATGAAAAACACGCGCAGGATGGAGCCTTCGGTCAGTCCCATGGTGCGCAGGATTCCTATGTCGCGGCCCTTGTTCTTGACCAACATGATCAGGCCACTGACAATGTTCATCGCCGCGATCAGCACAAGGATCGACAGAATAATGAACATCACGTCATCCTCGACTTCCAAGGCGCGCAGGAAACTGCCCGATGCATCCCGCCAACTCCAGATTTGGGAACCCTCACCAGCGGCCTGCATCAAATCAAGGCTAAGCTCATCAACACTTTCGGGGTCCTGCACCATCACTTCCAACTCGTCAGCTTTGCCTTCGCGGTTGAAAAACGACTGCGCCTCGGCAAAAGGCAGATAGACGCGGGTGCGATCAATGTCATAACGACCGGCGGTGAAGATGTACGTCACCTCATACGCATTCACCCGGGGGCTGGTGCCAAAAGCGGTGCGCACACCATTGGGCGAAATCAGTTTGATCTTGTCGCCCAGAGTTGCGCCAAGCTCACGGGCCACGCCTGACCCGATGGCCACGCCCTGATCGAAATTCGCGATGTCCCCCTCAGACGTTGCGGGATTGGCCACGCGGCGAATTGTGGCGAAGTTCTCAGTCGTGATCCCATAAACCTCAACACCTGCATTTCGATCACGCAGATTAGTCATCACCTGCCCCCGGATCAGGGGCGCGGCGCGGATCACTCCGGGTACGTGTGCCACGCGGGCGGCCATTGCCTCGTAATCATAAATGCTGCGATCAAGCTGTCCGTTCGGTTTGATGTCGCCCACGGTATAGACCGTGACATGCGCATTTGTTCCAAGGATTGTGTCGACAAATTCGGCGCGGAAACCTGACCTGACAGCCAAGGTGGCAATCAAAGCAAAGACCGCCAAAGTAATCCCGAGCAGGCTGATCCATGTCATCACTGACACCCCCCCTTCGGCGCGCCGCGCGCGAAGATAGCGCCAAGCGATCATCCACTCAAACGGGGCGAAGGGGCGTGGTGGATTTGGCAATTTAGGTGTCCTGCTCTTTTGGCGTTGAAGGTGGAACTTTGCGCGGGCAGGGTCAAGCAAGGACTGCACTGCTCGACGCCAACCGATGAAATGCAAGCGAGCAGTGGGCGCCCATCTTTTGTGCGATGCGCTTTAGTGCGGGTCAGCACCCAATTCAAGAATAATCGCGTCTTCTTTGATGGTTGTGGTCACCTGCAACGTGTCGAGCTATTCCGGATCGGTGGACATCGTATCATCTGACAAGATGACAAAATCCACCTGCTTACCGACTTCGATTGAGCCTTTTGTTTCTTGTTCGAAGTGTTGCCAGGCCGGCCAGATTGTCATTTCTTTCAGCGCGGTCATGACATCTACACGCTGTGCCGGACCGACGGTATGGTCGCGGTGCCAGCCCCCCAATAGAACGTGTGCATCGGGAAATGTGATCGACAGACCTCTGGGCATTGCAAGGCGTCAACCTGATCTTCGCGCAGGAACTGCGCTATGGATCAAAACCGGTCTTCGGTCAACTTTGCCATGCTTTTGCGTCGCTTACGCAATCGCGGCAAGGAACATATCGGACGCTCCTTCACCATTTGAAGGGGCCATGATTTGGATATTGTTGACAAACCCCCAATCAATTGCTTCGACAACCTGGTCCATCGTAGCCGCACAATAGCCAGCATTGCCCGGCGGAAAAGAGCCGACGGGATCATGATAGGGCCGGTCTCGCAATGCGGTGAACCCCTGAGGCGAGCCATCAATTGTGAGCTTGTCGCCACCGACACGCGGCCAGTTTTTGTAAACCTCTGAGACATTGGCAGCGATGAAATCACGAACGACCAACACATCGGGATACAAAACGACATCGTTGATCCACCCACCTTCGGCCG
>CBDTVL010000239.1:0-5828 GCA_965363755.1 uncultured Sulfitobacter sp.
CCAAACCGGTGGCAGCCTTACCATAACTGACGTCTACTTTGACGAACCGACGCTGGCAGGCGGTAATACAGGTGACGATGAGATTGACGGCGGCGCGGGCGACGACATCATCATCGCAAGCCGCGGAACTGACACGATTGACGGCGGGACAGGCACCGACACCTATGACGCATCATCCAGTGGATCGCTTGAGGATGATACACTCTCGGTCACGATAGATCAGGCCGGCGACGGCACTGTCGGCAAAACCAGTGACGCCACAACCGATACGGTAACCAGTGTCGAAGACTTCATCGCTGATGAGGTAGATGGCCAGGTCGATACAATCACGTTCACCGGCGATGTTGACAGGAATCTTGTGTCGGGGCTCAGTGATGGCGCAGTTGGGCTATTCACGCCATCCAACGGCGGAGATCCGATGTCCTTTGGCGGCACCGGGGAACCCACGGTCAACGAGTTGCTATCGGGCACTTACGATCCCGGCACCGGTGTTGTTTCTCCCAAGGGCACCTATCAGATCACTGCTGGTGAAGAGGACGGTGCGCAGATTGGCAATATTGCCTTTTCCAAATTTGAACAGGCGACGTTCAGTACCGTCTGTTACGGCGTAGGATCGTTGATTGACACACCACTAGGGCCGCGCCCTGTGGAGGAGTTGCGCCCTGGCGACCTTGTTGACACACTTGATGCCGGCCCGCTGCCGGTAAAATGGGTGCGCAGCGCGCCGCAACCCCTAGAGAACGAACCTGAGGACAATCGCCCTGTGCTGATCAAAGCTGGTGCTTTGGGCAAAGGGCTGCCAGCGCAAGATCTGATAGTTTCTTCCCAGCACCGCATCCTCGTTGGCGGCCGCGACCAACTTGACGGGACATTCCCCAAGGAGTGCTTTGCCCCTGCAAAGGCGTTAACCAATCTAACGAATGTGCGCTTCATGAGAGGCAAATCCGAGGTGACGTGGGTGCATTTTGCTTTGGAGGCGCATCATGTTGTGCGCGCCAACGGTCTCTATGCAGAGTCATTGTTCTTGGGCAAAATGGTGGTGCAGGGCCTCGGACTTTCAGAACGACGCGACGTCGAAAAAATTTTTGGGCGAGCGCCAATTGATGGCACGGCGCTAAATGGCCCGCCGGCCCGGCCATTTTTGACCGTTAGGGAAGTGAGGCGCCACATCAACGGAACGAAGAATCCTGCGCCGATCAATCGGCGTTGCGGATCGATGAAAAAAGCCGCTGTCGCATAGGTGCACAGTTAAACACCTATTCGATTCCTGCGGCCCGGGCAGTATGATGCATTGGCCCGACCGAACTTCGTTGTGACACCAACATGCACCGCAAACGCGCGCATATTGTTGCAGTCTTCCATGACCTACTAAGGCAACCTAACAAGGGGCCCCTATGAGGGAGCGACAAGGGTCGTTGCGGGATCCGGCATGGTTAGGCTTGTGGCCTGAAAACCCATTGCGTTCCCGTCACAGTTTCAGGCTGTAAGTCCATGTGGGAACAGTTGCATCGCGCGCTACGCTGAAGGTTTCGGCATCGCCAAGATACTCAAAACCACAATGGATCAAAACCCGCGCGGACGCCGGGTTGTCCTGAAACACGGCGGCGAACATGGTTTTGTTGTTCAGCGGGTTGGCGGACACCAAAGCCTGCAAGGCGTGCGACGCCAGCCCGGTATTCCAGTACGCAGGCGCAATCCAGTATCCCACCTCAGACTGTTCACGATCTAGCCGCTGCAGCGAGATCAGACCCATCAGATCCGGCCCACCTGCTTTGGTCCCATCGATGGCCCACACGTCTTCGTCACGCCCCTCAGACATAGCACGTTGTACAAATGCTTCGGTTGCGCCGGGTGGCAGCGGATGCGGAATTGAGGTGGTCATGCGCGCCACCCGGACATCACTGCCGTACAATTCGATCATGCCCATGTCTGATTTACGCAATGTGCGCAGGTCAAACCGCTTTGTCTCAACCAGCGGCTGATTCAGGATGGGATCAAGTTTCATGTGCGTATTCCTCCTCCGAACAACACAAACAGAACACTTGCAGCGGTGAGGCCTGCCAATGTCCACATCAAGTAAGTCTCCGCCGCAGTTCCTGCGACGGTGGTCGCGATCTTGTCACCGGCATACGCCCAGAGCGGGTGCAAAACGGTCTGGCAGGCCAGCAAGACGGCAGCGATAACTGCCGTAGCGACCAAAGGCGGCGTATCTATGGCAACAAATCCGGTGAATCCGGCAATGATCATGCCCCAGGCCTTGGGGTTGAGCGGATGCACGATCAAGCCTGCGAGAAACCCCGGTGCGTTGCCGGACCGGGATGGGGTGCCGAGCCGCATGTTGGCAACCTTCCAGGCCAGCCATAAGATGTAAGCTGCGGAGATCCATTTCAGTGTCTCAAACACCCATGGAGCGCGATCTGCCATTTCCATCAGACCAAAACCAATCGGCCAGATGATCAATTGCTTGCCCAAAGCGACACCTGCCACAAACGGCAAAGCAGCGCGAAACCCATACCGCGCACCGGTTGCCATCAGCGCCATATTGGCCGGCCCCGGCGTCCCCACCTGCGCGGCGGCAAAAACAAGAAAACTGGCGGCGGCGACGCCCATGGCTTTAATACCCAGCTAAATAAAAAAAGGGACCGGCGGTTTCGCCGATCCCCTGAAATGTCATTTCATTTTGGTGCGGCTTATTCAGCGGCCTCCGCCACCGGCAGGACCGAAATAAAGGTGCGGTTTTTGAGGCCTTTGTGGAATGTGACTGCGCCATCAACAACTGCAAAGATTGTGTGATCTTTGCCCATGCCGACGCCTTCGCCCGGCCAAAACTTGGTGCCGCGCTGACGTACAATAATGTTGCCTGGAATGGCGGCTTGGCCACCGTACAGTTTAACACCAAGGCGGCGACCCGCAGAGTCGCGACCGTTACGGGATGAACCGCCTGCTTTTTTATGTGCCATTTGGTCTCTCCTTAGCCTTTAGCCAGTTCAGCGGCCTGAGCGATCCAGCCTTCACGCTCGATCCGGCCTTTGAATGACAGTTGCTCGTCCATAGCAGTGACGTCCGCGTCTGTCCACGCTGCCACCTGAGCAAAAGTGGTTATGCCGGCTGCGATCAGCTTTTTCTCAAGCGCCGGGCCAACGCCAGACAGCTTTTTCAGATCGTCAGCAGCAGCCGCAGGCGCTTTTTCTGCTTTGGCGGCTTTCTTTGGCGCCTCTGCCTTGGCCGGAGCTTTTTTGGTTGGTTTTTTCGGTTCTGCGGCGGCAACAGCCACTGCAGAAACGGACCCTGCGCCCAGTGCAGCTTTCACACCGGATTTGTCTGCGCCTTTTGCAAGGATCTCGGTCACCCGGATCAGCGTCAGCTTTTGACGGTGACCTTTGGTGCGCTGCGAGCCATGCTTACGACGACGTTTGACGAAGTGAATGAGCTTTTCACCTTTGACCTGATCGACCACTTCGGCCTGAACGCCAGCATCCGCCACCAAAGGCGCGCCGACGACCGGCTTGTCGCCACCCAGCATCAAAATCTCGTTGAATTGAATTGTTTCGCCAGCGTCTGCAGCCAGTTTTTCAACACGAAGCATATCGCCCGAGTGAACCTTGTACTGCTTGCCACCGGTCTTGAGGACCGCAAACATGCGTCTTTCCTTCTCTTTTACCGCGTTCTGTGGTCCCCGATTGGGCGTTTGGGCCGATTGGCCACCTCGAACAGCGCGCCCTACGGCGTCATTTAAATAGACTCGGAACAGGGGAACCCCTGCCAAGATGCGGGCTTATCAGTGGAATGATGAACCAAGTCAAGAGCAGAGATATCGCCTAAGGGCAGAAGGGCCACGTTTCTGGCTCCAATCGCGCCTCGATATGCCGCTTTGCCGCACTCAGACCGGATGGATTGGGAGGCTAAAGGTCGCTGCCTGCCAGTTCCAAAGCAACAGCCCGTCCCAGACCATAGGAGATATCCACATACAACCGGTCAAACCCGGCAAATAGCCCGGTATTTAGCGCTTTGCCGACGTCGGTCCGCGAAAAGATCAAATAGGCGTTCAGATCTTCGTCGCTCAGCGGTTGATAGGCCATAATCAGAAACCCAAAGAGCCACTCAGATGTGTCCTTGCGAATTTCGCTCTCTTGTCCCCAAACCTCTGCCGTGATCTCATCATCGCTCATCTCAAAAGCGTCGCCATCCACCAAACCGCGATAGAACTGATAATTTGATGTCAGCGCTCCCGAAACGTTGCGCTCGATCAGATCGTTCACGTCGACAAACTCAGAGATAACAACAAGACGCCCATGATCCGAGGCCACGAGGTCGCGATAGGTCTCCCGGGCGATGTCCTCGACAGCGTTGTCGGACATCGCGGCGCGCGCAGCGTTTTCCAGCTGCACAATCCGTGTCCCGGCTTGGCTTTGGAAGAACGCAATTATGCCTTCGATTTCAGCGTCGCTAAGCGTCTGCTCCAAACCCTGGCGCACGGTTTCGTGCATTCGCTCAACGTCATAGATGCGCTTAATTTGTTCTTCCCAGAACCCGCCCCCCTGCCCGTTCAACATGTCGCTATTAAGCTCGTCTGCGTAAGCTTGTCCTTCGACACGCATGATTTGAACCAGCTCTGCAATGGCAAGCGTGTCCAGCAGGACGGTCATGCGGGCACCGGATTGGGCACGCGCCGTGGGTGGCGCAAGACAAATAGCACACAGACTTATCACACATAAGAGCGCGAGAGCGCGGGCCTGTTTCATCCCTTACAGATCCTGCCCCGGATGTAAGTCCGCCATGCGTGTCGCAAGTTTTTCAAACCTGTTGGCCATAATTTCATACTGCACCGCATTCATCAGTTCATACACCAGTTGCATATCGGGATGCTCAAGAGCCGCTGCATAAGCTTCGACCTCCTGATCAGAAAAATCACGATAGGTAAACGCCGATCCCGACAGTGCGGATGTTTGCAGCGCCAATCGCAGCTGGCCCTCCTGTTCCTGCATCATGGCACGCAGTTCATCGCCGTCCATCCGCAGCTCGATAACACCTGCGGCAGCAGCAGCCATCAGAAACCTGATCTGGATTTCCTGTAGCGCCCGGGCACCAGTGCCTGAGACGTCGATTGCCGCAATCATCCGTTGCAGGCTAACCAGACGATCCGACCCGGTTTCGACTAGGTCTGCGACAATGGCTTCGCCTTGCGCGGTTTTGTCGCTGTCATCTTCGATCATGTGAGACGCATTTTCGGCCTCAACCAATCGCCGCCCAAAATCTGAGGCATAAAACGTCGCGCCATGCGCCAGCAGTTCGTCGGTCAACGTCTGTTCGAGAATATCCACGCCCATGTCATGCAAGACGGTGGTTTCAAACACATCATCTACCATCCGGGTCCAGTCCGAGCCAAAATCGTCAGCATCAATCCCCAACATGTCCGGGGCCGACCCTGCCGTCAGCCGGATACTGTCCAGGGCGACATCAAATCCGGTCACACTCAGAAACGCCGCAACTTTGTCGCGGTCAGCAGCCGCGACTGGCAAGGTCACCAAGGCGGTCAGAAATGCTGCCATTAACGCAGGCATAAGGGGGGGAGCGAAACGCACGGTCATAAGTTGAGTCCTGTTCTCTGCAAAGCTTTGGGGTGAACCTAAGGCATTTACTTTCACAGACAATGAAAAACACCGTGAAGTGCGGTGACGAAGAATTGGGCTCTTGCCAGCCCCTTCTGCGCGGGCTAAACGCCCCACCAAGACCCCCGCGGAGAGGTGCCGGAGTGGTCGAACGGGACGGTTTCGAAAACCGTTGAACCTGCAAGGGTTCCCGGGGTTCGAATCCCCGTCTCTCTGCCA
>CBDTVL010000240.1:0-5827 GCA_965363755.1 uncultured Sulfitobacter sp.
GTAAACGTATTCAAACCAGCGCAGAGGCATGCGCGGAAAATCCCGCATTTCAGGCCGCTCTTCCAGAAGTTGTTGCGCCGTAGCGATTATCCCGTCAAAATGCCCCCACGCCCGTTGTCGGGCCCAAAAGGATGGAGGGGGATAAATGGTAAATGAAAACGACTACGGACCTTCGAAATCGGACCTGAAGTTTCGGCTGTGGTTTAGCCTTTGCGGATTGATCCTGTTGCTTGGGAGCATTGCCTATCGCGGTATGCCCAAAGGACCATCAATGTATGAAACCATTGGGGTTGCAGCCCTGTTCTTTGGTGTCACCGCAGTCTGGACCATTCTGAAATTGATCAAAGGCGACTATTCCGAGGACGTCTGACACTTGCGGCGCTGCACCTGAAATAGCCGCGCTCAGACCTGTTTGAGTCCAAATTGCATGAGTAATGCAATCAGCATTTTTTGCGCACCTGTGCGATGAGCGTGATGAATGGAACGCGCCAATTTCGCATCACCCTTTGAGATTGCCTCGTACAGCGCCCGGTGATCCTGATTGGACTGATACGGCTCCGGGCGCATGTGCAGCGTCAAAGAACGGGCCCGGCGCACCTGATCATTGTACATGGCCACAATCGACTGAATACGGCTATTGCCGCCCAATGCCACCAACTCGTCATGGAATGATTCATCTGCCCGCGCCCATGCGTCACGATCACCATTCTCCAAAGCTAGATCCATGGCGTCGATGCTTTTGGCAAGCGTCGCGAGTGCCTTGCGCGAATACCCGATCTTCGCCGCCCGGAACGCAGCCAGACTCTCAAGTTCGGTCAGCACCTCATAGATCTCGGTCATGTCCTTGGGCGATAGCGCCTGAATCCGCACTCCTTTGCGCGCCCGAACCTCTAAGAGCCCCTGCGCTTCCAACAACAGAGTTGCTTCACGGACAGGTGTGCGCGACATGCCAAGCCGTTCTGCAAGCTCCTGTTCTAGATGATCAGTGCCCGCCGCCAACTCTCCACTGAAGATCAGCGTGCGAATGTCTTGGACTGCGCGATGCATTTGGGATTTGGGTTTTGCGAGATCAGCCATTGCGCATCAAATCTCCACTTTCCGCCACTCATGGGCAGAGCGGTAGATTGCTTCTTCGATGATCATAACATCCAAATAATCGGCTGCGGTGTTTTGCAGTGGACTGCCATGCAAAAGCCCCTTCAACACATGATCCTGAAGCGCATGAACACAATCTCCGGCGAATCCCGGCCAATCACGCGCCGCCAACAGAGTTTTACCTTCGATTGCCCCAAAGGCGCGGTGACGAACGGCGCCGTCCCCGCTGAGCGTCAGGGTGCCGCCGGTGCCTTCGACCAGCGCTTCGCCCAACGTCATCCGATGGTTTTCGGCGGCATGGTCCAAATGCCGGTTACCATCAAAGAGCGCCCGCACCCCGCCACAGAAATCAAACAGGATATATCCCGCATCCTCCCCCACAATCACTGGATTCAGGCACCGCAAATCGGCATAGACTGCGCGCGCATCCCCAAGCAGAAACTGAAATGTATCGATCCAGTGCACCGCTGTTTCATGCACAAGCAAACGCGGCATTGTCTGAAAATATGGCTGCCGCGCGAGGTACGCATCCGGCCCCTGACCATCGCCGGTGCGCAGACGGAATGTGATCTGGTGAACTTCTCCGATGGTCCCTTCGGACATTTCTTTCTGTATGCATTGGTACCACGGCTGAAAGCGGAAATTCTCGTGAATAATCAACGGCACGTTGGCCAGTGCAGCAAGGTGGCATGCCTCTCGCGCCTCTTCCAGCGATGTGCAGAATGGTTTTTGGCAAATAATGGCTTTGATACCGAACTCCAAAGCCTCTTTGATGGCTTCCAGATGTGATGGCGGCGGCGTGATGATATCCAGCAGATCGGGCTGTACGGCGGCCAACATCTCACTCAGCGTTTCGAATGCAGGTGCTCCTGTGGCAACAGCCTTAGCCAAATTGCTATCGGCCGCTCCGACAAGAATGGCATCGTCAAGACGTTGCCAGGCGTCGTAGTGAAATGCGCTGAAATACCCGGCGCCAAAGCCAGCAACACGCAGCTGCATTATCCAGCGCCTTGCATTAGACAAAGCACCGCAGCGCTAGCCTCCTGAGTTGTCGCTGTGCCGCCCAGATCACGGGTTGTGACCCGTCCTTCGGCAACCACTTTGTCAACGGCTGCGTGCAGCGCCCCGGCATCTCGAACCATCTCAGGCACATCGTGTTTGATACCCAACCAGTCCAGCATCATTGCTGCAGACAGGATCATTGCAAAAGGATTGGCAATCCCCTGCCCCGCAATATCGGGTGCCGTCCCGTGGCAGGGCTGAAACACGGCGTTCTCATCTCCGATGTCTGCCGACGGAGCCATGCCCAAGCCCCCCATGAGACCCGCACCAAGATCAGACAGGATATCTCCAAACATATTCTCGGTCACCATCACATCAAAAATCCACGGCTTTTCGACCATCCATAGCGCGGTTGCATCAACGTAGGCATGATCAGCAACGATCTCAGGATAAGACTTCGCCTCGCCATCAAAAATCTCGCGGAAAAACGCAAATGCGCGAAAAACGTTGGCCTTGTCCACGCAGGTAACCTTGCCGGGACCGAGCCCTGCAGCTTTGCGTTGCTGCGCGAGATTGAATGCAAAACGGAACAGCTTTTCGCTGGTGTGACGAGTGATGCGCAAAGTTTCTCGGGCTTCGTCCTGCTCCACTTCGCCCCTGCCCTTAGTATAGAATAGCCCTTCTGTGCTTTCCCGGATCAAAACAAAATCAACGGACTGTCCGCCTTCAAGTTTTAGCGGTGTGCGCTGGCCTGGCAAGATACGGACAGGGCGAACACCTGCATAAAGATCCAGCGCCATTCGGATGTCGATCTGAGGAGATATCTCGGTGCCGTCCGCGTATCGCACAGATGGCAAACCCATGGCAGACAATAGGATAGCGTCTGACCGGCGCGCGATCTCCATTGATTTTTCTGGCAGCGCCTCTCCGGTTTTCGCATAAAGCGCTGCCCCCGCCTCTGCTGGGGTGAAATTGAAAGCATATGCGCTGCAATCTGCGGCGAGTTTCATGAGGATATCCACTGTTGGCGCTGTGATCTCCGGCCCGATTCCGTCGCCTTCAAAAACCGCGATCTTGAAAGTCTTCGCCATATTCCCCTGCTTTCCTGAAGTGGGCGCATCTGCGCATTTGACCAACGTTGCTTGGGTTGATATCAGGGAATTAATGTATACGCAAACTCATACATTGAGATTTTTGTGGCGCGACATCAATCAAGGAGCATCCAAGTATGTTTGCAGTGATCGTGACTTTCAACGTAAAGAAGGGGGCAATGGATCGGTTCTTACCCCTGATGCTCAGCAATGCAGCCACGTCTTTGGGGGGTGAACAGGGCTGTCATCAGTTTGATGTCTGCACTGACCCCAACCGCCCGAATGAGGTATTTCTCTATGAACTTTACACCGATGCCGCGGCATTTGATGCGCATTTGAAGACTAGTCATTTCGGCGATTTTGATGCGGCAGCGGCTGGCATGATTGAATCAAAAGACGTGAAAACCTGCCGAGAGGTGCACCAGTGAACTGGGAAGTATATGCCTTGAAATACGCGGATCGTGACAATCGGACCCGCGCCGACAGTTTCATCTTTGACGATAATCACGATGCGCCGCATCCGATGGACTACTTTGTCTGGGTGCTGAAACATGACGACGAAGTGATTTTAGTGGATACTGGGTATGACGCTGCCGAGGCCCGACGACGCGAGCGCCCCATATTGCGCGAGCCTGGCGCAGCGTTGCAGGGCATTGGGCTAAAACCGGAAGATATCACCACGCTGATCATAACCCATCTGCATTACGATCACGCAGGCGGTTTTGCGCAATTTCCAAACGCAACTATCCATCTGCAAACCGCCGAAATGGCCTATGCCACTGGGCCCTGTATGTGCCACGATACCTTGCGCATGCCATTTACGGCTGACCATGTTTGCGAAGCAATCAAACGGGTCTACTCGGGGCGTGCAGTGTTCCATGAGGGCGATGGCCAGATTGCGGATGGTGTGACTGTCCACTGCATCGGCGGTCATTCACGTGGACTACAGGCAGTGCGGGTCAGAACCGATGCGGGCTGGCTTTGTCTCGCCTCTGACGCGGCGCATTATTACGAGAATGTATTCCTGCAAAAACCGTTCCCGATTGTGGTCGACCTTGAAGATATGCTTAGCGGTTTTTCGAAATTGAAAGAACTTGCCAGTGCACCCAACTTGATCATTCCCGGCCACGATCCGCTGGTTTCTTCACTGTTCCCAAACGCCGGGCCAGATTTTGCGTTTCGTCTGGATCGCGGTCCCTCACACGACTTTCCGTTTTGAAGCCTAGCTGGCTTGCAGGCTGCTCGGTTCGTTGCATTCTCAGCAGACGCCGTTCACCTGCCGTCTGATCAATACGTCGCCCGACCACCGGACAAATCAAACACAGCCCCGGTTGAAAAGCCGTTTTCCCTGCTGACAAGCCAGCAGATCATATTGGCGGCTTCCTCGACCTCCAGAAATCTGGCTCGCGGAATCTTGGCCAACATATAGTCGATGTGCTCTTGTGACATCTGATCAAATATCGGGGTCCGTGCAGCAGCGGGAGTCACACAGTTGACGCCGATATCATAGCCGGCCAGTTCTTTCCCCAGCGATTTGGTAAACCCGATCACCCCAGCTTTTGACGCCGAATATGCACAAGCATTTGGGTTACCTTCTTTCCCGGCAATCGACGCAATATTGAGGATGCGGCCATAATTTCGCGCGCGCATTCCCTGAATTGCAACTTTGTTTACAAAATAAGTGCCTGTCAGGTTTATCTCGATGATCTGCTGCCAGGTGTCGTTGTCATAGTCCTCGACTGTTGCGTTCGGTCCCGCGACCCCGGCGGAATTCACGATCACATCGACAGCTCCAAACGCTGTTTCTGTTTCTGCAAATGCTCTTTCCACAGACGCAAAATCTGAAACATTACAGTGCACGCTCAGGGTTTTGTCGGGCGACCCAAATTCAGCTAATGCAGCGTTGTTGCGCTCACCATTCATGTCCCAACTGGCGACGTTAGCCCCGGATTGCAGCAACCGATCTACAACTGCCAGACCGATCCCCTGCGCGCCCCCCGTTACAACCGCAGTTTGGCCAGAAAAATCGTATGTGTTCATGTCACTTCCTCAATTACTCAGTGGGCCCAGCGCCGCGAATGCTCGCTTCGGATGAGATGCATCAACGTGCCATGGCAGCGCATTTTCAGCAAGGTCGCGATCCGATTGCGCGGCACTAAGCGGCGAGCCCACCAGCGCTTAAGAACTCAAGCTTTGTGGGATATCGGAGGCCCTCAATAACACTGCGATGAACCAATGCATCAGTTTTTGTCGAGGCTTCCGTTCGCAATTTGATCCAGAATGCGCAACGCCTCATTCTCTCTGCCATCGGGCACAAACAGGTGGTCATGAAAAAAGCCCGATACTGGATTCACGCCCATACCGTGCTTCGCCAGTTCGGTGGCGATGCGCGCGATAAAGCCAACAGCTTCTAGGGATGAATGCACGTCCAATGTGATCATTCGGCAGGGAAACTCATACGCGATCGCCTGTGCGTCCGCGTCTTTTTTCAGCAGTATAAGGGTTGTGCCTTGAGCTTCCTGAAAGACCATCCGGGGCGTTATGTTTTCAGGCACAGAACCATCCGGAACCGTCGCAAAGACATAGATACCATCAACAAGATGTGCTGAAAGCGTCCGCAGCAGTTCGCTCAAATTACG
>CBDTVL010000241.1:0-5794 GCA_965363755.1 uncultured Sulfitobacter sp.
GGCCATGGAACACAACGGCCCATCCCCACTGACCACGCAGGCAATTTTCCGTAATCAATACCCGCCAAGTTCAACCCCGCAAAATATAGGGTCCAAGCTGACACAGGCAAGTTCGGTTTATTCCGCAAGCGCATCAAAAAAGCAGCGGGCGAAGGTTAATGTTAGGATTAATGGCGGAAGGACGGAAAGTGATATTAGCGCCATTCCAGGCCCACTTTCTTGGCCAATCAAACGAATGCCACGCACAATTGTATAGTGGTTTTCGTCCGTGCTTATCAGTAGCGGCCAAAGGTACTGATGCCATCCGATAAAAAACGTCACCATGAATACTACTCCTATTCTGCGTGCACACAGTGGAATAACGTGATCAACGAAAAATCGCGCAGGGCTGGCGCCATCGAGGACTGCGGCCTCCAAGATTTCTTCCGGAAGGCTAAGAAGCGTTTGACGAAAGAACAGCGTTCCTAGCCCACATGCCAAGGTGGGTAAGATCATGCCTGTGTAGGTGTCGATCAGGCCCAAGGTCGAAGTAACTTGAAATGTCGTGATGAAGCGGCTTTCCAAAGGAAATAGAATTGTCGCGAAACTGACCCAAAACAGAACCCCCGCAATCTTCCAGCGGAAATACACGATGCCGTAAGCCGCGCAAAAGGAAAACACAGTTGTCAAAACTGCAATCCCTGTCGCCACAAAGAACGAATTTTGCAGCATGCCCCACGCGGTGATCCCGTCCGTGAAACCACGCTGCATCGTTAAGGCTGTCCAAAAGTTGGATAAACCCGATTTACCTGGCAATACCTGTAAGCCATCTGCGACAAGAACTGCGGTCTCATGAGTGGACGACGCGAAGACCACAATTACGGGGTACATCATGAAAATGACGCCCGCGATCAGAATAAAGTGATTGATCACAGACCGCATTACGGTGCCAACCACTAATCCTCAATCACAACAGCCGTTCGCCGGTTTCCTTGTCGAATACAAATGCTTCTGCCGGATCAAATTCCAGCGTGAGCATGCTATCAATATCGGGCAACATCTGCTGTTCAGATTTCAGACATATTTCTAGACCACCCACTCCATTGTCGTCAGACCCGTCCACGGTCCCATAGACCAGATTTTCGCCGCCATGTTGTTCGACCAGTTCAACTTTCACTAGAAGCTGCCCTTTGTCCGAGACAGTAAGAATGTCTGGGCGCACACCAAGCACCAAATCCTTACCAACCGGCAGGTCCGAAAAACCCATTAGAGATAAATTCCCGTCGGTAATGTTCTCTCCGTCAAAACGAACTGGGATCAGGTTCATCTGCGGTGCGCCGATAAACGATGCAACGAACAGCGTCTTCGGGTTCGAATAAAGCTCCATCGGGGCACCCATCTGCTCCACTCGTCCTTCGTTGATGACGGCAAGGCGATCGGCCAGCGTCATGGCCTCGGTCTGATCATGCGTGACATAAATGCTTGTTACGTTCATCCGCCGCTGCAACCGTTTGATTTCGATGCGCATCTGAACACGAAGCTTAGCATCAAGATTGGATAACGGTTCATCAAACAAGAAAACCTTGGGGTTCCGTACAATGGCACGTCCCATTGCCACGCGCTGTCGCTGACCGCCAGATAACTGATTGGGTTGACGGTCGAGGTAATCATCGATGCGCAACATCTTGGCTGTATCGACAACTTTTTTGTCAATCTCATCTTTCGGCATTTTGCGGTTCTTCAGCCCGTAAGACATATTCCCGCGCACCGTCATGTGCGGGTAAAGCGCATAGTTCTGAAACACCATGGCCACATCGCGTTCCGATGGCGAGACATCATTGATCACTCGATCCCCGATCGAAATTTCACCTTCTGAAATGCTTTCCAAACCTGCAACCATCCGCAAAAGCGTGGATTTTCCACAACCAGAGGGGCCGACGAAAACGACCATTTCGCCATCGTTTATTTGCATATCCACGCCACGGACCGCCTCCGCCCCGTTCGGGTAGATTTTGCGAACGTTCTTAAGATCAACACCAGCCATTATTTCTCACTTTCGACGAGGCCCTTAACGAACCATTTTTGGAAGACCAGCACGACCAGAACCGGCGGCAGTGTTGCCAGGATCGTCAATGCAAATGCTTTTTGGTATTGAGGCAATTCGCCGCCTTCGTTCAGAATCTGATAAATTTGCTTGATCCCGATTACGAGTGTGTAATTCTCTTCTTTTGTGGTCATCAGAAGCGGCCACAAGTATTGGTTCCAACCCACTACGAACATGATGATTAGAATCGCCGCGATCATTGTTTTGGACAGCGGAACGAGGATATCGATGAAGAACCCCCAAGGACTCGCACCATCCAGTCGTGCAGCTTCCAGAATTTCCTCGGGGACTGATTTGAAGTACTGGCGAAAGAAGAATGTTCCGGTTGCCGACGCGATCAGTGGCACGATCAACCCGGTGTGGGTGTCAAGCAATCCGAGATCCGCGACGACCTTATATGACGGGATGATACGCACTTCCAATGGTAGGAGAAGTGTCATGAAAATAACCCAGAACAGCGGCACCGCAAGGCGAAACCGGAAGTAAACGATCGCGTAAGCAGCAAGCATAGAAACGATCACTTTGCCGATCGCAAAACCAACGCCAAGGATTAAGCTGTTCTTCAGCATCTGTGTGGCGGTGACTTTTTTCATCACCCCGCCTTCAACGAATAAAACCTCGTAGTAGGTATCCAGAAAATTGCCACCCGGCCAGAACTGCAAGCCCTCGCGCAGGATCGTTTCCGCAGAATGGGTCGATGTCATGAATGCGACCCAGACGGGCAGCGTCATAAAGAGTGCGCCGACAATTAAGATGAAATGTGTGATGACGTTATGCTTGTTCATCTCATGCCCTCAATAGTGCACTTTGCGTTCGATGAACCGGAACTGAATCACGGTCAGCGCAAGTACGATCAGCATCAGCACAACAGATTGCGCCGAAGAACCCCCAATGTCCGCACCGCGAAAACCGTCCTGAAATACCTTGAACACTAGCGTTGTGGTGGACCCACCGGGCGCGCCTTGCGTGGTCGTGTCGATGATCCCGAAGGTTTCAAAAAACGCGTATGTGATGTTAATCACCATCAGAAAGAATGTCGTCGGTGCTAGGAGCGGAAAGGTGATTGTCCAGAATCGGCGGAATGAACTGTTGCAATCCATTGTCGCAGCCTCGGTAACCGATTTTGGAATGCCTTGCAGGCCGGAAAGGAAGAAAATGAAGTTCACGCTGACCTGCTTCCAGACGGAAATCAGGATAACCACAAATCCGGCGTCGGTAGCGTCCAATTTGTGGTCAAAATCAATCCCCAGCGCGTTCATGAAGTGATAAAGATCACCGATCAACGGGTTGAACATCAGGTTGCCCATCAGCCCCGCAACTGGCGGCGCAATGGCATAGGCCCACATCAAAAGAGTCTTGTAGCTACTCGCGCCTCGGATAACCTCGTTTGCCTTCACAGCCAGCAAAAGTGCAATCGAAAGCGACAGGAACGTGACAAGCGTCGAGAAGACTAACGTAAAGCCGGCAGCCTGCAACCAGGCCCGATTGCCGATAGTGTCAACGTAGTTTCGGAACCAGACAAACTGCGATGACAAACCAAAGGCGTCCTCGAGCAGAAAGGATTGGTAAATGGCTTGCACGGCTGGCCAAAGAAAAAATACAATAATAATAATGATTTGCGGAGCCACGAACATGTACGGGATTGAGCTGTGTTCGAATTGGACGCGTTTCATTCAGAAAATTCTCTCAGATCGAATGCAGGGTGGCCAGCAAACCATCAAGTCTGCTGGCCAGATCGTCTTACTTATAGGTGTCGTTAAAGCGCACGAGCAAGGCGTTGCTTTCTTCTTCCATCGCAGCAAACGCGTCTTCAACAGATGCCTTACCAGAGAAGATATCTTCGTAGTGCTTGTACATCACTTCGCGGATTTGGACGTAATACCCAAGACGATAGCCTTTGGTCCACTCACCACCAGGTTGCGTCAGTTGTAAAATGCCAATCTCGGCGTCCGGGGTGGTTTCATAGTAGCCATCCGATTTCGCCTGTTCGTAAGCTGCATTCGTGATTGGAACATAGCCCGTTTCGCGGTGCCAGAAATACTGCATGTCGGAACTGGTTAGGAAAGCCAGGAAGTCCGCGACACCCTTGTTTTCTTCTTCGCTTTTTCCGGACATTGCAAACAGTGCAGCACCGCCAATGAATGTGCCTTTTGGCTCATCAATGATGCTTTTCCAGTAAGGAAGATAAGACGCACCAAACGCGAAATCTGCGCTTTTGCTTAGGCCGCCAAATGAACCGGACGAGCCCAGCCACATAGCGACTTTCTTTTGAACGAAGGCATCCTGATTATCGCCCCAAGCGCGACCGTAAAAGCCATACCAATCGTTATCGAGCCATTCCTTAACTTTACCCCAGTGCATCTTCATTTCTGGATTGTTGTAGAGGACTTTGACGTCGGTTGAATCATATCCGTTATTGCCGGTCGCTAACTGGAGGTTATGCCGGCTCATGAAGTTCTCGGAAAATATCCAAGGACTATGGCTTTGTGCTAACGCCTGATAACCTGCCGCCTTGATTTTAGGCGCCATTGCTTCGAATTCTTCCCAAGTCGCTGGGGGTGCATCAATGCCTACTTCCGCAAAAATATCTTTGTTGTAGTATAACAGTGGCGTGGAGGCATTGAACGGCAAGCCGATCATCTTTCCATCGCTGTCGGCATAGAAATAACGCACGCCCTCAATGTAATCCGCGCTATCAAAGCCGCCAGCATGTTCTGACATCAAATCCGCAACAGGTATTGTCGCACCCTCAGCATTGATAATGGTGGCAGCACCCGCATCAAAAATTTGAATGATGTTAGGTTGCTGCTTGGCGCGAAACGCCGCAATACCTGCAGTCATCGTATCTTCGTAGCCACCCTTGAAGGTTGGCACTAGGACGTAATCGTCTTGAGATGCGTTGTACTTCGTTGCAATCTCTTCAACAACTTCGCCAAGGCGGCCACCCATTGCGTGCCACCACTGAATTTCTGTTTGAGCATAGGCTGCCCCGGCAAACAGAGGCGCCAAAGCGACAGCCCCCGCTGCAAACAGTGATATTATTCTCATCGTTCTCTCCTTTGGTTGGACTGAAGTCCCAGCAACGAGTTCATGAACTACGGCTTCAAGACAAGCGCATGACAACGTAGCAACAAACAAGCTCTCCCAGACAAAATTGGATTTTACAGCCAGCGCGGTTCGGCGATCCACCAAACCACCGCCCAACATGAACGGACCACACCGAAAAAAAGAATGCAAACAAAATATGGATGAAGTGTTCATGACATAATGTTATGCAAAATGGCGACGCCCTTACCCTTTTACGGAATGATATTTCACATTATATTTTAGTATCAGTTAGTTAGATGCATTCAACTCATTGGTTCATTTTTGAAGCGCAACCAGTGCAGCCCAACAGCTGAACATCTCTCAACCCGCCTTTAGCCGGCTACTTTCGACATTTGCCAACACTGTCAGAATAGAACTTTTGGGGCGTAACAATGGTCGCTTGGCTTCAACACCCGAAGCGCGCATCTACTCACAGAAGTAGATGGCGAGCTGAAAGGATTACAACGCGTCGAAGCCCCAAAAACACGCTCTGCCCGCTCGCACAGTGGGACATTCTCGAATTGCAGGCCTTCCCCGATTCGCGAAGAGCCACCTGCCGAAAGTGGTCGTAAATTTTTGGATACCAAACCCGTTTTTACGATCACATTAGAACCCGATCGCCCC
>CBDTVL010000242.1:0-5748 GCA_965363755.1 uncultured Sulfitobacter sp.
GATTACCCACAAACTGACGCTGGATGAAATCAACCACGGGTTTGACCTGATGCACCAAGGCAAATCGATCCGCGCCGTCGTGGAGTTCTAAGGCTGATGGAAGTTGTCTCACGCAACAAGTGCTTTGAAGGCGAACAGGTGGTCTATAAACACCACTCGGACACCTGCGGTGTGGACATGACCTTTGCCGTCTACCTGCCACCACAAGCGCGCCATCAGTCGGTGCCGGTGCTGTGGTACCTGTCGGGTCTGACCTGCACGCATGACAACGCTATGACCAAGGGCGGATTGCAACAATATGCCGCCAAATACGGAGTCGCGGTGGTCTTTCCCGACACGTCGCCGCGCGGCGAAGGCGTGGCGGATGACGAAGCCTATGATCTGGGTGTTGGCGCGGGGTTCTATCTAAATGCGACGCAGGATCCCTGGCGCCTGAATTTCCAGATGTATGATTATGTGGTAAAGGAATTGCGCAGCGTTCTGGAGACAGAGCTGCCGATCAGTGACCGTCACGGCATTACCGGTCATTCGATGGGCGGACATGGAGCGCTGACGATCGCGATGCGTAATCCGTCCCTTTTCACGTCGCTGTCTGCTTTTGCGCCAATCGTAAACCCAACTCAGTCCGATTGGGGCCGCAAACAGTTCAGTACCTATCTGGGCGACGACGAATCCAACTGGGCGCAATATGACGCCACGATTTTGATGACCGAAAACGGCTGGCATAGTGATATCCTGATTGATCAGGGTGCCGACGATCAGTTCATTGACCTGCTGCGCCCGCAGGCTTTTGCCGAAGCCGCATCAAAGCGCCGCCAGCCCTGCGTACTGCGTACCCACGCTGGCCACGACCACAGTTATTTTTTCGTGTCGAGTTTTGCTGCCGACCACATGCAATGGCACGCAGAACGCCTGCATGGAGTCTGAAGAACAAGGATGACAATGACCCTTTTGAAGACTTCTCTGATCGGTACAGCAGTCGCTTTCGGGATTTCCCTGTCCGGAGCGGCCTGGGCCGACGCGCACAGTTTCGAAATCACCGGCGATGCGGCGGCTGGCGAGAAAGTATTCCGCAAATGCAAAGCCTGCCATGAGATCGGCGAGGGCGCGCAATCCAAAACCGGCCCCGCGCTGAACGGCATCCTTGGACGGGCCGCCGGCAGCTATGGCGACTTCAAATATTCACCCGCCTTATCCGAAAAGGTGGCCGAAGGACTCATCTGGACACCAGAGACGCTGGACGCCTTTCTAGTGAAACCCAAGAAATACATCAGCGGAACAAAAATGTCTTTCGTGGGTTTGCGCAAGGACGACGACCGCGCAAACCTCATCGCTTATCTGGCAAGTTTTGCAGAATAGGAGGCACAACTCGGAATACAGAAATTTCCCCACGGCTACGTGAGTACGCCACAGGGAAAACGCTCGTTCAGAGCGACGGCAGGAGCAAAAAACCCTGCATTCACACCTTTAGGGAGGTTAACATGAAGAAAACGCTAACATTAACAGCAGCTTTATTGATGGGCACGGCCAGCATGGCCGTGGCCAACGATGACCTGATGGCAAAGATGGACGACCCCAACCAGTGGGCGATCCAGACCGGCGATTACAAAAACCAACGCTATTCCAAGCTGGACCAGATCAACGCTGAAAACGTCGGTGATCTGCAAGTGGCCTGGACGTTCTCAACCGGTGTTCTGCGCGGCCACGAAGGGTCGCCGCTTGTGATCGGTGACACGATGTACGTGCACACACCGTTCCCGAACATCGTCTACGCGCTTGATCTGGCCAACGATGGCAAGATCATCTGGAAGTACGAGCCCAAGCAGGATCCGGACGTCATTCCGGTGATGTGCTGTGACACCGTGAACCGCGGTGTGGCCTATGCCAATGGCAAGGTCTTCTTGCATCAGGCGGACACCACTGTTGTGGCGTTGAACGCCGACACGGGCGCAGTAGAATGGAGCGTCAAGAACGGCGATGCCGCGCTTGGCGAGACTAACACTGCCACGGTCCTTCCGGTCAACGACAAGATTATCGTCGGAATTTCGGGCGGTGAATTCGGTGTTCAGGGCCATGTCACGGCCTACAATATAGAAACCGGCGAGCGTGAATGGCGGGCCTATTCTGTTGGCACCGACGATCAGTTGCTGATTGATCCGGAAAAGACCACTCATCTGGGTAAACCGATCGGCAAGGACAGTTCGATCAAAACTTGGGAAGGCGATCAGTGGAAGATCGGTGGCGCGACAACCTGGGGCTGGTATTCCTATGATGTCGAGGAAAATCTAGTCTACTATGGCTCTGCCAACCCATCCACTTGGAACCCTGCACAGCGTCCGGGCGACAACCGCTGGTCGATGACCATCATGGCACGTGACGCCGACACCGGCATCGCCAAGTGGTTCTACCAGATGACCCCACATGACGAGTGGGACTTTGATGGGATCAACGAGATGATCCTGACAGAGCAGGAGATCGATGGCGAGATGCGCAAGCTTCTGACCCATTTCGACCGGAATGGTCTGGGCTACACCCTCGACCGCGTTTCGGGCGAATTGCTGGTGGCTGAAAAGTTCGATCCTACGGTCAACTGGACTACAGGCGTGGACATGGATCCGGCGTCCGACACCTACGGTCGGCCTGCAGTTGTGGCACAATACTCCACCGAGCAGAACGGCGAAGACGTGAACTCCACCGGTATCTGTCCTGCGGCCCTCGGGTCCAAGGACCAGCAGCCTGCGGCCTATTCACCTGAAACCGAACTGTTCTATGTGCCGACAAACCACGTCTGCATGGACTATGAACCGTTCCGTGTCAGCTACACGGCTGGTCAGCCTTACGTTGGTGCGACATTGGCGATGTATCCTGCCCCTGAAAGCCACGGCGGCATGGGTAACTTCATCGCATGGGACGGCAAGAAGGGTGAGATCGTATGGTCCCTGCCCGAGCAGTTCTCGGTGTGGTCCGGTGCGCTGGCAACTGCGGGTGATGTCGTGTTCTACGGTACACTCGAAGGCTACATGAAGGCGGTTGACGCAAAAACCGGTGAAGAGCTTTACAAGTTCAAAACGCCGTCGGGCATCATCGGTAACTTCATGACCTATACGTATGACGGTAAGCAGTACGTCGCTATCCTTTCGGGCGTCGGTGGCTGGGCTGGGATCGGTCTTGCGGCTGGTCTGACAAACCCGAACGATGGTCTGGGTGCCGTGGGTGGTTATGCCGCTCTCAGCGACTATACCGCGCTTGGTGGTCAGATGACCGTCTTTGCAATTCCTGACTGATCACTATCAGTAGGGACTCCAAGACTGGGTTGGCGCAATATCTGCGCCAACCCTCGTTTACAGATAAGAGGTTTGACCACATGCGAAACATCACGCTTGCGCTGGCGACGGCAGCACTGATGACAACCGGACCGGCCGGATGGGCCGAGACCGCAGTAAATCTGGATCCGGCAAATATCGCCGCCACCTCCCAAGAGGACGGACGCTATTTCGCCGAAAACGAAGCACCGACATACAATGTCGCCGAAGATGGAACGGTCGACTATCCGTCCTACAATGGCTTTCGCCGCTACCATTCGGAATGCCATGTCTGCCACGGTCCCGATGGCGAAGGGTCATCTTATGCCCCGGCGCTCAAGGCATCGGCGCTCAACATGGATTATTATGACTTCCTTGGTGTCGTCGCAGAGGGCCTGAAAAAAGTGAATGCCTCCCAGAACCAAGTGATGCCGTCCTTTGGCGACAATGTGAACGTGATGTGTTTCATCGATGACATCTACGTCTATCTCAAAGCGCGTGGCACCGACGCCATTCCGCGCGGTCGTCCGGGCAAGAAAGAGGGCAAGACCGAGTTGATGCGTGAGGACGAAAATGATTGCTTGGGTTAAACACCCTGCACGCCTATGCGCAGTTGCGCTCAGCCTAGGGTTGGGTGCGACTGCGGGATTAGCGCAGACCTCTGATCTGGTCTCTCGCTCATCGTTGAGGGTCTGCTCCGACCCGGCCAACGCGCCAATGTCGACGCGTGATGGCAGCGGCTACGAGAACAAGCTGGCCGAGTTTGTCGCCGCCAAACTTGAACTGCCTCTGAAGTATGAATGGTATCCGATGTCGACCGGTTTCATCCGGAACTCGTTGCGGGCCAACAAATGTGATCTGGTGATTGGATACGCCCAGGGTCACGAGATGGTGCTGAACACCAACCACTATCTGACCTCGGCCTATACACTGGTTGTTCCCACCGACAGCGCCATCGCGGATGTCGATACCCTGTCAGATCCGCGCCTGAAGGGTCTGCGTTTGGGGATTGTCGCCGGATCACCCCCCGCGACGCATCTCGCGCGCAACGGGCTGATCGGCAAGGCGAAGCCCTATAATCTGGTCGTGGACAGACGCCACGAATCGCCCATTTCCGACATGATGAACGATCTGGATGCCGGTGATATCGACGCCGCATTGCTCTGGGGCCCGATTGCGGGACCACTGGTCAAGGCCGACTACCCCGGGCTCAAGGTCACGCCACTGCTCAATGAAACCCTGCCACCGCGGCTGTTCTTCCGGATCACGATGGGCGTGCGCCTTGGTGAAAAGGTATGGCAACGCAAGCTGAACTCCCTGATCCGCCGCAACCATGCGGAAATCAACGCCATCTTGTCCGAGGCCGGTGTGCCGTTGATCAACAATATGGGGACAGATTTTCTGGAACCTGCGTTGTGATCCGCATGGCTGCAATCGTTGCCATCTGTTTGCCATTGGCCGCATGGGCGCAATCCGTGGTCGAACCCGATGACTACGAAACCGAACATTACCGCGGACCGGTCCCAGTTTCGCTGACCGGGGCCACTGTCGTGGACGCGGACGCCGCTTTTGCCCTTTGGAAAACCGGGCACGTCGCGTTCATCGACGTTCTGCCGCGCGCGCCAAAGCCGGAAAACCTGCCTGAAGGTACGATCTGGCGTGAAAAACCGCGCGACTCGATCCCCGGCGCGCTGTGGTTGCCCAATGTTGGATATGGCGAACTCGCCGACGTCACCCATACCTATTTCAGCGCTGGATTGGAAAAGGCCACCCAAGGCGATTCCGATCATCCAGTGCTGTTTTTCTGTCTAGACGAGTGCTGGATGTCGTGGAACGCCGCCAAACGCGCACTGGAATATGGATATACCAATGTGTTCTGGTTTCCCGAAGGTACAGATGGCTGGACCTTCGAGGATTACGAGACCGAAGACTTGCAGCCCGAACCAGGTTTCTGAAACACTTTAGAACCCGGTGACGGATTTATGCGCAGTGGATACCGTGCCATCGGTGTCGGTCATCTTCACATCCACTGACCGCGTGCTGCCCGGAACCGACAGGCTCAGCTTGGGGTTTTCGCTTAGCGAAATGCTGCCCGTGACATCGACAAACCCCGCTCCGTCCAGATCAATTTCAATCTGGTCTACATAACGTGCCTGAATAAACAGAAGCGAAATCTGGTCTTTCTGCATTCCCGAATTGCTGGGGTGCTGGATATCAAGGTCCATTTTCTTATCATAACTCTGGTTGAAGGCATTGCTTTGCAGCGCCGTTGATACCTTTAACAGCTGCGCGGGCTGCTCTAATACGCTGATGTCGATCACCATGTTGCCCAGCGTCGCCAGCGCCAGTGCCGGATCCGTACCCGGAGGAGCCGAACATGCGCCCTGACCGGATGTTTTTACAAAGCTCTCCGCGACGAACAGCTGACCTTCGGTCGTCTTGGCAA
>CBDTVL010000243.1:0-5738 GCA_965363755.1 uncultured Sulfitobacter sp.
TTCGTGCCCGCCCGGAGGCTTGCCGGTGAGCGGATCAAAGTCCCAGCCATGCCATGGGCACCGTATCCAGCATTTTTCGTCAATGCCTTTTTCAATTGTCCCTTCGCCCAACGGCCCACGCTGGTGCGGACAGTGGTTATTCATCGCAGCCCATTGGCCCTCAAAATGCACAAGGCATATCGATGTGGTACGCGCGGTTACCGTTTTGATGCGCCCTTCGGGCAAATCCTTGACGTGCCCAACACTGATCCAGTCGAGAGTTTGCTCAGTCATGTGGTTCTCCGGTTTCCGGGTCGTCACGCTTGAAGCGATCAAACAGTTTTTGCAGATAGGTGAGGATCAGGAACCCGGCCACGGCCCAGATCAAAAGCTCAAACGGGGCAAGATCGGTCTGGCGCAGCCACCGCGCCAAAAGGCCGCCCTGAGGCGGCAATTGCTCGATCCCGAGTAATCCGCTGCGCGGCCACAAAGCCAGATACCAGAACCGCGAGATGTAAAACAAAATGACCGCAACGAGGGTCACGATGAAAAGCGAAATAACCCGGCGCATCACTCGAGCACCTCAAGCGTTGCGGGATCCAGACGCAGAACCAGGAGGTCGCCGCGCCGCTCAATATCCCCCTCAAGTGACACGTATTGCGCCACATAGTCATAAGCAGATCTCGGCAGTTCACCACCGTCAGGGCCGGTGATCAACAAGAACTCTGCCCCCTCCACTGGCTGAGACGAGACAAAGACCGGAGGCACGCCGCCGATCAGACACAGGTTTGCGCACGCCTTGTGGGCGAGCCCGCGCCCTGGTCGCATTGCACCCGCGAGGCATTTGCCGTCACAGATTTCGCCAGCAAGTTTCCAGCGTCCCAACTGTTCGGTCACAACTTCGGGTGCGGCACCGTCTGCGGCCGCTAGCCCCTGTTTGCCTCCGCGCAACTGCAACATGTCCAGATCGCCACGCTGAAGGATAACGCCGGATACTGTGGCGAGCTTTCCCTCTAACGGTTTGGCGCGATCATCGACATTGTTTTTGCCGGACGCGGTCAACATTAGCGTATGACCTGCCTTGAGCATCTCGTTTCCCTCTGTCACCCGCAACACAGGATAAGGCGTTAGTTCGACAACCCCGGTAACTGTCTGGCGACCATAGTCAAAACGAAATCCACCATCGCCGGGTTTGTCCTGCGTAGCACCGATCACAAATCCGGTGATCGCAAAGCTGGCGACAAAGATCGCGACAATGCCCATAAGATATTTGCGCAAGCTCTTGGGAACCGGCAAATATCCGACAAAGAACGGCTTTTTTTTCTTGATCATGCGGGCACCTCAGAAACGAGACTTTCAGGCAAATCCACTGGTTCAACGAAGGTTCCGGGCGGATTGGCGTTCGGGTCCACAAACACTACATCATCCTCGATCTTCAGCCGATAGGTCGGAATCATCTCGGTGAACGGGGCGGGTGAGCGGCCATTGGTGACATCATACTGAAACCCGTGCCACGGACAGGTCACAAGGCAGCGAATGATCTTGCCTTCGCCTAGCGGCCCGTTCTGGTGGGCGCAGGCATTGGAAATCGCGCTGAGTTTACCCTGCTGCAGAAACACCGCCACGCGGTCGCCATCCGGCAGGATTTTGACCTTGGCAAACCCTTCCTCCATATCTGCTGCGTTGCAGATTTCGATCCAGTCCGCCTTTGACTCTCCGGTGCGATCACCTTTGTTGCGCTCGTGCAACGCCGCCGCGAGATGCAGCGCCCCAACCAGTGCGGCACCGCCCAGAAAGATCACGGTGAAGGCGTGGTTTTGCTGGTCCTGCAAAATGCCAAAGCTCACGTGCGCCACAACCGAGATATAAGCCGGGTAGATCAGGTAATGGATCCTTTTCCAGACCGGCGGCGACAGGAACTTCATCCAGAAATCGTGGCTCGTGGTTGCCAGAATCAAAAGCACAGTCAGAGCAAAAATACCGAAGAATTCGAACGGAAACCCGGCGAGCTGACCATAGCTCGTATTGGCAAACAACAATGCCTCATACTTGTTGGACATCGAGAACGCGAAGTACCAGTTCATGATAAATGACGCATGCGACAACGCCACAAACGCCGTCATGACGCCAAAATGGCGACGGTTATAAAGCAGCGGCAAGAACCGTCGATCCAGCCGCGCCAGTGGGCCGATACACAGGATCACCGTCAGCATCAGGAAAGCGCAGGCACCAAATGCGCGGGCATTGTGGACCTGAGGATTGATCGGGCGTTCATAGCTCAGAACACCGGGCGTGACATAAATGAACAGGACCAGAAACAGGACTGCACCGACAAGCATGACGGCATCATACTGCCATTTGATCTTGTTCCACTGGACCGGGATATACTTGACGCTCATTGCGACACCTCCGCTGGCGCGGCAAGCAGTTCAGGCGCTATGTCCGCAGGCCAGCTTTGCCGTTGCATCAAGGCGGTTGTTATGATCGCGGCAATGGCGACGGGTAGGATCAACCCCACCCAAAAATGCGATTTTCGCGGCGGATCATAGCGTCTGCCCCACGCCTCGGTGCCTTTCTCATACAGCCACCAGCGCCACAGCACCAAAGGCCAGATGATCAGAATACCAGGCACCAGAAGCGGGCGAAACACGTAGGCGCCACGTGCGTCTTCATCGATCCGGTCCATGCCGAAGCTCAGAAAAAAAACTGCGACCAAACCGCCGATGCTGCCCCAGATCTTAAGAACCATGAAAATGGCTTCTGCCTGGTTCATCCGGCGCCCCCAAAGGACACACCCGAAATCGCCGCCATGTCTTTTTTCCAGGTTGTCAGGTCGTCATGATTGAATTTTGACAGATGGTCATGACCGCAGGCGCGTGCCATCACCTGCATAAGTTCGACTGAGGCTTCAAAGAAATTGGCCAATTGCCGGGCTGATTTTTCAACCACAAGCCGATTGACCAGATGCGGTTTCTGCGTGGCAATACCGACCGGACAATTGTTGGTGTGACAGGCCCGCATCGCCAGACACCCGATTGCCTGCATCGCGGAATTCGACACCGCAATAGCATCAGCGCCCAGTGCCATCGCCTTGATGAAATCTGCAGGTTTGCGCAGACCGCCGGTGATGACGAGGGTGATGTCTTTGCGCTCTAGCCGGTCCAGATGGGCGCGCGCGCGCGCCAATGCAGGGATCGTCGGCACCGAAATATTATCCCTGAATATGATTGGAGCGGCGCCGGTTCCGCCACCGCGCCCATCAAGGATGATATAATCAACGCCAACTGCCAGCGCGGCGTCGATATCTTTTTCGATATGCTGCGCGCTGAGCTTGTAGCCGATCGGAATGCCCCCGGTGCGGTCGCGCACCTCATCGGCAAATTCTTTGATCTGCGAAACGTCCGTCCAATCTGGAAAGCGCGGCGGAGAGATGGCAGAGATGCCCGGTTCCAGCCCACGCACTTCGGCAATTTTGCCCTGTACCTTGTTTCCCGGCAGGTGCCCGCCGGTTCCGGTTTTGGCCCCCTGCCCGCCTTTGAAATGAAACGCCTGAACTTTGTCCAGCTTGTCCCAGCTGAAACCAAACCGCGCTGAGGCCAGTTCGTAAAAATATCGAGAGTTTGCGGCTTGTTCCTCGGGTAGCATGCCACCTTCGCCAGAACAAATACCGGTCCCGGCAAGTTCTGCGCCGCGTGCAAGCGCGACCTTGGCGGTTTCGGACAAAGCCCCAAAAGACATATCAGAAACAAACAGCGGAATCTTCAGTTTCAGCGGTTTTTGTGCATTTGGACCAATCACCACCTCGGTGCCCACCGCGTCTTCATCCAACAGCGGCGGTGTCGCCAGTTGCGCCGCCAAAAGCTGAATGTCGTCCCAATCGGGCAATTCATTTCTTGGCACGCCCATGGACTCCACAACGCCGTGGTGGCCAGTTTTGGACAGGCCGCTCTTGGCGTAACTTTGGATCAGCCCGGTGTAAGGTTCCTCGGCTGCCCCATGGCTCGGATCCGCATAAAGACCCAGATAAGATTTACGATTATAGGGCTGCGGATTGTCATGGCCCCAGGCGTTGATCTCGTCCGCATCCACATAGATGTCATCACCCTCTGCCCAGCTTTTGAACTTGGGCAACACCTCTTCATTGGCATAGGCTGATACGCCGCTATCAAGGCGGTAGTCCCAGTTGTGAACGCCGCAGATCAGGTTTCTGCCGCGCACAAAACCGTCTGACATTAACGCCCCACGATGCAGACACCGTCCGTAAAAGACCGAGATTTCCTCGTCAAACCTGACCACAACCAGATCAACTTCGCCAACGAGGGCATATTGTGGCTCTCGGTCCGGTAAGGTGCTGAGCTTTGCAATGGCTTTGGCGGTCATGATGTCTCTTTCCTGATTGGGTCTAAAGAAATCTGTTCAAACGTATTTGGTCACAAGCGGCTTGGCAGACAAGTGAATGTCCTCGGTCTCAGCACAGGGTCCCATTTCGGCGGTTTTTGCGCCGTACCATTTTGCGGCGGGCGCCGCACTTATCCCGTGCAGGACTGCGCTGATCCAGACGGCATTCACCGCCAGATGCAACACCTGATCACCCAAAGCATCGGGTATCTGTTCGATCACAAGCAGGGCAAATAGGGCCGTCGCCAACCCGCGCGGTCCAAACCAACCAAAGAATATCCGGGTGATAGGCGACGCATCTGTCCCGATCAGTGAAATCCATATGGCCAGCGGTCGCACGACAAACAGGCTCACCATAATCAGGCCCAGCATTGGCAGCGTGAGATGCTGGATCGCCTCGGGCACAAGTGCCGCCCCAAGCAGCAGAAACGCAGCCCAGGCCAACAACTGTCCTTCGCCTTCGGTGAATTCATAGACAAATTTGCAGGCACCTTTGATGATAGCGCCAAACACCAGCCCCGCCACAAAGGCCGAAATGAAACCGTTTCCACCAATCACAACCGCGCCAAGATATGCGCTGCCGGCCATGGCCAGAGCACCGATCCCTTCATAGGTTTCTGATGTCGTCTTATGTTTTTTTGCTTTGAGCAGGATCCAACCGCCAGCTGCGCCTACAGCTGCTCCGGCTATCGGTCCCAGAATGATTTGTTTTGCGCCAAAGACGAGCCAATCCCCACTACCTTGCGGATCAACCATCGCCGTCACGCTGGCAAAGAACAGGATCACCGGCAGTGCAAGCCCGTCATTCAATCCGCTTTCGACGGTCAGGGCCCGCCGTGGCCGGATCGGCACATCAGGATTGGTCACAACGGCCTGCCCCAAGGCCGCGTCAGTCGGCGCAAGGATCGCGGCGACCAGCGCCACCGCGACAAACGGCCATGTCGGGAAAAGGATCATGCCAGCCAGCGTGCCAAAGGCGATGGAAAGCGGCAAGCCGATCAGCAACATCCGGATCGGCCAGACGTGGCGATCACGCAGCGCCACAACATCGGTTTGCGCCGCATCCAGAAATAGCAGGATCACCAAGGCAACCTCGGCAACCGGATGCAACAGCGCCTCGGCAGTGTCGTGTGGAACAAGCCCACTGACAGCAAGAGAGGTGCCGAGAAAAAGGAACAACATAGGGGCCGTCAGGATCGTCGACGATAGGCGACGTCCGACCATGCAAAACGCCGCCGTTGCCATACAAATTGCCAGAAACCCTGCCGTCAACCGTTGCCCCCCGCCCGTGCATATCCGGGCTGATCTTTGCTGCCTTGCACTTTAGATGCTTGCGCGAGGCATTTGGTTACAAACAAAAT
>CBDTVL010000244.1:0-5700 GCA_965363755.1 uncultured Sulfitobacter sp.
GAAGGCAATCACTCGTGATTTCGCACCCGGCCCTGATGCTTTGGAATGCGCGCAGCGGCCGCTGCCAGAGGGACCGCAAGCAACAACAAGACAGCGACGCTGCCAAAGGCCACGCGAAGGCCGAACGCTTCGGAGAGCAGACCCATCAGCATCGGTGCCAAAAAGAATCCGGAAAACCCCATGACCGCGACACGGCTGATGGCCTCGGTCCGCAAGTGCGGGGCGACCAGTTTTCCCACCAGCGCCAGACCCATCGGTCCGATCACCGACACGCCTAGTCCCAGTGTGCCAAATCCGAGATAGGCAATGATCGGAGTGGGCGCAGTCGCGGCGACAAGCGCACCCGCGGCTGATATGCACGCGGCGCCGATCACCACATGTACTTCGCGCAGTCGCTCTGCCACAGCCTGCCCTGAAAACCGGCCGAACGCCATTGTCAGCCCCAGCATAGCAGGGGCCAACGCACCTTCTGCCGCTCCGCCGGAAAGAGTCCGCTCCACATGCAATGCCGACCATGCCTCAACCGTCGCCTCGGACATGAATGCCACTAACACAATTCCACCACATAGCAGGATCGGGAAAAGAGGATACCCGCCGTGCTGACCGTGTTCCGCATCAACCTGATCGACGTCCATATACAAGAACATCGCCAGCAAAGCCGCGACGCAACCAAACCCTGCAAATACAAGTGTTGGCGGCAGTCCAGCCTCGCGCGCCTGACCGGTCAATAGTGCAGCCAGCGCATAAGCCACAGAAAACATCGCATGATTCACATTCATCAGAGATCGGCCGTGGCGCGCCTCAAGCTCGGACACGCGCGCGTTCATCATGACATCCAACATGCCGGACGACATGCCAACCAACGCCATGACGCCAGCGAACAAAAAAGGCGCTGTGATCTGTCCGGGGATCAACCAGACCAGCGCGAAAAGCACCGTGCATATCTGCAGCCCCCGCGCACCCAGCCACCTGTCGGCCCTGGGCGCAAGCCACATCGCAGACACCAATCCAAATGCCGATCCCAACAACAATGTTCCAAACAGCGCGTCACTTGCACCGAGTTGCGCTTTTATCACTGGCACATAGGCGGCAAAACTGCCCCAAAACATACCAACCACCACAAAGGCAGCGGCCGGGCGGCGGGATAGTGAGAGAGCACTCAGAACAGACATCTCAGCACTGGTGACAGCACATTTTTCCCAAAGCAAGTTTCAATTTCGACCTCATGGGAAACCAGGCCAGACTTGGACGCTGCGCGCAGCGTCCGCACCTGTGCCAACGCGTTGTGGGATCCAGGATTGTTCGGTGTACGCAGGGGGAAATCGGATCTGGCTCCCCTTTTTCAGATGCTATGCGCCTGTCATATCCGAGGTAATCCAATCGTGCACACGATCCACGACGCGAGTCATCCGCGCGCAAATTTCAGCGACATCCTCTTCCGTCACGATCAGCGGTGGGCACAGGGCCAGCGTATCTCCAAGATTTCGCATGATCAGCCCTTCTTCATGACCGATATCAGCAGCTTTATCGCCAACCTTCCCAACCAGATCAAACGCGCGGCGCGTGGTCTTGTCCGCGACCAGTTCGATCCCTGCGATCAGGCCGGCGCCGCGCACTTCACCGACATGTTTATGATCCGCAAGCGCGCGCAAACCATTCTGGAATGGCGTTTCCAGTCTTGCAGCGTTGCCCATCAGGTCCCGTTCCTGAATGATTGCAATGTTCTCAATGGCAACGGCAGTTGCAACCGGATGACCTGATGCGGTGTAGCCATGGCCAAAAGTGCCGATGCCGTGGGTATTGTCAGCGACAGGGGCATAGATCGCGTCGCTAAACAGCACCGCAGCCAACGGCAAATAAGATGACGTCAGCTGCTTTGAAACCGTCATGATGTCGGGCGTGAAGCCATATCGGATACATCCAAACGGTGTGCCCAGACGTCCAAACCCGGTGATGACCTCGTCCGCGACCAAAAGGATATCATACTTTCGGCAGAGCGCTTCGATACCTGGCCAATATCCAACGGGCGGCGGCATGACACCGCCAGCGCCCATCAATGGTTCGCCAATGAAAGCCGCAATGGTCTCGGGATCTTCTCGCAGAATCGTCTCTTCCGCCTCGGTTAGTAAGCGGATAGTGAACTCGGCCTCACTCTCGCCCTCGTGCCCGAAGCGATAGTGATGCGGGCAAGTCAGGTGGGTGACCGGAATGGCCGGAAGGTCAAAATCGCGGTGATTCAAGGGCAGACCTGTCAGGCTGCCGGAAGCAACGGTGATCCCATGATATCCTTTGGCACGCGCCAGAAACTTTTTCTTCTTTGGTCGGCCAAGCGCATTGTTCATATACCAGACCAGTTTGACAACGGTGTCATTTGCCTCGGATCCGGAACTGGTGAAAAAGACACGGGTCAGGTTTTCCGGTGTCATTTCGACCAGCTTTTCCGCCAGACGGATCGCCGGTTCGTGGGATTTGTGCGCAAAGGTGTGATAGTATGGGAGCTTCTCCATCTGTGCCATCGCCGCCGCACGCAGACGCGGCTCACCATATCCGACGCCCACTGACCAGAGCCCGGCCAACCCATCAATGTACTGTTTTCCCTCGGTGTCCCAAAGATGAATTCCCTGACCGCGGTCTATGATCATCGGGCCCTGCGCTTCGTGCTGGCGGGCATCGGTGTAGGGATGCAGCAGTGTCGTAACGTCGCTGTGGTGAAGCGAATTGGATGTGATGGCCATGGCTGCTCTCCGATTGCCGTTGTGTCCGTCTATCTGAACCACGATTTTGCGCGCCGGGCCAGACTGTGCATACAAGTCGCACTTTGAATTTTCCAATACTGAGAGCTATGAAGATAGTGCCTAATCAATTGGGGAGGACAGAGATGCGGGAATTCAGCGAAATTCACAACATCGCCGCCAAGCGAAAAGGCGGTGCATCAGCACTTGACGCACTGCTGTCGCGGCCTTTTTCGCGGGACGATTTGGCGGCCACAGCAGAAGACCGCTGGCTTTCGACCATGGCTAAATCGCTGTTTCAGGCCGGGTTCAACTGGAAGGTTATCGAAGCAAAGTGGGATGGATTCGAAACCGCGTTTGACGGCTTTGATCCGCAGCGGGTGGCCTTTTACAACGATGAGCATATGGACCGTTTGCTTGGTGACAAACGCATTGTGCGCAATGGTGCCAAGATCGCTGCCGTGATCGAAAATGCGCGTTTCGTGAGCGATCTGAAAGCGGAACACGGGGGTGCCGGTGCCTTTTTTGCCGATTGGCCGAACGAGGACTTCGTCGGCTTGCTGGAATTTCTAAAAAAGCGCGGCGCGCGGCTGGGAGGCACGACCGGGCAGCGCGTGATGCGTGTGATGGGCCGGGACGCATTTATGCTGTCGTCAGATGTCATTGCCCGCCTGATCGCCGAGGGCGTGATCGACAAGCCCCCGACCTCAAGGCGTGATTTGGCTGCGGTTCAAGCTGCGTTCAACACATGGGCTACCCAGTCTGGACGAAGCCTGACCGAGATCAGCCAGATCCTCGCCATGAGTGTCTAAGTGCGGGTCACACCGCCAAGGCAGGGTCAGTCGCAACACGTACCAGACCTGTCAGATCGCTTAACCGCTCAATCTGCTGACCATTCGCATCAAAGTTCTGTGGCGACAGCCATGCACCAAAGGCTTCTCTCAGCGCCGGCCATTCGCCATCAATCGCTGCGAACCAAGCAGTGTCGCGGTTGCGGCCCTTGACCACCAGCGCCTGCCGGAACACCCCCTCAAAGCTCAACCCCAAGCGCTGCCCCGCCGCACGCGACGGCAGGTTGAGCGCATTGCATTTCCACTCAAAGCGTCGATAGCCGACCTCAAACGCCCATTCCATGGTGAGATACAGCGCTTCCGTTGCCGCCCGTGTCCGTTGCAGGGCTGGCGCAAAGTTGATGTTTCCCACTTCAATGGACCCAGCCTGCGGTGCAATGCGCAGGAAACTCAGAACGCCACCGTAACTCTCAGATTCCAGATCGTAGAGTGCATAAAACAAATGCCCTTTGTCTGCGACGGTCTCGCGGACCCAACGATGATATTGAGCCGCCGAGGAAAACGGGCCGTAGGGCATATAGTCCCAAAGCGCATCATGGCCTGCGTACGCGCGAAACAACAAGGCGGCGTGGCGTTCAGCATCCAGCGGCTCTAACCGGCAATACCGGCCCTGCAAAATATCGGTTGCACTGGGTGACGGTGGCACAGTCCAGTTTTCAACGATTTCGCCCAGCGGTCGGGCCGCGTGTTCATAAGAATGATTTGTCATAGAAAACACCTAGAGTGCGAGTGTTCCTGCGCCAAGTGCGATGTGCGTGGCGCAGGATCGACTACCCGGATCAATCTTGCGGGATGACGCGCAAACCCAGTTCCATCATTTGATCCGACATCGGTTCACTTGGTGCGTTCATCATCAGGTCTTCGGCGCGTTGATTCATCGGGAACATGATGACTTCACGAATGTTGGCCTCATTCGCCAGCAGCATGACAATCCGGTCGATCCCGGCAGCACATCCTCCGTGGGGCGGCGCGCCATATTGGAATGCATTGACCATTCCGCCAAAGCGTTTCTTGACCTCATCCGCACCGTAGCCGGCGATTTCAAAGGCTTTGAACATGATCTCAGGTTTGTGGTTCCGGATCGCGCCGCTGACCAGTTCATAGCCGTTACAGGCCAGATCGTATTGATATCCCAGCACCTTAAGCGGATCGCCTTGCAACGCCTCCATGCCGCCTTGGGGCATCGAAAACGGGTTGTGTTCAAAATCGATTTTGCCGCTTTCTTCGTCTTTTTCGTAGATCGGAAAATCCACGATCCACGCAAATGCAAAGCGATCGAGATCGGTGAGTTTCAATTCGTTGCCAATCTCGACACGCGCCCTACCCGCGACAGATTCAAACGCTTTGGGTTTACCGCCAAGGAAAAATGCGGCGTCTCCGACCTCAAGACCCAACTGCTGACGAATGGCTTCAGTGCGTTCCGGGCCGATATTTTTGGCCAACGGACCGGCAGCTTCCATGCCTTCACCTTGATCGCGCCAGAAGATATACCCCATCCCCGGCAAGCCCTCTTTTTGGGCAAAGGCGTTCATCCGGTCGCAAAACTTGCGCGATCCGCCTTTTGGCGCAGGAATGGCGCGGATTTCGGTGCCGTCCTGTTCCAACAGCTTGGCAAAAATCGCAAAGCCGCCGCCGCGAAAATGTTCGCTGACCACCTGCATCTTGATCGGATTGCGCAAATCAGGTTTGTCGGTGCCGTACCACAATGCCGCGTCACGATAGGAAATCTGTGGCCACACCTGATCCACCGACCTGCCGCCGCCAAACTCCTCAAACACACCTGTCAGAACGGGCTCTATCGTGTCGAACACGTCCTGTTGCTCAACAAAAGACATCTCAAGGTCGAGCTGATAAAAATCCGTCGGCGAGCGGTCGGCGCGGGGGTCTTCGTCGCGGAAACACGGAGCGATCTGAAAATATTTATCAAAGCCGCTGACCATGATCAGCTGTTTGAATTGCTGTGGCGCTTGCGGCAGCGCATAAAACTTGCCCGGGTGCTGACGTGACGGCACAAGAAAATCCCGCGCTCCTTCTGGGGACGACGCCGTTATGATCGGCGTCTGATACTCCCGGAACTCCGCATCCCACATGCGCTTGCGCATGCTGGCCACAACGTC
>CBDTVL010000245.1:0-5675 GCA_965363755.1 uncultured Sulfitobacter sp.
ACAATCGCCAAGACCGAATTCTGTGGTCAGAAATTTGCTGTCTTTGCGCTGCGCCAGCGCAACCGCGTTTTCCTCGATATGCCCGGGGCGTGAGGGATCACGATCCACATCGTGGCCCGCGAACTGTTGTCGAATGTCAGTCCAGGTGTGAGAGTTTTCAATGACATACAGTGTCCCGTCGTTCAAGCCGATGCGGCAAAGCGGGTTCCAGCAGGTCACAAGGCGTTTTGTTCCGCGATTCATGTAAGGATGGTCGATGTGCAACGGGCTGGCACGACCGGCGGCCATGGCCCGTAGCCACGCAAAATCAAAATGCCGCGCAGGTTCCTGAAACAGCTGGCTCATAACTCGGGCTATTCGTGGCCCGTTGATGACGGATCGCACAGCCTTGCCGTCACTGACTGAACGCCAGAATGCCCCCAGATCCTCGGTGGTCGGGTAGATTTCGCCCCGCCGGGAGGTGCCGCTGGCGATACCCAGCTGGATGGGGTCCTTTACCTCGTCAACTTCAGCCATTCGGCCCAGAACTTCGCGCCGCGCCGCCTCAACTTCGGCAGGATCATGCACGCCGCGCAACAAAAGATAGCCGCCGCGATTAAGTTGCTCTGCGAGGTCGCCTTCCAGATCCACAGGGCGCAATTCATCAACCAATGAACTAGCGACGGGGATGCCTTTTAAGGTCAAACTCGGTTCGAGTGCTGGCATCTTGACTAACCCCTCGAATTAGTCGCGTTTGATTTCAGGAAAGTTTCGACTTCGGCGGCGGTCGGCAAGGCATCTACCGTTTGCGGGCGACTCACTTTCAACGACGCCACCGCATTTGCCCATCGAACCGCCGGGATTTCTGCAAGACCGTTGGCCAGCGCCAATGCAAATGCGCCGTGCCAGACATCCCCTGCACCCAATGTATTTACAGCCTTGGTCGGAAATGCCGAAATTTCGGTCAGGTGTTGCCCATCGTGACACAATACCGGCAGGTCACCTCGGGTCACAGCGCACCATGTACCAAGTTGATTTGTAGCCACTTCCAAAGCATCGCCGCCGCTTGCGCCGGCAAAGTCCTCCAGCCCCTGCTCGGAAAAAACCACATGGCTGGCAGAGGTAACCGCTTGCATCGCTTGCGCTACCGGGGCTTCGGCGTCAATTACCGACGGTTTGCCGGCGCTACGGGCGGCTTTTACGATCAGCTCGGCGCCCTTAGGCCAACGGGTGTCAACCAGTGCCGCATCAAACGGAAATTCAGGCGGGAGCTTAAAATCTTCGGGTACCAGTTGGGGCTCGCGGTCGTTGATGATCGTCCTATCGCCGTCAGGTGTAATTAAGTTTGCAGACCGCGACGTTGGCACACCTGATATGGTGCTGACGTACCGGTCGTCGATCTGGCGATCGGACATTTTGTTGCGCAGGAACGAGCCAAATTCGTCGTCGCCGATAGCACCCGCAAGGCTAACGTCTCCGCCAAGGGCCACGATCGCGGACGCCGCGTTTAGCGCGCCACCGCCAGTGATCATCTGAGATGCCAATGCCCGGTATTTAGCACCCTTCACCGGGAATTCTGCCACCTCAAACACCAGATCTGCGGCAATTAGACCTGCACAAATGATCCTTGGCATTACGAGCAGCTCCATTTCCTGAATTGGCTGAATAGCGATCATTTATCTAACATGTTACATTGACACTCACCGCGCAACCACTAACGTTAGATATGATTCTGATACGACCACAACCGATAAACGGGGACGAAGATCGCTCATTTTGGTATCTCTACAGCACTGCTTACGCCCTTCCATGCAAATGGCAGTCTGAACCTTCCATTGTTTTGCAAACATGCAAACAGCATGCTGGAAAATGGTGCAAACGGGGTTACGCCTTTTGGTACCACTGGCGAGGGCGCCTCTGTTGCCCTCGACGAACGATCTGCAGCGATCTCGGCTTTGATCGACAGCGGTGTCGCGCGCAAGAAGATAACACTTGGCCTGTGTGGAACCGCGATCGGGGATGTGGCTTTGCAGGTTCAACAGGGGGTTGCGTTTGGCATAACGAATTATCTGTTGTTGCCGCCGTTTTACTTTAAAGACCTGAGTGACGAGGGGTTGTTTGAATGGCACGCAAAGCTGTTTAAGACGGTTGATAGCCAAGCCAAGTTCATCCTTTATCACATACCGCAACTGACCCACGTTCCGTTGTCAACTGAACTGGTCAATCGGTTATACGCGGCCTACCCCGAACGTGTCCTGGCGATCAAAGACAGTGCCGGACAATGGGAAAACACAAAAGCTTTGCTCGAAAGTCGCAGTATTCCGGTTTTGGTGGGCGACGAGCGGCTTTTACATAAAGCGGCGGCAATGGGCGGTGCCGGGTCTATCTGCGGTTTCGCGAACATGTATCCACGTCGCATGCGCACATTGTTTGATACACATGTCGAGGATGTTGCGTTGTCCTCCGAAGTGGATCTGGTTGTGTCAGTTCCGGTTATTCCCGCGTTAAAGCAAGCTATGGCCGCTATGACAGGCAATCCTAGCTGGGGTAACCTTCGCCCACCATTGCAGGCTCTTACGGGCGACGCGCATGCAGCGATCGCTGCGCGGTTTCCAATCGCAAATGCAGCATGAATATCCCTAGTGCCCTTCGTTTGCGCGACCATGCGTATTCAAACTTTACAGAGAAACTTTTGGCGCAAGACATCAGGCCGGGACAGATCGTGTCGCAGCGTGAATTGGTCGAGCTTACAGGGATGCCCCTTGGCGCCATCCGCGAGATGATTCCAAGGCTCGAGGCAGATGGGCTGATCCAAACGGTTCCTAAACGCGGCCTGCAAATCTTAGCCATCGACTTGGATCTTGTGCGCAACGCCTTCCAGCTTCGCAGTATCATTGAAGGCGAGGCGATTTCCGAGTTCTGCAAAAGTGCCACAACAGAAGAAATTGATCGTCTGGCGGCACAGCATGAAGATATCCGCGACGCAGCGGTTGAGAGCATGTCGCCAGAGGTTCTGCAGAAAGCACAGCAAATCGACTGGGAATTCCACGACCAAATCATTGATGCAATGGGAAACTCGATCATTTCAGACATTCACCGGATCAACGCGATCAAGATCCGGCTCATTCGGAACTCTGACACCCGTATGCTGCCAGAACTGGTGGTCTCGGTTCTTGACGAACACCTTGCCATATTCGCCGCTTTAAAAGAGCGCGACAGCGCTGAGGCGGTAGTGGCAATTCACGCCCACATTCAAAGCGCTAAAAGACGCGCGCTGGGGATGTAATACGAAATTCGTCGGGATACTTCCCGATGGACAAACAAGCGGATAAAGAACCGCGACGAAATGGAGGAACTAAAATGATCACGAAATTCACTCGACGGGCCTTGCTGGCTTTGACCGCTGCCGCGATTGCCGTCCCTGTCTACGCGGCGGACATGGTTACTTTACGCATGTCCACCCCGGCCTCGGAAACAGATCAGCGCTCAGTGGCACTGGCCGAAGTTTTCGCGTCCTCAGTCGCCGACTTCGCAACCTACGAGCCACACTACAACGGATCACTGATCGCACAGGGTTCCGAGCTGGAATCAATCGCATCGGGTGACTTGGAGATGTCCATCACATCCGCGCAGGAACTCGCGCAATTCTTCCCCGAGTTTTCGATTTTCGCCACAGGCTACGTCCATCAAAACGCGGCTCATCAGGTAGCAGTTTTCAACGACGCACTGATGGATTCTTTCAAACAGAAAGCCGAAGATGAACTGGGTGTTAAGCTTCTTGCAGTGATGTATCTGGGCCAACGCCACGTGAACCTGCGCCAGACCAAAGAAGAACTGACGGTCATGACACCGGCAGATCTGGCTGGCGTCAACCTACGTATGCCGGGTACAGATGCGTGGCAATTCCTGGGTAAAGCGCTTGGTGCCAATCCAACACCCATGGCCTTCACAGAAGTCTACACTGCACTTCAAACCGGATCGGTTGACGGACAGGACAATCCATTGCCAACGGTTGTGGATGCCAAATTCTACGAAGTGACAAACCAGATTGCGCTAACGTCGCATCTGGTTGATCTGAACTATGTTGCGTTCTCCAAGGCCGTTTGGGATGGATTGACTGCAGACCAGCAAGCCACTGTTCAATCCGCAGCAGAGGCCGCCGCCGAAAGCGGTCGCGTCAAGCAGCTTGAAAAAGAGGCAAACCTCGTCGCATTCCTCGAAGAGAAGGGCCTGGCAATCTACGAACCCGATCTGGCTGCATTCCGTAGCCATGTTCAGTCGGAATACGCTGGCTCCGAGCTTGCCGCAAGCTGGCCCGAAGGTGTGTTGGAAAAAATCAACGCACTTGGCAACTAGGTCACGATAGAATTGTCACGGAGGGGCGGACCACTCCGTACCTCCGCTGATCAGGTCCACAACCTGAAAACCGACCGGCGTTGCCCAACTGGAAGTCCCAATGAAAAAATTGCAGGCTGGATTGAGCCATTTCGCACAGGCTGTTGCGGCGGCGATGATGGCGACCATGTTCGCGACATTCATTTTGCAGATTGTCATACGATATTCGGCACGTCTGGAATGGTTGCCTGCAAAGTTCCCTTTACTTGATCCAACGCTTTACGGCTGGACGCTTGAGTTTTGCCTGTTGCTGTGGATTTGGCTTGTCTTCTGGGGCAACGCTTTTGTTGTCAGAGAACGCGATCACGTTACATTCGACATACTATATCACGCCGTGCGCCCCGCCGTCCGGCGCTGGTTTATCATAATATCCGGCGTGGCAATTTGTGTGGCCCTGGTACTGTCGATCGAGCCCACATTGTCAAAATTCTACATCCTGAGGCTCAAAAAGACAGCGACATTGTCCTCCGTATTTGGCGACTGGATACGCATGCGCGATGTGTATTCCATCTACATCTTCTTTTTGGTTGCCGTGGCTTTGCGATATGGTTGGGCCGCCTATCATGCAATCCGGTTCGGCGTGAACGACTGTTCGGATGATACCGCTGAGAATGTACCGCAATGAGTCTGGAATTTCTTATTTGCCTAGGGACGCTATTTTTTCTGGCCGGCATCGGCACGCCGATCGCTTATGCGATCCTTGTCGCTGCAATTACCTATCTTATTTCGGCCGGACAAGGCATTGGAATAGTCGGAAAGGTCCTGATGGATGGGCTATACCAAAGCTTCATCCTGCTTGCGGTGCCCTTGTTTATCGTCGCGGCGAACATCATGAACGCGGGCACGATCAGTGATCGGTTGCTTAACTTTTGCGTGGCATTGGTCGGACGGTTTCGCGGCGGGCTTGGTCACGTCAATGTGGTTGCCTCCCTGATTTTTTCCGGCATGTCTGGGTCTGCTGTCGCCGATGCTGCGGGCATCGGCAAAATCATCATCGAGATGATGACCAAAAGCGGACATTACACTCGCGGATATGCAGCTGCGATCACAGCAGCGTCGGCCACAATCGGGCCCATCATCCCGCCATCAATCCCGATGGTGCTATATGCGCTGGTCTCTAACACTTCGATTGGCTACCTCTTTTTGGGGGGCATCATTCCGGGACTCTTGATGGGCGCCGTTTTGATGGCCATGAATTCTTTCTTGTCACATCGCCGTGGTTTCGCCCTTGAGGAACCTGTGCCTTTATCCGAACTGCCCCGACGCACAGCCAACGCTTTCCCCGCCCTTTTGATGCCAGC
>CBDTVL010000246.1:0-5653 GCA_965363755.1 uncultured Sulfitobacter sp.
GGCATTCTGGTCCTTCACCGTCTATGACAGCCAGACCCGCTCAATGTTGCAGACACCACAGAAATTCCCGCGTGCCGGCTCCCAAAGTGCTCCGACACCAGCTGCAGTTCCAGAAAAGGACGGATCGACAATTGTCTACTTCGGTCCAGAGAGGCCAGAGGGTGTTGCGGGAGGTAACTGGATCCAGACTGACCCGAAAAAAGGTTGGTTTAACATTTTGCGGCTCTACAGCCCTCTGCCAAGTTTCTTCGACAAGTCGTGGCAGCTCAGCGAAGTGGAACTCGTGGAGTAATTATTCTCTGAGATTGAGGGTCACCGATAAACTCCGAAGCTATGGCGCCGCCTTGACGGAGCTTGCTTTGGGAATAGAGCATCGCAGCCATAAGGGGCTCAACAATCGATCCGAAGGGTCACACCGCCAAACCCGACGGCGAGAAAAGATCCTTCCCATGGTTTGAAGAAAGACCATTTCCGGGCAATGCATGGGTCGTTTCAAATCACCTCGCCAAGCACAGCGATTCTTATCGGTCCATGAACGGTTGGAGACTTCGTGCCACAATTAGTAGGGCTTTCCCGAAAGTTGTTTGTGTGTAACCGTTACTTTGAAAATGTGACGTATGGGAAGGTACGAGATGACATATCACGCTCAGTGTTCTTGTGGCGCAGTTCGACTGGAGGCGGAGGGCGAACCAGTTGTTCAGTGTTACTGTCACTGCAATTTATGCCGCAGCTGTACTGGCTCTCCTGTAAATACACCCGTTCTTTGGCCCAGAGCAAATATTCGATTTACTTCGGGCGAAGACAAGCTGAGGCGCTACTCAAAATCCGGACACCCGGAAGGCGGTAGGCTTTCATGCAGCATTTGCAATGGTTTTGTGGGGGCATATATGGCCGATGCTGGCCTGTTTGATATTTTTTCCGGCCTCTTGTCCGACCTTGATTTCAAGCCGACCGTTCACATCAACTACGAAAATTCAGTGCTTCCGATCAGGGACGGATTGCCAAAGTTGAAAGATATGCCAGAGGATTGGGGCGGCAGTGGCGAGTTTCTCACCGAATAGGGGCGAGAAACTCTGACACGATCATTGTGAATACAGACGGAATGATCAGTGAACCCGGGTTCACTTTTCGAACCCTGCTGGTTCACCGCCCTCGGGGCTGGATTGTGGGAAATACTTGGCAATATCGAAGAAACCAGACGCTTGCAGAAACCTGTGTTTGTCTGCCTCTGCTGATGGGGCCACCATAAACCGAGGCAATGAGACCACTTAATCGCAAGGGTTGGCAGTCCGGGCACACCGCGCTAGTTTGGCGCCAAGCGATCCGTCAACAGGAACGCAGTATGGGAGAGAGAATATGAACAAGATGATGACCGGGGCCGTGGCGGCCGCGTTGAGCGTTGGTTTTATTTCCGAGGCTGCGGCCACAGAATGGAACGTATCCGTCTGGGGCAAGCGCCGCGCGTTTACCGAGCATGTTGAACGGTTGGCCGAGTTGGTCAGTGAAAAGACCAACGGTGAGTTCACTATGAACGTGAGCTATGGCGGCCTGTCCAAGAACCGCGAAAATCTGGACGGTATTTCAATCGGCGCATTTGAAATGGCGCAGTTCTGTGCCGGCTATCACCGCGACAAGAACCCGACGATTACCGTGCTGGAACTGCCGTTTCTGGGCGTAAACACGCTGGAAGAAGAAGTGGCTGTGTCCCATGCGGTCTACGCGCACCCGGCTGTGCAGGCAGATCTTGCGCGCTGGAATGCAAAACTGCTGATGACCAGCCCGATGCCGCAATACAACATTGTCGGAACCGGCGAGCCGCGCGATGAGATTGCTGACTTTGAGGGCATGCGGGTGCGCGCCACTGGCGGCATTGGTCAGGCATTTGAGTCTGTTGGCGGTGTTCCGACCTCTGTGACAGCGACCGAGGCCTATAATGCCATGGAAAGTGGCGTTGTTGATACGGTTGCATTTGCCCAGCACGCGCATCTTAGTTTTGGCACGATCAACCGGGCCGACTGGTGGACGGCGAACCTGAACCCCGGCACGGTGAATTGCCCGGTTGTGGTCAACATCGATGCGTACGACTCACTGAGCGACGAACATCGCGCTGCGCTTGACAGTTCGGTGGATGAGGCCATTGCGCATTATCTGGCCAACTACGCAGAATTGCTGGATAAATGGGAATCTGTTCTGGCCGAAAAAGACGTGCAAAAGGTCGTGATCTCTGACGAGGTTCTTGCCGAATTCCGCGCTGCCGCCGCTGATCCGATCCGCGAAAAATGGATTGCTGATATGACCGCGCAGGGTCTGCCGGCGCAGGAACTCTATGATCTTGTTATTTCGACGCTTAAACAAGCGCAGATGAGCAACTGATCTGAACGGGCGGCCTTCTGGGGCCGCCCTTTCACTCTCGGCCCCCCCTTCACCAAAGGACAAAACCATGGCCGGAACTTCCGCCGTGCTTGAAGACGACAGCCTGCTGAGTCGGGTGGACCGCAGCCTGCACAATCTGGAACGGCAGTTTGCCCTGATCAGCGGGCTTGCGGTGTTTTCGCTGATGTTTCTGGCCGTGTATTCGGTCGGTGGGCGCAAATTCTTCAATTCGCCATTGGCGGGTTACGTCGACTGGATCGAACAGATCATGCCGCTGATCGCTTTTATGGGCGTCGCCTACACCCAACGCGACGGCGGCCACATTCGTATGGATATTCTGATCGGTCGGTTGCGGGGCCGGGCGCTTTGGGCGGCAGAGTTCTTTTCGATCTTTCTGATATTCCTGCTGATGGTGGCGCTGGTCTGGGGCAGTTGGGCGCATTTTCAGCGCAGCTTTGACTTTGCCGCCCCGCTGTGGAGCCGAGACAGCTCGATTGATATCGGCATTCCGATCTGGCCGGCAAAACTGCTGGCGCCGGTGGCGTTTTCAGTTTTGTGCCTGCGTCTGATCCTGCAGATGTGGGGCTATGGGCGCGCCTTTGTTCTTGGGCTGGACAACCCGGTTGCAGTGCCAATGATCCAAGATGCCGCCACGCAGGCAATGGCTGAGGCCGAACAGTTAGACGGGCAGGACTAGACCTATGGAACCTATCGAGCTTGGCCTGTGGGTCTCTGCCGGAATGCTGGTCATGGTGGTCCTTGGCATGCGGGTTGCTTTTGCCGCAGCACTGGCCGGGCTGGTTGGTCTGATCCTGATTTTCTGGGCGAAAAAAGATTTCGGGATGGAACATCTGGGCTGGGCGTTAACCGTTGGTATCAAAACGGCAGGGCAGGTGCCGCATTCCAAAGTGTCCTCGCAAGCGCTGTCGCTGATCCCGACGTTTATCCTGATTGGCTATCTCGCCTATTATGCAGGCCTGACCCGGGCGCTGTTTGAGGCTGCTAAACGCTGGATTGCGTGGGTTCCGGGCGGGTTGGCTGTGTCGACTGTCTTTGCCACGGCTGGCTTTGCTGCTGTGTCAGGGGCATCTGTAGCCACAGCGGCGGTCTTTGCCCGCATCGCGATCCCGGAAATGCTGAAAGTGGGCTATAACAAACAATTCGCCGCCGGTGTGGTGGCTGCGGGCGGTACGTTGGCCTCTTTAATCCCGCCGTCAGCGATCCTCGTGATCTATGCGATCATTGTGGAACAGGATGTCGGCAAGCTGTTGCTGGCAGGTTTTATCCCCGGCGCGTTTTCTGCAATTGTTTACGCCGCCCTGATCATCGGCATTGCGGTCGTCTTTAAAAACGTAGGTCCCCCGGTACGTGGTTTCACCTGGAGACAGCGTTTTGCGTCGCTGCCGCCGGCGCTGCCCATTGTTATGGTTGTCGTGATCATCATCTTTTTTGTCTACAACCCCTTTGGCGACGCGTGGGGCACTCCGACAGAAGGCGGAGCCGTAGGGGCGTTTATTGTCTTTTGTCTGGCGCTTTTTCACGGCATGCGGTGGGCTCAACTCAAATCTGCATTGCTCGATACGGCAAAACTGACCGTGATGATATTCACCATCATCTGGGGTGTGCTGATCTATGTGCGATTCCTCGGATTTGCCGAATTGCCGGCTGCATTTGCAGAGTGGATCAGTTCTTTGACAGTATCACCAATGCTGATCCTGATCTGTATTTTGCTGGCCTATGCGGTGTTGGGCATGTTCATGGATGCGATCGGAATGCTGCTGCTGACGCTGCCTGTGGTCTATCCGGCAGTCATGGCCCTGAACGGTGGAGAGCAGGTGGCAGCCGCGGATAGTGCGTTTGGCATGTCAGGCCCGATGTGTGCGATCTGGTTCGGGATATTGGTGGTCAAAATGGCTGAGTTCTGCCTGATAACCCCGCCCATCGGACTCAACTGCTTTGTGGTGGCCGGTGTGCGTGACGATCTGAGTGTCCAGGACGTGTTCAAAGGTGTCACGCCGTTCTTTATCGCAGACGGCATTACCATTGCCTTGTTAGTCGCATTTCCAGGCATTGTGCTGTGGTTGCCGTCACTGGCGGGTTAGAACCTGCAATTCTATCTTGCAAGTCAACATGATTTGAGTGCGGTATCGGGCGTATGATGTTCTGACACCCTTTGGGCGATCCACTTCAGCTGACTCTGCGGTCAGACGCTTTTTGCACGCAGGCACGGTGAATTGGAGTTGGTTTTACTTCTTTTTCTTGTTCTTTTTCTTGTTCTTTTTGGGTTTCTTTGAGCTGCCGGAGCTGTTTGCCGCAACAGTGGTACAGGAGGCACCTGATCCAGCAGCGGCAGCAGTAGTTCCTGCCGGGCAGGTGTTATTGGAGGCCGAGTTGCCGGCTGAGCCGCCAGAGGAACCAGAGTTGCCAGAAGGGTTTGCGTTGCCAGAGCCGCCTGAGTTTCTGGCGGCAGCTGAACCGCCGGTAGAGCCTGAGCCACCTGAAGAACCTGCGCTACCAGAGGAGCCTGAGCCACCAGATGATCCTGAGCCGCCAGTGGACCCAGAACTACCCGAGGAGCCTGAGCTGCCAGATGATCCTGAGCTATCGGAAGACCCTGAACTGCCGGAAGAATCTGAGGTGTTGGCGCCGTTAGAGGCACCTGAAGAGCCTGAACCACCGGAATCGCCAGTATGATCATTGCCACCGTTTGCACCTGATCCGCCAGATGCTCCCGCGTCACCTGAGTCACCGGCTGAGCTTTCTGACGTTGCCATCGAGTCTGCAGTTCCGTCGGCCACTACCATGGCGCCGGCTGAAATAGTAATGGTTGCCGCAACCGCCAGCACCACAACTGCAGCGGTAACGACCACAAAGTCAGATGAAATTGCCCCGTCCTCATTTTTGCAAAATGAACGGATTGAGCTGGAAAGAGCTGAGCGGATATTCATCTGGGCACCTTTAAGAAAACGACATTTACAAATTCCGGTCTAAGCGGCCAGTTTGTTTAAATTTGGACCGAATTAAGCCATTTTGCGCCGCATGCCACGCTTCAGTCAGACAACATGTACCGCCAAGGCAGCACGGGCCAGATCAGCAAAAAGGGGTATTCCATTACACTTGCAAGCCATGCACGGCCGCGCAATTCAGGCCGGAAAAGCAACACGATCGGATAATCCCAAAGAGTCACGTCCGCTAAGGGATCAGTTAGAAACAACGCTACCCTGACAAAAGCTGCTTTTGGTCGTCAACAATGCGGAAGTAAGTGCAGGCTTCTGTTGCC
>CBDTVL010000247.1:0-5595 GCA_965363755.1 uncultured Sulfitobacter sp.
TATGTGGACCGTGGCCCAGACAGCCGCGCTGTCGTACAGGCCCTGATCGATGGGGTCGCCGAGGGTCGCAACTGGGTCACGCTAAAAGGAAATCACGACCGCTACCTGACCCGTTTTCTCGACGCAAAAATTGTGAATGACAGTAGAACCCGGCCCGATCTCATGTGGCTGAACCCGCGATTGGGAGGCGACAAGACTCTTGCGTCTTATGGGGTTGCTGCGTTTGACGGCGATCCGATTGATCCGATCCACGCGGCTGCGCTGGAAGCTGTGCCGGACGCGCATCGCAAGTTTCTGACGGAGCTTCCGCTCACGCATGTGACCGAAGATCATTTGTTTGTTCATGCCGGTATCAGGCCCGGCATAGCGCTGACAGATCAGGTCGAAGATGATCTAATCTGGATTCGCGACATTTTTCTGGTTGATCCACGGGATTACGGGCGTCTGATTGTGCATGGTCACACCGCATTGGAGGCACCGCAGCACTTTGGCAACCGAATTGATCTGGATGGAGGTGCCGGGTTTGGGCGCCCGCTGATCCCTGCGGTTTTTGAAGGGGCTAAGAGCTGGCTGTTGACGGGACTGGGGCGGGTTCCTTTCACGCCCTGAACCAATTCTCTGCAGTCATAGGGTGATCTAACTTTCGATGGATTTTTCTGGCGGCCTCTTGCTTTGGCGCGAAGCCAGTTGTGGAAGTATCAGCAGCAGCCAACCCAAAGCGCCTTTGCTGTGGGCTGACAAGTTGGGCGGACCGGTAAATGTAAGCAGTCGACCCAGATCAGCCGGGGTTGGCGGTGATTTCAGAACCCATTGAAGCGGCAAACCTTTGAGCACAAGATAGTAGTAGGCATAATAGACCTGCGGTGTGAGCCATATGAAAAGAGCGAATAAACCTATCGAGATCAGGATCCTACCCGAGCGACTGGTCCTTTTTCCGATGCTGATTGCAAACCACAGGAAACAGGCCGCCAGCGATAAGGAAACCATCACCAATCCGATTTGACCGGGATAGGTCAGAGTGAAGAATGAGTCCTGGGTGTACAAATGAACAGTTCTTCTTCCTGGAAGTTTGCGGAACCATTGGGCAATTTCAGCCCCTATGAAACTTGCGTCAGCGGCTCCAGTCCAACACTACTTTGCCGCTTTGACCTGATTTCATTGCCGCGAACCCCTGTGCAAAGTCGTCAACGCAAAAGCGATGTGTGATCACCGCCGAAACATCCAATCCGTTTTGTAGCATCGCTATCATCTTGTACCAGGTTTCGAAAATTTCCCGTCCGTAAACGCCCTTGATAGTGATCGCCTTGAAAACGATACGCGACCAGTCAACCGGTGACTTTCCGGGCGGAATACCCAGCAAGGCGATGCGCCCGCCCATCACCAGCGCTTCGACCATCTGATCAAGAGCCTGCTGATTACCAGACATTTCGAGACCCACATCGAAACCTTCGCGCATCTTTAACCCGGCGGTGACCTCGGCCAGATCTTGTGTGGCGACGTTGACCGGGGTGACGTCGGCCACTCGGGCCGCCAGGTCCAACCTGTCGGGATTGACGTCAGTGATGACCACGTGGCGGGCCCCGACATGGCGGGCCACTGCCGCCGCCATGATCCCAATCGGACCGGCGCCAGTGATCAGAACATCCTCACCCACCAGATCAAAGCTAAGCGCAGTGTGCACCGCATTGCCAAGCGGGTCCAGAATGGCGCCGATATCGTCGGAAATTTCGTCCGGCAAAGGCACTACGTTGAACGCGGGAAGGCGCAGGTATTCTGCAAAAGCACCTGGTTCGTTGACCCCGATGCCGCGCGTGGCCGGATCCAGATGGAATTTGCCTGCGCGGCTTTGACGTGAGGTCGTGCCGATCAGGTGACCCTCACCGCTGCAGCGCTGCCCAATTTCCAGCCCTTCGACATTGCGACCCAATTCAACGATTTTGCCCGCGAATTCATGACCAGTAATCATCGGGACCGGAACGGTTTTTGCGGCCCATTCGTCCCAGTTCCAGATGTGAATGTCGGTGCCACAAATGCCGGTCTTGTTAATCCGGATCAGCACGTCATCAGGGCCAATGTCGGGTACAGGGACACGCTGCATCCAGAGCCCTTCGCGTGGCTCAGCCTTTACCAGCGCCTTCATTTCATTGCTCATGCCAATACCCCCACTGCTTTGCCGGCAACTTCAAAGGCGGCCAGAGCGCGGTCCAACTCACCCCGACTCAGCGCGGCGTTCATCTGGGTTCTGATCCGGGCCTGGCCACGTGGCACCACCGGGAAAAAGAACCCTGAGACATAAACGCCTTCGTTGAAAAGGCGCGTCGCCATGTCCTGCGCCAATTGCGCCTCTCCCAACATTACCGGAATGATCGGGTGCTCACCCTGCAACAGTTCGAACCCAAGTTTGGCCAGTCCGGCCCGCCAGTAGCTGGCATTCTCAAACAATTGCGCACGCAAGCTATCACCCTCTTCGACAAGCCGGATCGCCTCGATCCCGGCGGATACAATCGCGGGCGGCAGAGAATTTGAAAACAGATAAGGCCGCGCCCGTTGGCGCAGCAGATCAATCACCGGCTGCGGCCCGGCGATATAGCCGCCGATCGCACCGCCCAGCGCCTTGCCAAGCGTGCCGGTCAAAATGTCGACGTCCACACCGAAATGCGCCGGGGTGCCCGCGCCTTTTGGCCCCATAAAGCCCGTAGCGTGGCAATCGTCCACCATCACCAGCGCATTGTATTTCTGCGCCAGTGCCGTGATGTCGGGAAGATTTGCCAAATACCCATCCATGCTGAACACACCGTCAGTTGCGATCATGATATGGCGGGCACCCTCTGATTGCGCGGCCTTTAACTGCGCCTCCAGATCATCCATATCCGAATTCGCATAGCGATACCGCTTTGCTTTGCACAGCCGTACCCCGTCGATAATCGAGGCATGGTTCAGCGCATCAGAAATAATCGCGTCTTGCGGGCCCAAAAGTGGTTCGAACAGCCCGCCATTGGCATCAAAACATGCGGCAAACAGGATCGAATCGTCTTTGCCAAGAAATCCAGCCAGCCGCTGTTCCAATGCACGATGAATGTCCTGTGTGCCGCAGATGAAGCGGACACTGGCCATGCCAAAGCCATGGTCGTCCATCGCACCTTTTGCGGCGGCAATCAGATCAGGGTGATTGGCCAGACCAAGATAGTTGTTCGCGCAAAGATTGATCAGGTCGCGCCCGCCGACCGTGATTTCGCCGCCCTGAGGAGAGGAGATCAGGCGCTCCCGCTTGGTCAATCCTTCAACATCTATCTGGGTCAACGTATCTGTGATGTGGGACAGAAATGCCTGGGTCATTGTAATCTCCTTCATCGGCCTTCTACCATAACGGATTTGAATCCGAAATAAGAGAATACGAAATCACGGAAAAAATCCGCGATAGTGGAATTTACGCGTTCTGCACCACCAGAAAGGCGCGCGCAGGCCCATCCGGCGCCGTTATCCGATGTTCAACGTCAGCCGCGTAACGCCCCGTGTCCCCCGCGCTGAATTCCTCGGTTGCATCGCCTGACGACACTACGAGATACCCCTCGACCACGGTTAGATGTTCGCGGGTGCCGCGCGTGTGAGGCTGACTGTCAAGCGTGCCACCGGGCGACAACCGCAGTTCATAAACCTCGTTGAGCCCTGCCTGCTCAGGTGGCGATAGGATGAGGATGCGACATCCCTCGCCCATATTGTCGATGGTCGGCACCTGATCCGACCGCAGGACTTCGATCTGATCCGCCGTAGGTGCCGCATCAAGAAGGCCTGCGAAATCCACTTGCAATGCGCGTGTCAGGTTCCACAGGGTGGCAATTGTCGGGCTGCTTTCGCCGCGCTCTATCTGGCTGACCATAGATCGGGACACGCCAGAGAGCTTTGCCACAGCGTCCAGCGACAATCCCTGCACGCGCCGTGCTTCTTTTAGGCGGGCAGGCAGTTGGGTCAAGATGGCGTCTGGTTTATCCGTCATGACGGATGTTTGACGTGGCCATGATGAACTGTCAATGCGCCCTGAGTGTACAGACAAATGTGACAACAAATCTCGGCTGACATTCACCTGACATTTCCGCATAGTGAAAAGGCATTCAAGGTAAGGAACTGACCATGACCGATATTGTAATTCTGGACGGCGCACGCACTGCCATTGGCACTTTTGGCGGATCGCTGGCCGGCACTCCGCCAATCGATCTGGGCACCGCAGCGGCAAAGGCAGCGATGCAGCGGTCCGGCGTCGAGGGGGGCCAGATCGGGCACGTGGTTTTTGGCCATGTCATCAACACTGAGCCCCGCGATATGTACTTGTCTCGTGTGGCTGCGATGCAGGCCGGTATCCCGGAAACAACCCCGGCGATGAACGTGAACCGGCTTTGCGGATCAGGGGCGCAGGCAATTGTTTCAGCGGTTCAATCACTCCTGTTAGGGGATGCAGAGTTCGCCTTGGCCGGCGGCGCGGAAAATATGTCGCGTTCGCCGTTCATCGTGCCGGATCAGCGCTGGGGCGCCAAGATGGGTGATGTCCGTACGTTGGATATGATGTTGGGGGCGCTTAATTGCCCCTTTGGCACCGGACATATGGGCATAACGGCAGAAAATGTGGCTGCCGAACACGACATTTCCCGTGCAGCTCAGGATGCATTCGCGTTGGCCAGTCAGGAACGGGCAGCCAATTCAATTTCGCAAGGATATTTCCAATCCCAGATTACACCTGTCGAGGTGCGTGTGCGGCGCGATATGGTGCTATTCGATGTCGACGAACATCCAAAAGCGACAACAGGCGAAGTACTCGCTGGCCTGCGCACGGTCTTCCAAAAGGACGGCACTGTGACCGCAGGAAACGCGTCTGGGATAAATGACGGCGCCGGAGCTGTCGTTCTGGCAACAGCAAAGGCTGCGGAAAAAGCCGGATTGAAGCCCAAGGCGCGGATACTGGGGTACGCCCATGCCGGCGTGCGCCCTGATGTTATGGGCATCGGGCCAGTTCCTGCAGTGCAAAAATTGCTGGCACGAACCGGGCTAAGAGCGTCGGATTTTGATGTGATTGAAAGCAACGAAGCATTTGCCGCACAGGCCTGCGCAGTCAATAAAGAGCTTGGGCTGGACCCCGCAAAAGTAAACCCAAATGGCGGCGCCATCGCTTTGGGCCACCCAGTGGGGGCCACTGGTGCAATACTCACAATCAAAGCGCTTTACGAGTTGGAACGCATCCAGGGATCCAAGGCATTGATCACCATGTGTATCGGCGGTGGGCAGGGCATCGCTCTGGCGATTGAACGGCTCTGACCCAAATCCAAGGGCGTGTTTGGTATCAGTTCTCGGTTTCTTCAGTTGATTGTGGTTGAGCCGGACAAGGACAGGAGTGAAGGGGTCAATTGCTCGATCACACGATGCCAGCGCGTCACCGGTTGCTCGGCAATAAAGACGATGTCGTTGGGCCGCAGTTCGAATCGGGTGGCCAGCGTCAGGTTGGCGGCGTTGCGCCCGTCCAGCCGCCATGCAGTAACAGCCCCGAGGTTCTTTTGGGTAGCGGAGGCCCGCAGAACGTAGATCTGCGATATATCTCCGGTGGCAATC
>CBDTVL010000248.1:0-5590 GCA_965363755.1 uncultured Sulfitobacter sp.
TGCCGCCGCTCTTGTTGAGTGGCGTCAACTTGGCGCGGCATAAGGGACAGTGTTAATGTCCTTGTAGAGGCTGGTTCGCATTGGTCTGACACCACCTCTCTTTGATTATGCGCCTCGGGATCTTGTTCATCAGTGATTGTCACGCAGAGGGTTTTTACGTGCGATATCCTGATATTCGTCCGCTCCTTCAAGGATCATGCCCTCGGAAAACGGGCGGACTTTTTCACGGAATATTTCCTGCCACGGTGATTGGCTGTCCGGCGTAAATGGGCGAGCTGGCAACGCTTCACGTCGCGACTGCAAGGTCGCCTCATCCACCAGGATGTTTGCGGTGCATTTACGCAAATCAACCCGGACAAGATCTCCGGTTTCCACCAACCCAAGTCCGCCACCATCAGCTGCTTCAGGCGAAGCATTTAGTATCGAGGGCGATCCCGAAGTGCCCGATTGTCTGCCGTCGCCGATGCAAGGCAAAGCATGGATGCCTTTTTTCAATAAGTAACCTGGTGGACGCATATTCACAACTTCAGCGCCGCCCGGATATCCGATTGGCCCGGCCCCGCGCATGATCAAGATGCAATGCTCGTCGATGTCAAGCGAAGGATCATCGATCTTCTTGTGAAAATCTTCCGGACCATCAAACACGATTGCACGACCATCAAAGGCTTCCGGATCATCAAGCGAAGACAGATACCTTTGGCGAAATTCATCCGAAATTACGCTGGTTTTCATTATGGCACTGTCAAAAAGATTGCCTTTCAAATTGATGAAGCCGGCATTCTTCAACATCGGCGTATCGACCGTAAGGATCACATCAGTGTTTTCAGAGGTTCGGCCGCTGCAATTTTCCGCAATTGTCTGCCCGTTGGCGGTGATCACATCGGGATGCGGCAATAGATTGGCTTTCAGCAACTCGCCAATCACTGCCGGTACACCGCCCGCACGATGGAAATCTTCTCCGAGATATTCACCGGCTGGCTGTAGGTTCACCAGCAACGGAACTTTGTACCCAATGGTCTGCCAGTCATCGTTGTCCAAAGCCACATTCAGGTGGCGTGCGATGGCGTTAAGATGGATTGGTGCATTTGTTGACCCGCCAATCGCGGAATTGACCACGATCGCATTTTCAAACGCTTTGCGGGTCATAATATCGCTCGGACGAAGATCTTCGCGCACCAAATCAACAATCCGGTTACCCGTTTCATAGCTAATTTGCCCGCGTTCGCGTAAAGGGGCCGGAATGGCGGCTGATCCCGGCAATTGCATGCCCAAAGCTTCTGCCAACGAGTTCATCGTCGAAGCCGTGCCCATTGTATTGCAATAACCTACCGAAGGAGCGGATGATGCGACCATTTCCATGAACCCGTCATTGTCAATTTCGCCGGAAGCCAACAGTTCCCGCCCCTGCCAGACGGTTGTGCCACACCCGGAGCGTTTCCCCCCAAACCAGCCGTTCAGCATTGGGCCCACTGACAAAGCAATCGCCGGTATGTTGACCGTGGCCGCCGCCATTAAGAGCGCCGGTGTCGTCTTGTCGCACCCAATGTTTAACACAACTCCGTCAATCGGATAACCGAACAGTGTTTCGACCAGGGACAGATATGCGAGGTTACGGTCCAACATTGCCGTCGGTCGTTTTCCTGTTTCCTGAATCGGATGAACGGGAATTTCGATGGCCGTGCCTCCATTGGCAATGATACCATCCCGGACCCGTTTTGTCAGTTCAATATGATGCCGGTTGCAGGGCGACAAATCAGACCCGGTTTGCGCAATGCCGATTATAGGTTTGCCAGATTGCAGCTCCGCCCGTGTCAGGCCGTAATTAAGATACCTTTCCAGGTACAACGCGGTCATTTCTGGGTTGCTTGGGTTGTTGAACCAGTTTTGTGAACGCAGAGTTCTCGAATTGCTTTTTTCACCGGACATGTTCGTACCCCATATATGAAATGTTTTCCATCAGCCCGACCAGCCGCCATCAATGACATGGGCTTGTCCTGTCGTAAATGCACTCGCGTCAGAAGCGAGATACACCACCAGGGCTGCGATTTCTTCTGCCTTTGCGATGCGGCCCATGGGCTGGCGTGCGACGAAGGCTTTCATCGCCGCCTCATAGTCACCCGTTGCATGAAGCCTGTCGTGCAACGATGGGCTTTCCACCGTTCCCGGGCAAATGGCGTTGCAGCGGATACCGCTGGCGATGTGATCCACTGCTACTGATTTTGTCAAACCAATAACGGCTGCTTTTGTCGTTCCATAGACGAACCGATTAGGAGCGCCAATGATCGAAGAACACGCTGAAGACATGTTGATGATCGACCCTGATCCGCGTTCGAGCATGATCGGCAAACCAGCCCGAATAGAGTGAAACATCGACCGGACGTTAAGGTTAAAAGCTAAATCCCAATCCTGGTCTGTCGCTTCAGAAATTGTACCGTTATGAACAATCCCTGCACAATTGAACAAGATATCTGGTCTGGCTTTTTCAACACCGGTATTGATCGACGTTTCCGACATCACATCCAGCTTGAACCACTCAATATTCTTGTGCCCCTCTTTGGTCACGGAGGCCAAAGTATCGGCGTTGTTATCGGTTCCAAATACCTGCGCACCTTCTGCAGCCATGGCCAGCGCGGACGCTTTACCAATGCCTTGGCCAGCGGCGGTCACCAGAACCCGTTTTCCTTCAAGTCTATTCTTTGTCATTTTTATCCTATGTGTTTCTGCTCGAAATGTAGTCCAACAAGCCAATTGCCGAACAGTGATCGTCGTTCGGCGGGGTATATATGTTGATTCGGATTTTACTCTGATGTCAGGCAAGAAGCCGCTGGCCAGAAGGGCGGCGATACGCAACCAACCTGCATATTGAGGCAGAAAGGAAAACCCAAGCTATCAAGACAGGAGTGTAAACAACTGCCCAAAGCCATCTTGTCAATCCGGCACCCCAATTCGATATTCGTGACCTCCAGCAACGCATTTATTGTTGTCAGATTATGTCCAGGAAACAGAATGACACCGCAAATTACGTTGCACGCCATCACGCGCGCTTTGCATCCGTTTCGGCACCAAACATGAATACCTGTCGTTTTTGCAGAAACCGTTTTTACGATTGAACCGCGCAATGTTTTGCTCTGCTTACGACAGGTCCTTCAGTAGCGCCCTGTTAATTCTCCCTCAGGGTGTGGTTTCTGGTCTGATTTCGTCTGGCGCGCAGTCCCGTTTCTGACCAACCGGTATGGGAAGCGCTCCGCAAAGCCTCTATCAAAAAAACCCATCGTGAACAATGTAATTTCGAAATTTTAGTTATTTTCGAAATTACATTGCCTATGATTTGCATCCATGTGATGATGCTCAAAGAGGATATTTATGAAGAACGCTATGGAATTTGCTGGCACTCAATCGGAGCGGCATAGGACGTCGGCCGGTGATGTCTACGAGGTCTTGCGAGACGGCTTGATCTGGGGGCGTTGGCAACCTGGCGAGAAGCTTAAGCCGATGTACCTGAAATCGGCCCTTGAATGTTCGTCCAGTGTGTTGCGCGAAGCACTTATCAGACTGGGTAGTGAGGGATTTGTTCAATTTGAAGAGCAGCGCGGATTTAGCGTAATCCTTCCAACCAAGCAGTCGATGCTTGAGCTAAGGAATTTACGACTTCTGCTTGAAGTCGAAGGCGCGCGCCTTTCGATAAAAAACGGTGGGGTGGAGTGGGAAGTTGAATTGTCCGCCGCCCATAGTCGACTGGTGCATCTGGAGGAGCGGATGCGCTGCGAAGAAGATATCTGTAATTTCATCAAAATCTGGTCGCGCCATGATTTGGAGTTTCACGCGGCCCTAATTGCAAGCTGTGGTTCGCAGCACCTGCAGCAAATTCACAAAGCCACCTACGACAAGTATCGGCTCCACGTAATCTCCGAACTGAGGAATTATGGGTTTCGAGCTGGAACCACGATAGACGAGCATGACGACATTCTGACGTCGGCGCTCGATCGAGATTTCAAGTCCTGCAAAAAAGCTATCGAAAGCCACCTGACGATTTATCGAAAACACCCCAATGAGTAGGCAAAGTTGCCGCCAGTTTAGGTTTTTGGGCGCCACGTTGGTCGAATTGCTTCCGAAACCCGCGGATTTGTTATCTTAAATGGCTTGGGGATCAAAAGTGTTAAGAAATTGAACGTCCCCAAATGCCTCAATCAAAAACCCCAGCCTATCCAAAGAAAATCTGAACCAACGGGAGAAAGACATGAACCTCAGGCATTTGGCCCAAACCAAATTGGAAGAGACCGGACCGGTACGCGTCGGTTTGATAGGTGCCGGAAAATTCGGATCAATGTTTTTAAGCCAGATACCAACAACGTTGGGGTTGGAAGTGACTGCGATCGCCGATCTGTCAATCGACAACGCCAAGAATGCCTGTCTCCGGGTTGGCTGGGATAGCGACCGCGTTGATGCGACGGAGTTTCTTGAAGATGGCATTGCCTTGTGCGAACGCGACGACGTGGATGTCGTAATCGAAGCAACAGGCAATCCAGTTATTGGTGTTGTTCACGCGCTTGCGGCGTTCGAGTGTGGCAAGCACATTGTTATGGTCAATGTCGAAGCCGATGTACTGGCTGGTGCAGCACTTGCGAAACGCGCTCGTTCAGCGGGGGTCGTCTACTCGATGGCCTATGGTGATCAACCTGCTCTAGTATCAGAATTGGTCGATTGGGCGCGCTCAAGCGGGTTTCACGTTGCCGCTGCAGGCAAAGGCACGAAATATTTGCCGGCCTATCACTCTGTCACACCTGATGATGTCTGGTCGCATTATGGGCTGACGAAGGAGGAAGCCCAAGCGGCTCAAATGAACCCACAAATGTTCAATTCGTTTCTGGATGGCACAAAATCCGCTATAGAAATGTGCGCTATTGCAAACGCATGTGGCCTTTCTGTTTCCGAAAACGGATTGCAGTTTCCACCTTGCGGTGTTGACGACTTGGCCCATGTGCTGCGTCCAGGCTCTGTTGGTGGTGTCTTGGATGGCACCGGGGTCGCTGAAGTTGTCTCGTCGCTCGAGCGCGACGGTCGCCCGGTTTTTCGCGACCTTAGATGGGGCGTCTATGTGGTGATAGAGGCACCCAATGACTACGCGGCTGCCTGTTTCAAGCAATACGGTTTGCCAACTGACAATACCGGCCAATATGCGGCAATGTACAAGCCCTATCACCTGATTGGTCTGGAGCTGGGCGTTTCCGTGTTGAATGCAGCGCTGCGCCAGGAACCAACGGGCAACACCCGTGCCTTTCGTGGGGATGCAGTGGCGGTTGCCAAGAAAGACTTAAAGCGCGGAGAGCGGCTGGATGGCGAAGGTGGATACACCGTATGGGGCAAGGCCTGCCCCGCTGCCAAAAGCGTTTCTATGGGAGCGTTGCCAATCGGTCTTGCACATAATGTGGTACTGACAAACGACGTACAGAAAGGCTCTGTTGTCACTCAGTCAGACGTTAATCTGGATGAGGGGTTAACGGTAGTCAAATTGCGTCGGGAGGCGGAGTCGCTGGCCTGATGCCAGAGGACCTCCTGCAGGGTCCAGGGGTTTTGATTATACGTCCGGGTA
>CBDTVL010000249.1:0-5563 GCA_965363755.1 uncultured Sulfitobacter sp.
TCTAAGCTCTGTTCTGGGGCTTCAACACTGTGAATCATTGCGGCATTCAGCGTCGCCGTGCGCAGAGGCGCCAGATCAAGCCCTTTTTCAATGGCCTTCTTTGCATCGGACCAGGAATCTGCACCCGGCCTTGGATTTCTACCATATCTCGCCTCGTCCATATAGACCCAGCCAAGCCCGGCCCAGGCCTCACCGTAGTTCGGAAATTCTGCGACAACGTCGACAAGGCAACTTCGCAACTCGCGATGCAGGTCGTCTGATGGTGAAACAATATATTGATAGGCTCCTAGATAGCAGACAAACGCATCAAGGTTCGTGCCCGAAGATCTTGCATTGATCGCTTTTACGAGATCCGCAGCAATGCCGCGGGCGCTTCCTAATTCACTCACAACTTCGCCAACCAGTTGACGTTGTAGCTCTTCAATTTCAACCAGACTTGTTGAGGCTGTCTGGTTGCCAGTCCAAATCAATCCTTGTTCAGGAAGTGAGGTAAGCTGCGAACCTACAAGTATCGTGGCATCATTCCAAAGAATGCTGCCTTTGAAGACATAGTCAGCCTGTATCTCTTCGGTGTTGTCTAGGTTGCCGATTGGCGAGACAACAGAGATCCAAGGATAGGCAGACAAATCCATCGTTAGCTCGGTGTAAAGACCGAAAGCCAATCTGGCCACGTCAGGCTGGTTGCCGGTGCTTTCGTAAGGGGCAACTGCAATTCTGACGACCTGAAACGGCGTTTCGGATTTAGTCGCGGTGGTGTCGCTGTTTGTCTGTTCGCCGGGATCTTCAGAATAAGTGATCCAAATAAGCAAAGCTGACACAAAAGCAACAACGAGCGCGCGGGCAACTGTTGTTGATTTTTTGGTGGGTGGCACATCAGCCTGCCCAGCCGCGCCCCATGAAAAAGTCGGGCGATAGGTGCCCTTGGCAATCTCGATCTTCGGAAGGTCAGAATCGACGTCGCCTGCGTAAAACAGTGTCAGCGCATCTCGTAGCCGCCCGACCTCCGTGCGCACAATGCTATCCGTGTTGGGGTCGAAACTATCACTTCGACCGAACACATCTAATGCAATTGAGTACGCCTTGAGTTCCTTGCCACGACCGCTGAGTTCTTTGTCGACCAGATATTGCAACAGCTGGGCGCGCCGTTCGCTTTTACCCAAAACACCGGACGATACCACCTCAGACAGTGCGCGGTTTAACAACTCTTGCTGCTCAAATCGTGTCTTCGTCAGGTGAGAGCCGCTCGTTACAGTTTCAGATATCATAGCAATCTATAGTTTCTCTCTGAGGCCAATATAACAGATGCAAGGACTGTGTCTAAGCGGGGCACGTGCTGTTCAACCGTTGTGGCTACGAAATACTGACTTAACGCCATACATTGGAGTAATTGTTATGTCAGACAAACACAGAACGGTACCAAAAAACAGACCTGATTTGTTGGTGGTCGAGCGATTTGTGGGGGAGTTTTTCGCGCTTGCTGATCAGGTTTTAGTCGATAGCGATGGGGCACTACCCATCAATGAGAGTCGTAAGGACTGGGCGCAACGCCGCCTGGATCACTTGGTTGCTGCGCAGCAAACGCCAGATTCTCCGGGCGCCAGACTGAAGCGGCATGGCTGGTTAATTGACGTTCTGGACGACCTGGTCACCTACGCTGAGAACGAGCATTTGGAGGTGGTGAAACAGCGACTCGAGGACACAAAGACTTATCTCAATGATACGTTGGAGCCGGAGACAACTGACCAGGACTAAGCGATCAGAATGAGCGAGACCCAGAGACCGGGCCGCTGCATCGCTTGACCTGTGGATGTCCTGGCTGGGTGGGGCACACTAAGCGGATTTGGCCTTTGTGGAAACCACGAGGCCTTTTCGTGTTTGCGCTACTTTGTGTGGCGCTTACGCCGACTTAACTGGTCGACCCGGCAGATCGAGGCTAAAGCTGATACGAAGACAAAACCGTCACCCAGACGGATGATCAATTGGAGGTCAAATTGAAACTTCGGATTATTCTTCTCGCAGTGCTCGTCTCAGTCGCAGCTGGCGCATCGGCACAATCAGTTTTTGATAAAGTCTCCAAAGGCGTATCAAAGGCCGGAGATGCAGTTAAAGGAGCAACCAGTAGCGTCGGAAACACAATCGACTCGACCAGCGAGCTCATTTCCGACGAAGAGACACCTGAGCTGACCCGTCAAAGACTGGATGCAACGGCCGAGACCACGTTGCAGCGGTTGTTTTCAGAAAATGAAGCGGCGAAGTTACTCTTTGATCTCAGTGCTGGCTATGCCGTTTTTGACACGCGCCGGGTGGCTATCTTGGGGGTGGCGGCCGGGTTCGGGCGAGGTGTGGCTGTGTCCAACCTGTCCGAAACCCGAACCTATATGAACATGGGAACCGGAGGGCTTGGTCTCTCATTCGGACTGGGAGGGTTTGATCGTCAGGTCGTGATCCTGTTCGAGGAGGCCAGCACGTTCCAGAGATTCGTCGACAACGGATATGACGCAACAGCTGAGTCCGGTGCCATGTTTGGGGACGATAAGGCAGACCAGACCGTGAGATTTATCGACGGCAGATCGGTTTTTGTGCTCACAAACAAAGGCTGGATAGTCAGCGCTTCTGCCGCAGGAACAAAATACTGGGCCGATCCTGATCTGAACTGACGCGACTGCAGCGTGGGTTACGGTAAGGTCTGTGTGTTCCGTGCCTCGTTGCACACCAGAAACCTCACCCGGAAAGGTCGATGGCAATTGTCCTGATTGTGTTTGTATCGGGAATCTTAACCGACTAATAAGCCCAACAGGTCATTTTGGGTGGTGCGCTTGCTGAAGTTGATAAAAAATGCCGAACTGTTTGCGCCAGTCCCGATGGGTGTGGGGCATATTCTGATTGCGGGAGATCGGATTGCCTACATCGGGCCGGATCTACCCGACATTTCAGGCCCTTTGCAGGTTGAGGTTTTTGATGCCGCAGGCGCGCGTGTTGTGCCGGGCCTTATTGATGGGCACGCGCATATCACCGGCGGCGGTGGAGAAACCGGCCCGGCCAGCCGAGTACCGCCGATGTTCCTGTCGTCATTTACCAAAGCAGGTGTCACATCTGTGGTTGGAGTTTTGGGAACAGATGACCTGACCCGCAACACCCAAACGCTTGTCACTCAGGCTTATGGTCTGCGCGAAGAAGGCCTATCGGCGTGGTGCCATACCGGTGGATATCACGTCCCTCTGACCACTCTGACGGGCAGCGCCCGCGGCGACATCGTATTTCTCGATCCGGTCATCGGGGTTGGTGAATTGGCGATCAGCGATCACCGGTCAAGTCAGCCAACTCTGGATGAGTTTTTGAGGATTGCCAGCGAGGCCCATGTTGCAGGTCTGATGACGGGCAAGGCGGGGATCGTCCACTGCCACCTAGGCGACGGCGCGCGCGGGCTGACGTTGTTGGAGACAGCCATAAGCACCAGCGAAATTCCGGCACGGGTGTTCAATCCCACCCACGTGAACCGCAACAAACCGCTGTTTGATCAGGCGATCCAGCTGAGCCGGCATGGGTGCTACATTGACGCAACAGCCTTTCCCGCGGGCCATGTGGACCCGGGAATATCTGCCACCGAGGCCTTTCTTCAATACCGCGACGCCGGATGCCGAATGGATCGCTTTACCATCAGTTCTGATGGTGGTGGTTGCTTGCCTGCGTTTGATCACGACGGCAATCTCACGCGTTTCGGCGTCGGACTCTCGCAGACCTTGCCAGACACGTTGGGTGACCTCGTAAAACAAGGCGTGCCCCTGGCTGAGGCGCTTGCGCCCTTCACTAGCAATGCTGCGGACCTGCTGAAGCTTGGCCGCAAGGGGCGCCTTTCAATTGGTCACGACGCGGACCTGATTGTGCTGGATGCCGCAATGGGGGTGCAGGACGTTATGGCGCGAGGTCAGTGGCATGTGAAAGCAGGCGCGGCCATTCGGCGCGGAACCTACGAATAGATACAGCCGTCGCGCAAGCCGACCAATACGATATCAGAGGAAGTCGAACACCATGTGCCCAGCACCAGTCCCAAGCAAGACCGACAGGGGGTACATCATCCCAATCGGCGGGGGAGAAGATCGCGTCAAAGAAATGCAGATTCACCGGAGGTTTGTTGAACTTTCCGGCGGCGAGGATGCGGATATCGTTGTCATTCCAACCGCGTCAATGCTGGAAGAGACCGGACCGGACTATAACCGGATATTTTCGGAGCTTGGCGCCGGCAAGGTCGAGTTTCTGCCAATTTCTACACGCGCCGATTGCGATAATCCCGAGTTTTCAGAGATGCTTGACCGTGCGACGGGCATTTTCATGACCGGCGGAAACCAGATACGTCTCTCTGCCATTCTGGGCGGCACGCTGGTTGCTCAGAAAATCCGCCGCCTGAACGCTACTGGCGTGCCGGTTGCTGGAACCTCGGCAGGGGCCTCTATCATGTCTGAACATATGGTTGCCGGAGGCAACAGCAATGCGGCCCCGGCAGAAGGCAACATCACATTGGCGCCCGGCATGGGGCTGACAAACGCGGTGATCATCGATCAGCATTTTACCCAACGAAATCGCCTTGGACGTCTTTTGACTGCTTCTTCTTTCAACCCATTCCTGATTGGTTTGGGGATCGACGAAGATACAGCCGCTTTCATCGGTGCCGACAATGTGTTTGAAGTTGTTGGCAGCGGCACGGTCACGGTTGTTGACGCCGGACAGCTCACACATTCCTCAATGTGGGACGCGCGCAGCGGCGAAGCCATCAGCCTTCTCGGACTTCGTCTTGACGTTCTGGGCGAAGGATGCCGTTATGATCTGAACGCGCGTGTGGCCTATCCTCCAGACGAGCACACTGCCTTTTGCACCTTGTCTGTCCCAAGCAGCATCAAAGCTGTGCCGGATGAGGAACAATCAACCTAACCGGGGAAAAACGCGTGAAAATTGTCTCAACCAATGTCTTCGTTGGCCCCAACGTCTGGGCCAGCTTTCCGGTCATCCGACACGTTGTTGATCTGGGTATCCTGGAAGACTGGCCGTCAGCCAAAATCGGAGCCCCGTTTATCGACGGGCTGATAGACGCTTTGCCGGGGCTGGCTGAACATGGTTGTTCCTATCGCGAGCCGGGCGGATTTATCCGCAGGCTACGTGAAGATGAAGGGACCTGGCTTGGTCATGTGCTCGAGCATTGCGCCATCGAAGTGCAGAATGCCGCCGGCAGTGATGTAACGTTTGGTCGGACACGAGGCACTGGTGAGCCGGGCCACTACAACATGGTCTATCAATACCGCCAGCGTGATGTCGGTCTGGCAGCGGGTGAACTGGCGCTTCGGCTGTTGATGCATCTTCTGCCACAAGCTCTCAAAGATCAGGTCGACTATAAATTCGATGAAGAGTTCAATTGGGACGAAGAGTTGCGCAGCTATGTGCTGCGTGCATTGCGCAAAGAGTTTGGACCTTCAACCGGATCACTGGTCAAGGCCGCCGAAGAGCGTGACATTCCGTGGATTCGACTAAACAGCAGTTCGCTGGTCCAGTTCGGACATGGCAAATACCAAAA
>CBDTVL010000250.1:0-5488 GCA_965363755.1 uncultured Sulfitobacter sp.
TTGCGAATTTTGACCCAATGATGGCGCTAACTGCATAAAAGCGTCCTGTTCATATCTGAATCCACCATGTTATGAGGCCGAAGCACCACAATTCGCCGATCACGCAGGACATGCCAATGTCATAGTTGCGGACGAGGCCACAGGAGACATGAGCACATGAATTCAGGACGTGTTAACCCGCAATTTCGCCTCGAAGATCAAGGGATCAGTGGCTTGGGCGCGGTTCATTACAACCTGATCGAACCGGCTTTGGTCGAAGCCGCGTTGAGGAACGGTGAAGGCGAGCTGGGCATAGGGGGTGTGTTTTTAGTAACCACTGGAAAGTTCACCGGCCGTTCCCCCAAAGACAAACATGTCGTAAAAACCGCTTCTGTTGCTGAAAGCATCTGGTGGGAGAACAATGCACCAATGACGCCAGAGGGTTTCGACACCCTTCATGGTGACATGCTGGAGCATATGAAAGGCCGCGACTATTATGTGCAGGACCTTGTCGGCGGCGCCGACCCGGCCCATTCAATCAATATGCGCATGGTGACCGAACTGGCCTGGCACGGGCTGTTCATCCGGCACATGCTGCGCCGCCCGGACCGAGAGGCGATTGACGAATTTGTTGCCGATTTCACAGTCATCAACTGCCCGACCTTTGCAGCGGACCCGAAAAGGCACAACTGCCGGTCTGAAACAGTGATCGCGATGAACTTTGACAAAAAGCTAATCCTGATCGGTGGCACCGAATATGCCGGAGAGAACAAGAAGTCAGTGTTTTCGCTTCTGAACTATCTGCTGCCAGAAAAAGGCATCATGCCGATGCACTGTTCGGCCAACCATGCAACCGGCAATCCGGTTGATACCGCTGTGTTCTTTGGCCTGAGCGGTACTGGCAAGACCACGCTATCGGCCGACCCCGCCCGGACCCTAATTGGCGACGACGAACATGGCTGGTCGGATCGCGGAACATTCAACTTTGAAGGCGGCTGTTATGCAAAGACCATCAATCTGAATCCAGAAGCCGAGCCAGAGATCTACGCCACCACCAAGAAGTTCGGCACAGTCATCGAGAACATGGTCTATGACGCGGACACCAAAGAGCTTGATTTTAGTGATGACAGCCTGACCGCGAATATGCGCTGCGCCTACCCGATGCATTATATCTCGAACGCCTCATCAACAGCGCTGGGTGGCCACCCCAAGAACATCATAATGCTGACATGTGACGCATTTGGTGTCCTGCCGCCTATTGCGCGCCTGACCCCGGCACAGGCGATGTATCACTTTCTGTCAGGCTTTACCTCCAAGGTCGCGGGAACCGAGCGTGGCGTTACCGAGCCGGAACCAACCTTCAGCACGTGCTTCGGCGCGCCGTTCATGCCGCGCAGACCTGAAGTCTACGGAAACCTGCTGCGCGAAAAAATTGCGGCACACGGGTCAACCTGCTGGCTGGTCAACACGGGCTGGACTGGCGGCGCATTTGGAACCGGTAGTCGGATGCCAATCAAGGCAACGCGCGGTTTGTTGACAGCCGCGCTTGATGGCTCGCTGGCCAATGCGAAGTTTCGCAAAGATCCGAATTTCGGATTTGAGGTGCCCGTCGCAGTTGGTGGTGTTGCTGACATTCTGCTGGATCCGCGCCGCACATGGGACAGTCCTGAGTCCTATGACCGGCAGGCTGCAAAGCTGGTGCAGATGTTTGCCAACAATTTTGAACAATATGTGCCCTACATCGATGATGATGTAAAAGCGGTCGCTATTGGTTGAAACGGCTTCTGAATGCGTGACGCGGCACCAACCTACCCCGCTACATCAGGGCGCGCCGTATCAGATTGAGGCCGCCAATCAGAAGCACCCACAAGGTCACATTGCGGAAGGTCTGCAGATCGAAGCGGTCCTGCACCTTTCCCCCTAGCCACATGCCAAGAACAGCTGGCGCGATTAGCACCAGCGAAAACGGCAGCGTTTCGGTGCGCATCACGCCCGACCCGATATGGGCAAAAAGCAGCGCGACGGCGCCCAAACCATAGACCACGCCTTGCGCGCGCATTTGTTGCTCTTTCGGCGTATTCAGCGCTGTCAGATACGCCACAGTGGGCGGTCCCCAAATGCCGGAGAATCCGCCTATGAACCCGGCAAATCCACCAACGGCGACTTCGACCGCTGTTGTCGGTTTGTCTAAATGAAATCGCACCCCGAGAATCTGGATCAACGCAAAAAAGCTGACCGGGATGCCAATCAACAGCAAAAGTACATGTTCCGGCATTACTCGGTACATCTGTGCGGAAAGCAGTAAAAACAGCAGCCCAGCGCAGAGAAAGACCCGAAACTTCTTAATCGAGTCCCATGCAGGGCCAACACCTTGGCGAAGTGCCTGCATCCCATTGGCCACCAGCGTCGGCAGAATCAGCCCGGCTAACACCAATTCAGGTGGCAGAAACATGCCCAACCCGGACACCATGATCATCGGCATTGCAAACCCTACAATGCCTTTGACCAAGCCGGCCAAGGCAGCAACGCCAAACGCCAGTGCCAGCGCGGCAGGGGAAATCAGGGCAAAAAAATGGTCCATGGCCCGTTCTAGACTGTGCTGGCTTTCGCTGCACTGCAAAAAGGACCTGCGCAACAATTGAACAAATGGACGCATGTCTTAGCATTTAAGTTGCGCTGCACCTGCGAAATGAGTATGCGAGAACCAGCCTGAAAAAGGATGTATATTATGCCCCATGATGGACAGGATATTTCAATGAACGCACCGGTATTGCTGGACAATCTATTGACCGTGACTGGCGCGGCCGTGGCCCCGGTTCAAGCCGTGCTTGAGATTGCCAAAGACAAGGTGCGCGGCCTTGTTACAGAACAAGGTCGTGTATCCGGCGCATTGATCGAAGCCCATCAGACTGCGGCCCATGGCTTGGCTTGGCTTGCGACCTACACGCAGGCCTTACAACAGATGCAGGCCTGGGCCGAGCGGCTGAACGCCGAGGGCAAATTTGGCGAAGCCGAACAGTTGATCCACCAAATCGCTTTCGGCGAATACCTCTGGCAGATTTACGGCGGCATCCCGATGTCGCAAGGAGAAATCCTGCGACTTCAGGATATCGGGCTGTCACAAGACGACATGCGCGCCCTGATGCAACCTGAGGTCATGGCATTGACCCAGTCAGGCAACACCCAAGCGGCCCGCACCCGCCTTGTTGAGTTGATGCAGGAGCATTCCGCCAACATCACCGTCGGGGCAACCGGGCTGGACGACGAGTTGGAAATGATCCGCGAACAGTTTCGGCGATTTGCAGTCGAAAAGGTCGAGCCTTTTGCCCATGACTGGCACCTCAAAGACGAATTGATTCCGATCGAGATCATCGAGGAACTGGCCGAGATGGGCGTCTTTGGCCTGACCATCCCCGAAGAGTACGGTGGCTTTGGGCTGTCCAAAGCGTCGATGTGCGTCGTCTCAGAAGAGTTGTCGCGGGGGTATATTGGCGTCGGCTCGCTTGGCACCCGCTCTGAAATCGCGGCCGAGTTGATCATCTGCGGCGGCACTGAAGAGCAGAAACAAAAATGGCTGCCGCGTCTTGCCTCTGCCGAGACATTGCCAACAGCGGTGTTTACCGAGCCGAATACCGGGTCTGATCTTGGTGCGTTGCGTACGCGCGCCGTGAAAGACGGCGATGACTATACCGTCACCGGTAACAAGACCTGGATCACCCATGCTGCCCGTACCCATGTAATGACGATGCTGGCGCGGACCAATCCGGACAGCACAGATCATCGTGGTCTCAGCATGTTTTTGGCAGAAAAGACTCCTGGCACCGATGACCACCCATTCCCGACCGACGGCATGAGCGGCGGCGAGATCGAGGTGCTGGGCTACCGCGGCATGAAAGAATATGAACTCGCCTTTGACGGTTTCCATGTCAAAGGCGAGAACCTGCTTGGGGGCGAAGAAGGCAAAGGCTTTAAACAGTTGATGGAAACTTTTGAGTCGGCCCGCATCCAAACCGCCGCCCGCGCCATTGGCGTAGCCCAATGCGCGCTCGATATCTCGATGCAATACGCGCAGGACCGCAAGCAATTCGGCAAGTCCTTGATCAATTTCCCACGGGTCTCAGGCAAGTTGGCAATGATGGCCGTTGAGATTATGATCGCCCGGCAGTTGACCTATTTCAGTGCCGCCGAAAAAGACGAAGGGCGCCGCTGCGACCTCGAAGCCGGAATGGCCAAGCTGTTAGGGGCCCGGGTAGCATGGGCTGCAGCGGACAACGGTTTGCAGATTCACGGGGGCAATGGTTTTGCGTTGGAATACAAAATCAGCCGCGTTCTGTGCGACGCGCGCATCCTCAGCATCTTTGAGGGCGCTGCGGAAATTCAGGCACAGGTGATTGCGCGCAGACTGCTGAGTTAACTCCATACGCTACCGTATATACTCCCCTTACTTGTACCTCTCCATACGCTGACGTACGGTGCGTTATGACAGATACACGACTTACGTCGCAGGAATGGCTGTTCGCCGGATTTGATGCCCTTGTCAAACAAGGTCCGCAGGCCCTGAAGGCTGAAGCACTGGCACGCCATCTTGGCACGACCAAGGGTTCTTTCTATTGGCATTTCAAGGATATAACAGCATTTCGGGAAGAGATGGTTGACCTGTGGGCCGAACAAGCCGTGTCTGTGTTTACGCAACACCTTAGCACCGGGGTTACGCCAACTCTGCAATTGAGAACCTTGGGCCAACCCCCTGCGCCAACAACCCCTCTTGGCACTGTCAAAACAGAAACTGCGATGCGCGGGTGGGCGCAAGGAGACCATACGGTTGCGGATGTAATTGCGAAAATAGACATCCAGCGCACGACATACCTTGCGGACCTTCTGCGTCAACTAGATGTGACCGATCCCAGCTTTGCGACACTTGTCTATGGGGCGTGGGTTGGGATGCACATGCAAAATCAGGCTGAGATCAGCCAGCCCATGGAAACCCTGATTGATCTGATTTTGGCACTGAGATAACAAACAACCAACCCTCAAAGGACACCGCAATGCGCCTTACCATCTTGTTAGCAACACTTTTCCTCACCGCGTGTATCGGCGATGAAACCGTGGCGGGGTACGGTGGGGCAGACCGAATCTGGGTAGTGACGGAACTTGATGGCACGCCCTTTACCGCCCGCGCGACGCTTCAATTCTCCGAAGCCGGCAGGATCACCGGTGAGACGCCGTGCAACCGCTATTCCGGTGTCATGACCACCCCTTACCCGTGGTTCGGTGTGACCCAGGTTGTCAGCACCAGGATGGCCTGCCTCAATCTGGATGCGGAAGCCAAGTTCCTAGAGGCGCTTACGGCCATGACCCTCTCTGAAGTGCTGGGAGATGTGATGATCCTATCCAATGACGCGGACCGTGAAATGCTATTCAAAGCCGGCGATTAAACGCCTCCACAAACCGCGACCGCGCATCGGGCAATGGCTTGTTCCCCAACGCCGGCGCCAAGCGCAGTTCAAGA
>CBDTVL010000251.1:0-5478 GCA_965363755.1 uncultured Sulfitobacter sp.
ATTTCGTATCTCCCTTGAAATTTGATGCTTACTACACCGACGTAAATTGCACGTATAGCACTCTCGGCGGAGACGCCATAGGACGTGTTGAACTTCCCCAAAGTGGTCATTGGCGCATCCGAGACCAAGGTCTGTTTTGTCCGGCGATCTCAACGGGTCGACGCAACACATGTATTAAAACGCTTTGCGGGAGTTTCGTATCCCAGCGTCTTTCGAGGTCGTTCGTTGAGCTGCCTTGCGACGGCACTCAGCTTTGCTTGACTATGTATCGACAAATCCGTGCCTTTTGGAAAGTACTGTCGCAGCAGGCGGTTGGTATTTTCGTTTGTGCCGCGTTGCCATGGGCTGTGAGGTTCGCATATGACCCTGCTGTTCGTGGGCACTGCGATTGGGCTGCTGCTGGTGTGAATGCGAAGAGAAAAGAGTGCAGCAAGTTCCCGTATGGGAGTTGGTGGTAACGACACCGAGTTCATTAGAGTCTTCCGGTTCGCTGGGAACCGGCGACCCTTTACCCCACCTAATTTTACTCACTACCATCGACATCGTTACCGTCGCCAACTGTAGTGGCTCCTTGCTCATCTTCAAGGCGAGTGCAAGCAAAAGTCTGTTTCCCAACAGGCAACAGTATCGTGACGCAGCGAACCCATGGGTCCGAAAGGAAGGTAACTTGCCGCATGTCTGAACTAATCAGACTGGAGATGGTGTTCGCGAAGAGTCTCAAATCGAACGATGGGTATCGGCGCTATCGGAGCCGATTCAGTGGCCGCCGTGCTGAATTGTGAGGCCATTGAATGAAACGCCCCGCCAAGTCGAGGGACAACGGAGCGTTTCAAACATTTGGCAATAAATCGCCCCCACTCGCTAATGAGTTGTCCGCTCTCATTAACCTCCAAATAACGCAATTGAATTATTTGTAACAACCCAAACAAAAGGCGTCGCCGTGATATTTGGCCAACACCTTTTCTGGGGGGTGGTGTAGGTGTGTACCAGACCCACCAAGGCCACGCCATCACCCCGCTTGGGGCGTCCTGACGCTTGTGTTCATTGGTTTGGCGATCTGAGACATCACGCGCCCTGTCATTCCCAGATAATTTGAGGCACGTTTGGCGGGACAACCACTTTACGAAAGACACACTATGAACAGCTTTCTTCGCATGACCGCGCTTTCAATTGTCGTTGCCGTCTCAGGTTCGATGGTTGCGGCGCAGGATTTTCAGAAGGGAATAGCTGCTACTGAGGCTGGCGACTACGCGACAGCTGTGAAAGAATTGCTTCCCTTGGCAGAACAAGGCAATGCAGCCGCGCAGTACTATCTCGGATTAATGTACAACGATGGCAATGGCGTCCCGCAGGATCACGCAGAGGCGGTGAAGTGGTACTGCCTCGCCGCAGAACAAGGCAATACAAGCGCACAGTTCTTTCTCGCCCTTATGTACGACGAAGGCGACGGTGTCCTGCAGGATAACGTGGCAGCGCATATGTGGTTCAACATTGGCTCGGCCAACGGGAAAGACCTAAGCGGCAAGTGGCGTGATGATATGGCTGAGCTCCAGCAGAAGCGAGATGAAATCAAACTTCAGTTAAAACTGGGTTCGATGGAAACTGAGGAGGAGTGGGACAGTCTTGTTTCGGAATGGGACGAATTTCTATCTGCGTCTCAGTTTGAGCGCTCTGCTGAAGAAGTCGGCGAGGCCGCGCGTGAAATGGGCCTGAAAATGAAGATCGCATATGACCGTGCGAAAAACGCGGTAGGGTGAGCGACAATAACAGTGTCCCGCTGAACCCGCAAACGACCGAGGGTGCTGAAATTCCAATGCGCTATAGCTCATTGGAATTTTGGCATCACTTGCTTGTTGTTTTGCTGGTTGTGCTCACAGGGCTCCATTTTGGGGCTAGCTTTCTGATCCCACTTTTATTTGCACTGCTGATCTTTGTATTGCTAATCGCCATTATCGACTGGTTTGGCAAGCATATGCCGCCTAGAATATGCTCAAAGCCCAATGTGAGATATACGCCTAAAACACTCAGCGCGGACACTTCAGCCTTAAGCTCAAAACCGATCGATCTGGACGTGCTGGAACCCTCGTCCAATCTAAGCGCAACAGATGGGCCGCAGGGCTGTTTTTACGAAAGTTATTCAAAGGGTTGAGTGAGACATGGGTTGTTGTCAAAGACAATCTTCGTAGCTATGGGGCCGCGCTGAAGGGCTTGGCGGGCGAACTCAGAAAACGGACCAGTCCGTTTCGCGCGCAAGCTCTTCCACGGCTTCCAATGCCACCTGCGAATTGCCTTTACTGTCGAGTCCCGGGCACCACGCGGCGATGGCAGCTTTGCCGGGCGCGATGGCGAGTATCCCGCCGCCCACGCCGCTCTTGCAGGGCAGCCCGATCCGGAAGGCCACCTCGCCTGAGGCGTCGTAGCATCCGCAGGTCATCATCAACGCATTGATCCGGCGCGCCCGTTCCGGTGTAACCGCGTGATCCTCTGCCTCGGTCCCTGTGCCGCCGGCGGCGAGAAAGCGGCCAGCAAGAGCGAGTTGCCGGCATGACATCGCAATGCTGCACTGGCGGAAGTAATTGCGCAGGACGTCCTCAACGTCACAAGTGAGATTCCCTTCCGCCAGCATGAAATAGGCCAGAGCGCGGTTGCGGTCACCCGTCAGAGCTTCGGACTTGTAAACATCTTCGTCGATGGTTATTGACGTGTCTCCCGAAAGGCGTTGGCATAGATTAAGCACCGGATCTGTTGGGTCTCCATTTTCATTGTGTTGCTGAATTACGTCCGAAACGATAATCGCGCCGGGATTGATGAAAGGGTTGCGCGGTTTGCCCCGTTCGCTTTCAAGCTGTACAATCGAGTTGAACGGATCGCCTGAAGGTTCCCGTCCGACCCGTTTCCACAATGTCGCGCCCACATGTTCCAGCGCTAGTGTCAGGCCAAAGACCTTGGAGATGCTCTGGATCGAGAAGGCCTCATCGGCATCTCCCGCCACCAGAGGTTTGCCGCCCAACGGAGCCACCGCTATCCCGAAGTGGTTCAGCGACACAGTGGCAAGTTCCGGGATATAGTCAGCCACCTCGCCCCGCTCGGCTTCGCCATTCATGCGCGCAGCAATAGCGTCGATGATAGATTGCAGGGCCTTACGGTCAATATTATCGGGCATCGAGTGCATCCGTCCAGATGTCATGGTCGATGCCTTTGCCCAGACCTTGGAATTCTTCCGCGACGAACTTGGGCTCTTTTCCCTCGCAACGTTGACCAAAGTAGTCGCACGTCAACCTGTAGACTGTCCCCGATAAAAGCAGGATCGCCGTGAGGTTGATCACAGCCATCAGCCCCATCGCGGCGTCCGCGAAGTTGAAGACAGTGGCCACAGACTGCATCGCACCCCAAATCACCATCCCAAGGCAAGCGATCCGCAGGAGTGTAAGCGACACCGGGTTTTCTAGGCCAAGGAACGTCATGGCGTTTTCGGCATAGGAGTAATTGCCAAGGATCGAGGTAAAGGCGAAGAAAATGATCGCAATAGCAATGAAGTACGATCCAGCGATGCCCAGATGCGCATAGAGCGCGTTCTGGGTTAACTGCATCCCCGTCGCGTCATCAGCGCCAAGCACGCCTGACAACAGGATCAAAAGGGCGGTGGCCGTGCAAACCAGAATGGTGTCGATGAAGCAGCCAAAGGCCTGCACCAGTCCCTGACTGGACGGGTGATGCGGAGACGGCGTTGCAACCGCCGCAATGTTCGGCGCAGAGCCCATCCCGGCCTCGTTGGAGAAAAGCCCCCGTTTGATACCGTTGAGGGCCGCCGCCATGACGCCCCCCGCCACACCGCCTGCCGCTTCCTGCAACCCCAGCGCGCTGGAGATGATCAGCCAGAGCATTGCGGGAACCTCAGTCAGATTGAGGAGCATGACCACAATCGCCAAAAGCAAATAAGCACCCGCCATGAAAGGTACCAGAACTTCCGCAACTTTTGCGATCGATTTGATCCCACCGAAAATCACCACGGCAGCCGCCGCAGCCACAGTCACGCCCACCCAAAACTTGCTGACCCCGAAAGCGCCAGTGAGAGCTTCGGCAATTGAATTCGACTGTACGGCAACAAAGATCAACCCGAAGCTCAGTATCAGACAGACCGAGAAGATCGCCCCTGCCCAAGGGGCATTGAGCCCCTTGGACATGTAAAACGCAGGCCCGCCGCGATATTCGCCGTTCTTGGTTTCCACCTTGTAGAGTTGGGCCAGCGTGCTCTCTGCATAGGCAGTCGCCATGCCAACGAGGGCCACAATCCACATCCAGAAGATCGCGCCTGGACCGCCAAGTGTCAACGCGACAGCAACCCCGGCCAGGTTGCCAGTGCCGACGCGGGAGGCGAGGCTGACGGTGAGGGCCTGGAAGGGTGTGATCCCGCGTTTGTCAGTGCTGCGCGAAGAGGTGATCACGCGGATCATTTCACCAAAATGCACAAATTGAAGCGCCCCGAGTTTGATCGTGAAATACAACCCAGCCCCAAGCAAGCCGTAGATCAGTACATAGTTCCACAGGATACCGTTTACGGCATTGATCAATCCATCCATCGTTTTGTCCCTCATTGCTTTTTCCAGGGCTTGGGCCCTGCTTTTTCAAAAAGCTTATTAAACTGATCCAGAAAATACAGTGTTTATTGCAGGTAATGCAATTTAGCCGAATTCCCCAAGTAGAACGTGCCCCGTTCCACGTTGCAGCTGTCTTGCGTTTCGATCAACGCTCTTGGCAAACTTTGCCAGTTCTCGCGACAGACGCCTATGTTGTTCACCAATTTCCGCGTTGGCGCGTCCTGTTCGCCCACACGTACGATGCACATTAGTGGTGTCGACAACCACCTCGCTGGCCTCGGAAATATGCTCGAAATCCAAGCCGACAACCAGTTTGGGAAGCCTAGCTATGAGGGGCACCTGAATGACAAAGTTGTCACCATGCCGCGCCTATTGAAGGATGCAGGCTATCCGCACACGGTGGAGATCAGGAAACAGGGCTGACCGAACGCCGGATGCTCGAGGCAGCGGCTCGTTGGCCCCGCAACCACGATGATCTCATTGAGTGCCTGCGCAGCGGTGAGTTCTGAGCGGGTCATTGGTGTAGGTCCGCCACTGATGGAATTCAGTCAGGCAGAGCAAGAACGGAAACGCCAGTCCTCAACATGCGGACATTTTCCGCAAGGGGCCCCGTCCACGTGCATCGAGGCTGGTGGACGGGCCCCCTTGCGGCGGCTGCCCATTGCGTATGAGGTGGATGGCTCCTGCTCCAACCAGCGTTGCAAAATGCGCTATACTGCAGTCGTCATCAAATGCGGCTATTTGGACCCATAAGCGCTGACGACAGACAGGGAGGGCAGCTAACCATAGGTTCGGGAAAACTCCAAGTTCCATCGAATTGTCTGGAACTAAGCAGGTTGGTTTTGGGTGGCCAACGCTTGTGTGGTGTGATTCCGTTGTC
>CBDTVL010000252.1:0-5403 GCA_965363755.1 uncultured Sulfitobacter sp.
CGGCGGAACAATCGTTCCAGCTGACGTGTGGACATGGCCACGTCTTTTGCCAGTTTCGCCGGGCTGATCGGCTCTTCGATGTTTGTCTCCATCATCTGAATCACCAGGCTCAGCTTTGGATGACGTACGCCAATGCGGGTTGGGACGGACAGACGTTGGGTGTCCTGATCGGTGCGAATCGAGGAATAGATCATCTGATCAGCAACGGCATTGGCAAGCTCTTCGCCGTGTTCGTCCGCAATCACTTTCAGCATCAGATCGATGGAAGATGTACCGCCCGCCGTTGACATCCGGTTTCCATCAACGACAAAAACCGATTTTGTCAGTTCCACATCCTCGAACTCTTCAGCGAAACTGTCCTGATTTTCCCAGTGAATCGTGGCCTTCTTGCCGTCCAGCAATCCCGCGCGGGCCAATGAATACGCTGCCGTGCAGATGCCGCCCATCACGATGCCCTTGCGCGCCTCACGGCGAATCCAGTTCAACAACTTCTTAGTGGTCGCGCGCTGAACATCTATGCCACCACACAAAATAACTGTATCGTCGCGGTTCAGGTCGGTCAGGCCGTCATCCAGCATAAAAGCAATTCCTGCCGAGCAGCGCACCATGTCGCCGCCTTCGCCCACCAGCATCCACTCGTAAAGCTTTTTGTCCGCCATTCGGTTGGCGATCCGCAGGCTCTCGACCGCAGAACTAAATGATAACATTGAGAAATTCTCGAGTAACGTAAATACAAACCGGCGCGGTTTGGCGTTGGTCGTGGTGATTTCAACAACTTGGCGTTGTGCTTGCATAACCCCGGGTCCTTTCGAACGGCCCTTCGTGATCATTTTACGGCGAGTTTGGTCGCTAAGGTGTCACTTAGCTCAGAGTGGACTGGCGGCGTCAAGAGTTGCATTTGTGATATGGTCAGTTGCGACAGGGTTTTGTATAGAAACCATTCAACTTTCGACCGACGGAGAAAAACGATGCGTGATTGGCAAAAAACGGACTGGCGTAACAAGCCCAGGATCCAGATGCCGGACTATCTGGATACCCCCGCACTGAATGTGGTTGAGGACCAATTGTCTAAATATCCGCCGTTGGTTTTTGCCGGCGAAGCACGGCGTCTTAAAACCCATCTTGCCGCCGCGTCGCGTGGCGATGCATTCTTGCTGCAGGGGGGCGACTGCGCCGAGAGCTTTGATCAGTTCAGCGCAGATGGAATCCGCGACACGTTTAAGGTGATGTTGCAGATGGCGATGGTGCTGACCTATGGCGCCAAGGTGCCGGTCATCAAGGTCGGTCGCATGGCCGGGCAGTTCGCAAAACCGCGCAGTACACCAACCGAAGTCTTGGAAGGCGTTGAACTGCCAAGCTACCGGGGCGACATCATTAACGAGCTCGCATTCACAAAAGAAGCGCGCACTCCTGATCCCAGCAAGATGCTGCAGGCCTATACACAGGCAGCGGCAACATTGAACCTGTTGCGGGCATTCTCCACCGGGGGCTATGCGGACGTCAATCAGGTGCATTCGTGGACTTTGGGCTTTACTGAAAGCGAAAACGCCGCGCGCTACCGCGATTTGGCCAATCGGATCAGTGACACGTTGGATTTCATGTCGGCGGCCGGGGTGACACAAGATACCGCGCACACGCTGCAGTCTGTTGAGTTCTACACCAGCCACGAAAGCCTTCTGCTCGAGTATGAAGAGGCGTTGACCCGCTTGGATTCCACGTCAGGCAAGTGGTTGGCGGGCTCTGGCCATCTGATTTGGATCGGCGACCGCACCCGCCAGCCTGATGGCGCGCACGTCGAATTCTGTCGCGGGGTTCTGAACCCGATCGGGATGAAATGCGGCCCGACGATGACAACGGACGATCTTAAAGTGTTGATGGCCAAATTGAATCCGACCAATGAAGAGGGCAAACTGACGCTGATCGCACGTTTTGGTGCGGGCAACGTCACTGACCATCTGCCGCGTCTTATCAAAGCAGTGCGCGAAGAAGGAGCCAATGTCACGTGGACGTGCGATGCGATGCATGGCAACACCATCAAGTCGTCAACGGGATACAAAACTCGCCCGTTTGAAAGCGTTCTGCGTGAAGTGCGGGAATTCTTTGGTGTTCACGAGGCCGAGGGAACCATCCCCGGTGGCGTGCATTTCGAGATGACCGGGCAAGACGTGACCGAGTGCACCGGTGGTGTTCGTGCCGTCAGCGAAGAAGACCTGTCAGATCGCTACCACACCGCCTGCGACCCGCGCCTGAACGCCAGCCAGTCGCTGGAACTTGCGTTTCTGGTAGCAGAAGAACTGTCGGCCATGCGCACTGCGCGCGACGCGAAAAAGGCTGTTTGATCATCGGTCAGGGGGGTAACCCTCCCTGATCGCTTTTACCTAGTCGTTACCCTTCACCAGTCGCAAATGCGGCGCGGCCTTGGGCGTTTCGCTGCGCGTTAGTTCAGGTTTCGGTTCAGCAAACCCGGCAATCAGCTGGGCTGCATCCAGACTTTGCGGACGCGACGGTGTATAATGCTCCGCATCGGAACCAAGAATTCGCAATTTGTGGCTGACAATCTCGAATCTGCGGGGTTGACGACCTATCTCGCCCTTGGCAACAAGACACCCCAGAATTCGGCTGGTGTCACCAAGATCACTTGTCATTGGCATCAATATCATGCGCGCGTCGAGTGGTGGTTTGCCAACTGCGCGCTCCCCCATTAACGTCAGGTCAGCCACGGCGGGTCTTTCGAACACGTCTTCCATCATTGAATTCAGTGAGTTGCGCGCGGCTGGTGTGAAGAAGGCCGTAATCGGCATGCCGCGCACCTCCATACCCATCAGATTTAACAGGTGCGAGCCTGCAACCCGCACGCGTGCGATGCCCGGCGCGATACGTTCAAGGACAAACGCGTATTCCAGCGCGCCTTCAATCCCGCGTGGATCAATTTCGGATCGTTTGGGCATCAGGCGTCCATCGCGCAGGGCTTCCCAATAAGCGGCGATCTCCTGCACAGCTGCAAAGCGGTTATCTTGCTGAAACTGGCTCATTGCGACGACATTTCCACCATACAAGGCAGCGCCAAGCGATCTAATTCTTTCCCGGAGTGGACCATTGGTATCCATTTTTCTTCACCCTTCACATCAGCGCCCCCGCGCATTCTTCTTGTGTTGGGTCATTAACAGGGACGTCCTGACCAGTAGGACTGAGGATCATCCGTTAACACTATCTACACAAGTATTACTGAAATCTTAATATCGTGTTTTCTTGTAAAAAGGTTATCAAATAGTCCAAATTGGTTAACTTGCTCACGCTTCAATCGTCACCGAGCTCTGGTCAAGGACTTGCCGAACTGCGGCGGTTTGCCGTAGGTGCAACTGACGACTGATACGCAGGGAGCAGGATGTGATTACTTCGATGACAGGATTTGCATCCGCGCAGGGCGCGCTGGACGCGTTCAACTGGGTTTGGGATTTGCGCAGCGTCAATGCCAAGGGGCTTGATCTGCGCTTGCGCGTGCCTGACTGGATTGATGGGCTGGAGGCTGCTTTACGTGCTGATCTGGCCAAATCTGTGACTCGCGGCAATGTCAGCCTGTCGCTGCGCGTGCAAAGGGACGATGCTGCTGGCGCTGCAGCGCTGAACTCCGATCAATTGAACGCGGTCTTGATTGCGATGGCCGAAGTTGAGGCACAGGCGATGGAACGCGGATTGTCACTTGCCCCCTCAAAAGCCTCGGACATTGTTGTCATGCGCGGTATCATGGATACAAACGCCAGCATTCCCGATACCGGCCCACTGGCCGCCCAGTTACGCGCCGATTTTGCGGCGTTGGTGCTGGCCTTTGTGGCCATGCGGCAGGCTGAAGGCGCGTCACTGGAGGCCGTACTGCTTGGCCAGTTGGATCAGGTAAAGACCTTGACGGCACAGGCGGCGGTTCTGGCCGAAGCCCGTAAAGAGGACGTGGCCAAATCGCTGCGCGCCAATCTGGCCCGCGTGCTGGACAACAGCGATGGCGCTGACCAAGACCGGGTGGCACAAGAGCTGGCAATCATGGCTGTCAAAAGTGACGTCACGGAAGAGATCGACCGCCTTGGTGCGCATGTCAAAGCCGCGCAGGATTTGCTCAAGACCGGTGGCTCAGTCGGGCGAAAGCTGGATTTCCTGATGCAGGAGTTTAACCGCGAGGCGAACACGCTGTGCTCTAAGGCACAATCCAGCGAGCTGACAACGGTAGGGCTGAACCTCAAGGCGGTTGTCGATCAAATGCGAGAACAAGTACAGAACGTGGAATAATCATGGACAAACCCAAGTCAGTAACGACACCCCGGCGCGGACTTTTGATTATCTTGTCGTCTCCTTCCGGGGCCGGCAAGAGCACTCTGGCAGGCCGCCTGCGCAATTGGGATCCCAGCATATGTTTTTCAGTTTCCGCCACAACCCGCCCGGCGCGCCCGGGTGAGGTGGACGGTGAGCATTACAATTTTGTGGCAGAGCAGGCGTTCAAGAGCAGTGTTTCCGAAGGAATGATGCTGGAACATGCGCACGTGTTTGGGAATTTCTACGGATCGCCCCTTGGCCCGGTCGAGTCGGCAATTGCATCGGGCAAAGACGTCCTGTTTGACATCGACTGGCAAGGTGCGCAGCAGATCCGAAACTCGGCCCTTGGCCTGCACACTTTGTCTATTTTTCTGCTGCCGCCGTCGATTACCGAGTTACGTCGTAGACTTGAGGCACGCGGGCAGGACGACGCTGAGACCATTGCGCGCCGGATGCAGAAAAGCTGGGACGAAATCAGTCATTGGGATGGGTACGATTTTGTTCTGGTCAATGATGATCTTGATGCTACCGAAGCACAGCTGAAATCGATTGTGACCGCGACACGTTTGCGGCGCAGCCAGCAGCCCGGTCTGACAGATCACGTGCGCATCCTTCAGTCTCAGTTCGAGGACCTATCATGACGCTATATGCCTTGGACGGTCATGCGCCGGAACTGGATGAAGACACATGGGTCGCCCCCGACGCCAATTTGATCGGAAAGGTCATCTTGCACGCCGGGGCGTCAGTCTGGTTTGGCTGCACGTTGCGGGGCGATAATGAGCCAATCATTGTTGGTGCCGGCACTAACGTGCAGGAGAGCTGCGTTTTTCATACGGATATGGGGTTTCCCATGATCATTGGTGCCAATTGCACCATCGGTCATAAGGTGATGCTGCATGGTTGTACCATTGGCGACAACTCTCTGGTCGGAATGGGCGCTACTGTGCTGAACGGCGCAAAGATCGGCAAGAACTGTCTGATCGGGGCAGGGGCGCTGATCACCGAAGGCAAAGTGATCCCGGATGGATCGCTGGTGATGGGCGCACCGGGCAAAGTGGTCCGGCAAATGGACGAGGCCGGGATCGAACGCCTCCGACAGGC
>CBDTVL010000253.1:0-5392 GCA_965363755.1 uncultured Sulfitobacter sp.
GTGAACATCTGTGTTCCAGCACCTGAGATCAGGTCGCTTTCGAGCGTAGGTGTCGCGGCAGACGTGAACATTTCAGTTGCATCACCGGCTGAGGCATCTGCGGTGGTTGCAGGGGCTGCAGCGGACGTGAACATCTGTGTTCCAGCACCTGAAATCAGATCGCTTTCGAGCGTAGGTGTCGCGGCAGACGTGAACATTTCAGTTGCATCACCGGCTGAGGCATCTGCGGTGGTTGCAGGGGCTGCAGCGGACGTGAACATCTGTGTTCCAGCACCTGAAATCAGATCGCTTTCGAGCGATGGGGCTGCGGCAGAAGTGAACATTTCCACGCTTTCACCCATCAGAGCAGTTGCCGACGTTGAAGGCGACGCAGCGGAGGTGAACATCTCGGTTCCGCCGCCGTCAAAAAGTGATGTTTCGCTTTCAGTACCGGCGGTTGCGGCAATGTCGTAGGTTTTGAGTTGAGCTTGCATTGAGTGTCTCCCGAAAATGAAGTTGAACGTTCCTAAACGTTTGCACGTTCAGCGGGAGTGTCAAAACCTTTTTTCTACCTAGGGTTTAAATTTGACGACCAATAACATTAACAACGCGCCTCAACTTACTGAGCCAGTGCCAAAAGACATCACCATAAAAATAACAAAAAAAAATCTTTACAGAGCCAAAATTTGGTCGTTTTCCGGTGAATCTGACGCGATTCAGCAGCTACATTTACCGAATCAGTGTCAAGAATCCGTTAATTTTTCACAGAATGATTCTCTCTTGATCGGATACCGAACAGCTCACACGCACTTGTCGGCCACCCTCTCATAGGCGATACAAGGCCGAACATTCTGAGCGTGAGGGCGTCATGAAAATTGCCAGTTTCAACATCAATGGGATCAAGGCGCGTATCCAGGCCCTGCCCGATTGGCTTGACGACGCGCAGCCGGACGTCGTGTTGCTGCAAGAGATCAAGTCAGTCGATGAGACGTTTCCGCGAGAGGTGTTTGAGGACCGTGGCTACAACGTCGAGACCCACGGGCAAAAGTCCTTTAACGGCGTCGCAATCTTGTCCAAACTGCCCCTTGAGGATGTGCAGCGTGGCCTGCCAGGCGATGACAGCGATGAACAAGCACGCTGGATCGAAGCAACGGTGGTGGGCAAACAGGCGATCCGAATTTGCGGGCTTTATCTGCCCAATGGCAACCCGGTACCGGGCCCCAAATACGACTACAAGCTGGCCTGGATGGAGCGGCTATACACGCGCGCACAACAACTGCTTGCAGAGGAGACTCCCGCCCTGATGGCCGGAGATTACAACATCATTCCGCAGGCCGAAGACGCAGCCCGCCCTGAGGTCTGGGTCGAAGACGCACTTTACCGCCCCGAAAGCCGCGCGGCGTACAGACGCATTCTGAATCTGGGATTCACTGAAGCGTTCCGCGCCATCACACAGGGCCCAGGCCACTATAGTTTCTGGGATTATCAGGCCGGCGCATGGAACAAGAACGACGGCATTCGTATCGATCATTTCCTGCTTAGCCCGCAATGCGCTGACTTGCTGCAAGACTGCCAGATCGACAAGGACATCAGGGCGCGGGAAAAACCCTCAGATCATGTGCCGATCTGGGTACAGCTTGACGCCTGACCTTTCTTTTCGCGTCGCCCTGTCCGGCTACCCCCTGTGGTGGGTTTCCTGCAGTTGGTAAACTGGCGTTGGAATACCTTCCATGCGCGCCTTGATCTGGAGCGACAAAAACTGAGAATAATGTCGCGACTGGTGCAGGTTTCCACCATGAAACCAAAGCGCATCCTGTTGCGTCGGCTTCCACATATTCCGCTGTTCACCCTCCCATGGGCCGGGGTCTTTTGGCGTGTCGGACCCCAATCCCCAGCATTTCCCGACTTTGTCCGCGGTGTCCTGATCTATCAGATCGGTAACCCACCCGTTCATTGACCCATACCCGGTCGCATAAACAATCAGATCGGCCTCAAGCTTGGTCCCGTCGTCCAGAATAACCCCGTCCTTGACCACTTCGGTGACCTGACCCTGCGCCAGCTTTATTTCACCATCAATGACAAGCTGGCTTGCGCCAATGTCGATGTAGTACCCCGAGCCGCGACGCAGATATTTCATAAACAGACCTGATCCGTCCGCCCCCCAATCCAGCTGGAAACCTGCCTTTTCAAGCCCAGCGTAAAACGCCTTGTCCACCTCTTTCATCTGGTCATACAACGGGGTCTGGAACTCGTGCATGATGTGGTAGGGCAATGAAGCAAAGATCATGTCTGCCTTGTTGGTCGTCATTCCATTGGCAACCGCCTGTTCTGAGTAGAGTGCGCCAAGACCGATATCCATCAGCGTTTCAGAGCGCACGATGTGAGTGGAGGACCGTTGAACCATGGTCACATCTACATCGTTTTCCCAAAGCGCCGCACAAATATCGTGGGCCGAATTGTTGGATCCAATGACAAGCGCCTTTTTGCCTTTGTAAGCATCTGGTCCGGGGTGTCTGGACGAATGATGCTGATCTCCCTTGAATCTCTCCATCCCCGGGAATTTTGGTACGTTGGCCTTACCGGACATGCCCGTTGCAAAGACCAGTTGCTTCGGCTTCAGAACAACCTCTTTGCCATCCCGATCAACAACAACCGTCCATTCCTTTTTGGCTGCATCAAAAGAGGCAGATTTACAGGCAGTTTTGGTCCAGTAGTTCAGCTCCATTATTTTGGTGTACATTTCTAGCCAGTCGCCAATTTTGTCTTTGGGCGAAAAAACCGGCCAGTTCGGAGGGAACGGCAAATAAGGCAGATGATCGTACCAGACCGGATCATGCAGACAGAGCGATTTGTATCTGTTGCGCCAGCTGTCCCCGGCACGCTCGTTTTTCTCGACGATAATCGTTGGCACACCCAGTTGGCGCAGCCGTGCACCCAAGGCTATACCACCCTGCCCGCCACCAATAATGACAGTATAAGGTTGGACTTTGTATCCCAACTCTGCGGCTTCCTTTTGCCGTTCTTCTTTCCATGTGGGCCGGTGCTTGCTAGCGCCATGTTTGGCACCTTGCGGACGTTCATACCCCAACGGCTCTTCATGCCCCTTCAACTCGACCATAGAGGTCAGGAGGGTCCAGATTTTGCCGTTTTTTACCCGAACCAGCCCATATCCGCGCGCAACACCTGTTTCAAAGGTTATCCAAGCGGTAATAATCCCACCATCCTCTGTTGCGGACTCACCCTCTGCAATTCTCCAATTCAAAGGTGCGACGGAAGACAATTGCGCATTCAACATGTCTCGGACGGCGTCTTTGCCCTCCAAGGTTTTGATGTTCCAAGTGAATGTAACCAGATCGCGCCAATAACAATCATCCTGAAATAGGTTCACGGCCGCAGCGACGTCCCCCGCTGACAGCGCCTTATCCAGCGCGCCAAGCACATTGGTAATTTCAATATCACTGGTTGTATCAAGCATGGTTTTGTCCTTTTAAAATAGTTCGGCAAAAATCAAGCATACGCTGCAAATTAAAATCAGATCAATTCCTGCTTTAGTGGTAAATGGCGTAATCGCCCGCCGGCCCGCAAATCATGGGTCGTACTGGCGATATCCAGCCGATGACATTCCAATCTGCGGCTCAATCATGGGTGACCCGTCCACTGCGCGCGCCCAAGAAAGCAGCATTGCGGCAGATCGGAAAATTGTGCACGCTTGCAAATCGCCCTTTACAGATCAGGACCCAAAAATGATTGAAGCTCCGCCAACACTGACGATCAAGACCACATTGCGACGCCCGACAAAGGCGCAAATTGCCGCGTTCCAAAACGTGCCAACTGGATTTGTCGTCGATGCACTTTTGGGCGGCGGCGCTTTATCCTCAAGTATCCAGCCGATTGGGGGTGGACGAGATCTTCGCTGCGTCGCGGCCGGGCCAGCGCTGACTGCCGACTGCGGTGCTGCAGATGTGCTTGCGACATTTGCCGCCCTCAAATCCATAAGAGATGGCGATGTGCTTGTCTCGGCTTTTGCCGCTCACAGCGGGTGCGCGGCAGCCGGGGATCGCCTGGTCGGCATGATGAAGAACAACGGCGCTGCCGGCTTTGTCACCGATGGTCCGGTCCGAGACTACGACGGCATCGTTCCTGTCGGATTGCCGGTTTGGTGTACCGGTCTCACGCCCGCATCCCCGCACATGACCGGCCCCGGATCCGTCGGATTTCCGGTTCAGATCGGGGGCCAGGAAGTCGAAACCGGTGACATGATTGTTGCCGATCGCGACGGAGTCGTTGTTGTGCCTTTTGAACGGCTGGACGATGTCATCAAGAACCTTACGCGCATTGCTGAAATGGAAGCCTCCCTGGACGCGGATGTCACTGCAGGGCTTAAAATCCCCGACTGGGTAGAGGCATATCTGGCAAGTGATAAAACGGTCCGAACGGACTGATAGAAAACGGCCCTCGCGCATCGACAAAACAGTCAATGGCGGCTAAGCGGGACGAAGCCGCCGTCTGCGATGGTGTGACCCAGGTATCTTGCGCGTTAGGCGCGGGATCCAATCCATCGTCAGAGGATACCTCCCAACACACTTGCGGTCGCGACCGGATCATCAATCATCATCGCGTGCCCTACTCCTGGCACGACGTGGATCCCGACACCGTTGGCTCTCAGCAGGTCCGGGTCTGGCAAGTCGGGCGTGAACTTTCCAGTATTGCCAGGAAATGCCTTTTCTCCGTAGACGAAGTGCCGTTCCAATGACAACGCGAGAAAGCGATCCTGGAAGTCTTCTGCAAGCTCGACGAGTGCGCGGGCATTCCCGTAAACGCCTCTGGGGTCAGCTCCGGACCGCGCAGCCCAGAGAAAGTCTGGAAAAGCGTCGCCATCGGCCGCCGCCTCCGCTAAGCCCTTCATGCTCTCCGGGTAGTCCGTCGAAACGTATTTGTCTTGATCGGATGCCGCAATCCGCCTACTGGCGTCGCCACCGCCGGGCATCAAGTTTCCCTCGCAGACAACGAGCTTGGAAACGAGGTCAGGACGCGAAAGCGCTAGCGAGACCGCAACCGAACCGCCCATGGAATGGCCGAGAAGGTGCACCGGTTCCGCGCTGGCTGCCTCTAATACCGCCGCAATTGACTTGCTGTGTTCGTCAAGGCTGAACCCGAAGCTCTCGGAATGGCCGCTGTAACCTGACCCTACGTAGTCGACCATCAGGATGCGGCGTCCACGGAATTCCGGTTGTGTCACCAAGGACAAAAAGTTCGGCACTGCTGCAAAGCTGAGGCCGGGCAGGCAAACTAACGGCACCCCTTCCCCAGGCAACTCGCACCACCTGATGACCGTATTCCACTCTCTCAATGGCAGGCTCTGCACGTCAATGCCCTTTCATTTCTCACGCTTCCCAGACGCCGCAGTCGCTGC
>CBDTVL010000254.1:0-5354 GCA_965363755.1 uncultured Sulfitobacter sp.
GCGGGTAGGGTCGGAAAGGGCGGCAAATGTTGTGTCGAGCGGGTCCTGCATTCCAACTTCATACAGCGCTGTGATCTTCGGGAAAAGGGGACTTACAGCATCGGATGGCGTGTGGTCTGTGACGGCAGTTCCAGTCTAGACCATTCAAGATCAGCCGGGTCGAGACCTATGTCACGGGCTTGTTGATCGGTGAGGCGCGAGTAAGCCTGACGTGGGTCACGCCAGATGTTGATGAATGAGAGTGCGGACGTGATGCCCGAAAACCCGAAAATGCGCCTAATTTTTGCAACAAAATACTGTGCACGCCGAGGCGCGTCAACTTGCATGTTAGCCATGGTTTTACCTATATATTGAAAGATGTAAGGTTTTCGTAGCGGGCTTATAGATTTCAATCAAACGCCAATGCTTGACATTATGTGTGCGAAAAAGTCACGTATGTGCATGTCACGAAATCTTCCCCCGCTAAATGCTCTACGTGCTTTTGACGCGGCTGGCCGCCACGAAAGTTTTAGTCGGGCCGCTGATGAATTGGCCGTTAGTCATTCAGCCATCAGCCGCCATGTGCGGGGGCTGGAGAACCGTCTGGGTGTCCAACTGTTTCGGGATTTGCCCCGAGGGCTAGAACTGACTGCGGTTGGTAAAAGCTATCTTGAGCGGATTTTACCCGCGCTAGATTTGATAGCAGAGGCAACCGATGATCTTGCAGAGGTGACGACAGGGCGCGTCACAGTAAACAGTGAGCCCTTGTTCGCGGAAAGGTTCATTATTCCGCGTCTTGCCAGGTTTCAGCAGGCATATCCCGAAGTTGAGGTCCGGTTGGAATCCTCGCCCAGTATCGCTGACGTGGAAAAGTACGAAGCCGACATTGCGGTCCGGTTTGCACATACCGGCAAGTTGGATGTGCCGTCTGATCTGCTGAGCTATGCGTCGATCTATCCGCACGCGTCACCAAAGGTTATGCACGAAAGCATCCGTGAACCGAAAGATTTGCTGGAGCTACCGTTGTTGCGCGACAGGACCAATAATATCTGGCGACAGTGGTTCGCCGCTGCGGGTTTAAGTTATGAGGCCCCCTCGGATCATGAATGGCGGATGCGATCACCGTTGGCGTATGAGGCGGCGCTAAATGGACTAGGGGTCTATCTGGGATCATCGGAATGTGTCTCATTTGATCGCGGCATTGGTCGGTTGGTCAGGTGCTTTGACATAGGGATTCGGGACGGAGCATTTTATCTGGTGTATGGCAGCCGCGGCGTGCGGCGCTCGGCAGTCAAACACTTTCGCGCCTGGTTACTTGATGAAACAAAAATGTTTCGCACAAAAGAACCTCAGATGCGATGATCAACCATCTGGTTGAATATGAATATGCGCCTCAAATCGCTAGGATCATAGCCAAAGCAACCCACCGCCTAGCCATTTGGTGCACGAAAAATGGTTTAAAAACAAATGATTGATTTGAATATTGGTCAAGTTAGGCACTGGTTGACTCACATCTCACTCCGCCTTAGCAACAAGGCAACGATCCGCAGGGGGATTTGCGTGTGACCGAGGATAGCGAAAAGCAGCGAATGGCGCAGCTTGAAGCTAAAATCGCAGCCGCAAAACAGGCAAATGCGCCGACACCACGCGCGGATACACACTATTCTCAGGCACATCTCGCCTGGCGGATGGTAATCGAATTGGTGGTCGGTCTTGGGATCGGTTTTGGCATTGGATTTGGGCTGGACAGCCTGTTCGGGACGCTCCCGATATTTCTGGTGCTGTTTACATTGCTGGGTATGGCCGCGGGGGTAAAGACGATGCTCCGAAGCGCGCAGGAAATCCAGTCGAAGAAATTGGCCGAAGACGCCGAGAGAGACGAGAAGGACTGAAGCATGGCAGACGAAGCGCATAGCGAAGGCAGTGGTCTTGTATTCCACCCGATGGATCAGTTTATTGTAAAACCGTTGTTTGGCGGAGATGCAATCCACTGGTACACGCCGACGAATGTGACTTTGTGGATGGGACTGGCTGTTCTGGCAATTTTTGCACTGCTGGTGTTGGGCACATCCAAGCGCGCGATTGTTCCGGGTCGGACACAGTCGATCGCCGAAATGGCCTATGGCTTTATTTACAAGATGGTCGAAGACATTTGTGGCAAAGAGGGGCTTAAGTATTTCCCCTACATCATGACCTTGTTCATGTTTATTGTTGTTGCCAACTTCCTTGGTCTTCTGCCGATGGCCTTTACCACCACAAGCCATATTGCGGTGACAGCCGTGATGGCGATGGCCGTGTTCCTGACCGTGACGATCCTTGGGTTTGTGCTGCATGGCGCGAGCTTTCTCAGCATTTTCTGGATAAGTGCCGCGCCGTTGGCGTTGCGCCCGATCTTGGCGCTGATCGAGGTTATTTCATATTTTGTGCGTCCGATCAGCCACTCCATTCGTCTAGCGGGCAACATGATGGCCGGTCACGCTGTGATCAAAGTATTTGCAGGCTTTGCCGCAATCGCAGCAATCGCGCCACTGTCTATCATCGCGATCACTGCGATCTACGCGTTGGAGGTTCTGGTGTCGTTCATCCAGGCCTATGTTTTCGCGATCCTCACATGCGTTTATCTGAAAGACGCGCTTCATCCACATCACTAAGAACATTGGCGCGGGCTTTTTTCGCGCCTCCGTAATCAACTGAATTCCATCGTAAGGAGAAAAGACATGGAAGGCGATATTGTACAAATGGGTGCCTACATTGGCGCAGGTCTGGCATGTACTGGCATGGGCGGCGCAGCCGTTGGTGTGGGTCACGTGGTAGGTAACTTCCTGTCGGGTGCTTTGCGCAACCCGTCGGCAGCTGCCGGTCAGACCGCAACAATGTTCATCGGCATCGCGTTTGCAGAAGCTCTGGGGATCTTCTCGTTCCTCGTCGCTTTGCTGCTGATGTTTGCCGTCTGATCCATAAGGCAACAATTCCTTACGATCGGGCAGGCACCACCAGTGGTTGCCCGATGTAACGGCTAGTTCCTTAGGAGAGAACGACATGGCAAGCGAAACGCAAAATGCTACAGGCGACGGTTTGGCGGATGCGCTGGGTGTAGATATGCACAATCCAGCAGATGCTGCTCCGGGTATGCCGCAGCTAGATTTTAGCCACTTCCCGAACCAGATTTTCTGGCTCGTTGTTACGCTTGTGGTTATCTATCTGATCCTGTCGCGGGTAGCATTGCCACGGATTGGCTCTATTCTGGCCCAGCGTCAGGGGACTATCTCAAATGACATTGCCGCAGCTGAAGAGCTGAAGCAAAAAGCGAGTGAAGCCGAGGCCGCGTATAATCAGGCGCTGGCAGATGCCCGCAGCGAGGCGCACCGCATCGTGGCAGAGGCCAAGGCTGATATTCATGCTGACCTGAATGTTGCCATCGCCAAAGCAGATGCACAGATTGCCGCTAAATCGGCCGAGTCCGAAACGGCGATCGCTGAAATTCGCGCTGGCGCGATGGACAGTATCAAAGAGGTCGCCAAAGACACGGCCAAAGAGATCGTGGCGGCTATGGGTGGCAAAGCAGATGTGCGCACCATATCGTCCGCGGTCACCGCCCGGTTGAAAGGATAACTGAGATGCGACATCTAATTGCACTTATGCTTTCGGTCGGCGCGGCAACACCGGTGATGGCGGCGAGCGGCTCGTTCTTTTCGCTGAACAATACAAACTTCATCGTATCGCTGGCGTTCATCGCATTTATCGGGGTGCTGGTTTATTATAAAGTGCCGTCGATTGTCGGTGGCATGCTGGACAAACGCGCTGACGGAATAAAATCTGACATCGATGAGGCGCGCGCCTTGCGCGAAGAGGCGCAGACACTGTTGGCCAGTTATGAGCGTAAGCACAAAGAAGTGCAGGAGCAGGCCGACCGTATCGTTTTGGCGGCCAAGGAAGAGGCCAATCTGGCTGCTGAGCAGGCCAAAGAAGATCTGGCCCAGTCCATTACCCGTCGACTGGCTGCTGCTGAAGATCAAATTGTCTCGGCTCAGGCGGCCGCTATCAAAGATGTTCGTAATCAGGCCGTTAGCATCGCCGTGGCTGCAGCGCGTGACGTGATCGCCAAGAAGATGACAGCCGCTGACGGAAATGCACTGATCGATAGTGCGATTGCTGAAGTTGACGCCAAGCTGCACTAAAAAAGTGGTGTGGTGGGCTAATCCCAACCTGTGCAACGTGATTTAAACCCGGTCTTTGTGGCCGGGTTTAGTTTTTGACACGCTCAAATGACTGGAGGTCGGGTCAGGCAGACGCGCACCAAAGTTGCTTAGCATAACAAGAGCAACAGTTCAGTGTCAGGCAACCGTCCGACAAATCGTTAGGTCTCTGTTTCATGCTGCAATCGCTGTTGCGCAATCGCCTCATGCTCTAGGGCCTTGCGCTGATCATTCAACGCATTCTCGACAAAGTTCAAATGCGCCTCGACCGCAGACCGTGCGGCGTCAGGATCTCGGGCTTGCAGGGCATCGTTGATGTCTTTGTGTTGATCCAGCAGCATGTCGCGTGTCGTACGCTGCTTGAACATAACCTGCCTGTTGTAGAACACACCGCCTTTCAGAAGTTCGTACATCGACCGCATCATATGCAGCATTACAACGTTGTGGCTCGCCTCGATGATCGACATATGGAATTGGGCATCCAGCCGGGCCTCGTCCTCAGGATTGCGTTTGGAATGGGCGGCGGCCATCTTGTCGTAGATCGCCTGAACCACGGCCAAATCGGTGTCTGAAGCAAGGCGGGCGGCGCGCATAGCAGCCAGCGATTCCATGTCCCGGCGGAAGTCAATGTAGTCAAACACCGCCTCGTCATGGCTGGCAAACAGGCTAGTCAGGGCTGGTGAAAAGGCCGACCCCAGAACTTCCGCGACAAAGATGCCGGAGCCTGCGCGCGAGGTTAACAGCCCACGCTCCTGCAGTTCTGCAATTGCGTCACGCAACGAGGGTCGCGAAACGCCAAGACGTTCTGCAAGTTCCCGTTCGGCGGGCAGTCGCTCCCCGGCGCGCAGAATCCCCTGCAGGATCAGCTTTTCAATCTGACGTACAACCGATGTCGACAGTTTCTCTGGCTCAACTCTCTTGAATGGCATGGTTTGCTCGCATAAGGATTGGTCAAATCATATGACCAAAGCTTGGGTGCAGCAATGAATATTCCTTTAGGTTGGTATGCTTTGCTGCGAGTCTAATGATTTGTTAACCCGTCCCGGACATGTCTGGCGGGATGAGGTTTGTCTGTTTTCTGATCTGTTTGAGCGTTAGCGGGTGTAACGGGCCGGGACCGCATTTTCGCGATCTGGCTGCCACACGAATCTCCGTCGACGGCAGCGTTTTTGATGTGCG
>CBDTVL010000255.1:0-5334 GCA_965363755.1 uncultured Sulfitobacter sp.
GCGATGTTGGGCTTCCGTAGTATGGGAAGTTTGCAGAAATTCTCCGCCGTTCATGCTTCCTTCCACAACCACTTCAACCTGGAGCGCCCCCTTTACTCACGCGCCAATTTCAAGATCAACCGAAGCGCTGCTCTCTCCAAGTGGCGCCAGCTTTGTTCAGCATATCCACACCATCAACGCCTGAAATGGCGATGATTTGGCCATCTGTAAACGCTCTGAAACCGCCCCGCCCTGCTCAAGCTAGTTTTGTCCTACATTGCCTGATAACTTGTTCCGAGCCCAAACCCACAGGCCGATATTTAATTGAGCAAAAACAGGATTGCTACGCAAAGTGCATGACAGCTTCGAGTTCATTGATATGCGAGCGTTGGAGGAAGTATCCAGCGAAGGGAGATTGTTCCGCCATCGTGCGACGGGCGCAGAGGTTCTTGCAGTGCGCAATGCGGATCCTGAAATGGTATTCGGCATCGCGTTTGAGACGCATCCTCGCCATTCGAACGGAGTCGCGCACCTTCTTGAGCATCTCGTGTTCCGCGGATCGCATCGCTATCCCCAGACCAACCTTTACGCAGGACTGACCCAGGGAACGCTTTTGACAGGATTAAATGCGTCAACCCGAGCTGACACAACACTCTTTCACCTTTCGGGTACGCATCAGACAGATTTTTCCAACCTGATAGACGTTTTGCTGGACGCCGTTTTCAATCCCCTCTTGCGCGACGAAGACATTCTTGAAGAGCGGGAGGTTGTTAAAAACGAAATGGCCGGGCATCACGCGGTTCCGCACAACCGAATGCTTGATAATTTGCGGCAAGAGTTGCTGCCGGGAACAGTTTACGCTGTCGACTTCGGCGGCACACCGAAGCTTGTAGAAACGCTGACACCCGAGGAATTGAGGAGCTTTCACGCGGCACACTATCGTCCGGCCAATGCAAGGCTCTTTCTTTGGGGAAACTTCGACTTGATGACCCAGCTTGATCAGCTTGATCAATTGCTTGGTTCACGTACAGATACTGCTCAGTCTTGCGGCGCACTATCAGAGTTTTTCTCGAACGCCAGACATGTCAAATCGACGTTCACAGCACCAACCGAAAGCCATTTTATGACAGGTTTTGGGTGGGCGTTTGAGGTCGATAACGTCGATCTGTGGAGCGCTTTGTCGTTAGTATTGTCTGCAGAGCCCAACGGCGCTTTGAGACAGGCGATGTCAGACTTGGGTGGGCGCGTATTCGGGCGTGGTTTTTCCTCAGAAACACCGTTTGGCACCTTCGAGATCGCATTGGCGGACCACCCACCCGAAGCCGGGCCTTTGGTCGCCTCCAAAGTGCGGCAAACACTTGATCAACTGAGTAGAAATGGACTGGCCGAGAATTGGGTGGCTAGCGCTGTGGACCAGCTAGACTTGCAGCTACGAAGCTTCGGTCAATTCAGCCAGGGGCCGTCCGGTCTGCGGGCTCTTAACATGATACTTGGTCAGTGGCGCCATGGGGCAGATCCCCTGGCAATGCTGGATATTGGTACAAGGCTTGCAAGCCTTCGTCAGACCATAGCAGCTGACCCGGCGTGCATGCTGCACCTTCTGCGGCATGATCTGGTAGAAAACCCCCATAATCTTGTCTTGTCTCTGGATCCAGAGGTCACGGTAAGCCACGCCGCTGCACCTCGTACCCGGACGAAGCCAGCGCCGGATCCCACCCAGCGCACACCCATATTGGGGCTACCCTATACTAAACGCGACGCCTTGCCCCGCGAGATCAGTCGAATTTCGGTCGATGTCACCCAGCGCGTCCTGCATGTTCCAACCATCGGGCCGGATCTTGCCCTAGCCGAACTCGCTGTTTCTTTGTCCGGATTAAGCTTACAAGAGATCGAACTGGTCCCAATTTTCGCTGGTCTCGTCGCGGCAGCATGTACTTTTGAAAATGTCGAAATCTCAACACGTTTCTGGAGCGGCGTGGGCCGTGGCAAGGTCGACGGAGCATGGTTATTTATAAGTGGCAAGTCTCTGCCATCCCGTGCCGACATATTGCTGGATTACATACGCGAAGCTTTGTTGCGGAAAATTCCAGGGGTGGATGCGATCAACCGGCGGATTGAGACGGATATTTCGACCCTAAAATCGCAAATCGCATCCTTTGGGCACCTTTATTGTGAGACCCGACTACACGCCTTGAGCAGCACTGCCGGTGCGGTGCAAGAACGGCTGAATGGGCTTGCGCGTCAACCTACGCTGAACAGACTGTCAGCGCGCGACCCCGAGCAACTGGCCACTGCATTGACCCAACTGCAAAAACGCCTTTTAGAGGAATCCCGCGTTGATCTTGCCGTCAGTGGCGTAAAGCCTTCTTTGGCTGATCAATTTGTTGCTGAATTATGCCGCAAAGACAAGATTTGCACACAACCGTCCCCACTTGACCTGTCGTCGAACGAGGGAATACCGACAGGCGCGCCCAACTTTACGACCGGGCAAGCTTTGCCACTAGAAGCAGCCGGTTCTGCACATGTTGCGGCGCATATGCTGGAAACCGGATGGCTTTGGGACAGCGTTCGGGTGGCTGGCGGAGCTTACTCCACCCGCTGCCGTTACGACACTGGCGATGGAATACTGACTTTACTCTCAATACGCGATCCATTTCCGCTTGCCACATTGGACCGCTTTCGAGAGGCGCCGCTCTGGTTGAGACACAATGCCCACGGCGATTTACTTAAACGTTGCATCGCAGGCAAGACGGGGCAGCTTGTTCGTCCAGTGCGCCGCGACGACCGTCTTACGGTCGCGCTGCAGCGTCATTTGTGCGGCGAGACCGATGAGATGCGGCAATCGGAATTGGAGAATGTGCAAAGCGTCACTGCCGACTCGATTAGTCAGTTTTCTCAGGCGTTCGAGGCGGAGTTGCCAAAGGCGAGAACCGTCGTTCTGGGTCCGCGAGAGGGCCTTGATGCGGCTCTGTCGGAACGCCCACGCGCATTTGTCATGCAACCGGACTAAGTTCGCCGGTCAGATCAGAGATGCCGGCGCGGACTGCTTCGAAGATGGCCTTATGACCAAGGGTATGCCCGGCAGCCTCAACTATGACCAGCCGCGACCCCGGCCATTCTGCGACCAGCCGGTGGGCGGTCTTAGGCGGGCACAGAAGATCTAGTCTTGCCTGCACGACGATGCCCGGAATGTGGGCAAGGTCAGGTGCGCGCGTTAACAGCGCATCTGGCGGAAGAAAGCAGTCGTTCAGGAAGTAGTGCGCCTCCATGAACGTCGACGCTGCCAATGGACTATCAGACTTCACTCCAGGTGGGATCAATACCGACATCGCGCGTTCAGCATTTCCAAATGCCCGAGCAGCCGGAACATGAACTAGAGGATCTGGGTCGAGAACGCGCCGCCAAAGCGAATTCAGCCCGTCCGGCGCTTGCGCCAGCAACTGGGCATGCAATTCGGGCTGGAATGCCGCAAGGCCGGTGTCAAAAGCCCATTCCAATTCAGCCTTTGTGCCCAGAAACGTTGCGCGAAGCACTATACCAGAGACGCGCCCAGGATGAGCATTTGCATAGGCCAACGCAAGGGTGGCCCCCCATGATCCACCGACCAATAACCAGCGTTCGATATCAAGGTGAGAGCGCACATTTTCCAGATCATCGATCAAATGGGCGGTGGTATTCGCATTGCGTTCACCATGAGGAAGGCTTCGTCCAGCGCCCCGTTGATCGACAAAGACTGCGCGATGTCTGGTGGGATCAAACAATTCTCGTTGTGAGGGATTACACCCGCTCCCGGGGCCACCATGCAGGAACAATGCAGGCACACCATCGGGTGGTCCCAATGTCTCGACCCAAATTGAATGACCCTCACCAACCGAAAGGTAGAACCCCTCCACCTCACTCAAAGTGAGAATACAACACCAACGTCGCCTCCTGAGAATTGGCGGCGCAAGCAGTTGCTCTGGCCGACAGTTGTTCTGCTCGAGGCAAACAGGGAGTCTTCATCTGAAACATACCATGAGATAAAATTGGTGCCAAAATTTCCGGGCAGGCTGGCCAGTGCATACGTCAAGCAGCAGCAATCTTCTAGATCAAGATTGCGCCCGGTATTGTGGCGGCTGGATTGAGGCATCGACCCAATCCCCAAAACTGTTTTGTATAAAGCTGTCACACCTTAGCCTCGGTCCGTTACCAAACCGGTAGGTTGTTAAACTGCATACTGGCAATCCTCGCTGTGGCCAATCAAGCGATCGTATTTCACGAAACAACAAAAATTTGTTTTTATTGGTCGGCAAGTCTGCATTTCGAACCGGTTTCAAATGACCGGTTTGACGGCCATTGCGCCGAGCTTTTCGAGGTTTGATTGCGCGAACGCCGGCGCTCCAACGAGGATCTATGCAGCTACACTACCTAAGAATTTCTTCATTTTTTCCTCCCAAAGGTTCTTTCTTCTGATGCACGAGACCGCATTGCGACCACAATTTTGCTGCTGATTGCAGAAAACTGTGTGACTAAGTCTCTCATCATGTCGGAATGATAAATGGCTTAAGGGCACGATCCGGCCATTGCACGTTTCAAGCAACACAGTCTAGCAGAACCCTTTAGGTCGACCATAGCGTTTCATTGATTTCTTGAGGAATTTCAATGCGGCTTTGCGGTCTTGGCGCTTCGTGACATGGCTTTCCAGCACTTCGCCATCGTGATCTAAGCCCGCCAAAGATAACCCCTCGGGTCGGACGCTGTCCGCTGCGGTTGGCAGGTATTTTTGACGTCCGAGATGGTCAGCTTCAACTGCAGATAAGAAAATGACTCGCGCCAGTTCACGTTTTTCACCTATTGTCCTCTCCATTGAGGGCAGGCGGGCGCGATGCGCCGGCACATTCAGAATAACACCCTTGATGCTAGAAGGAGAAAACAAATGTCGCATAAATTCGCTGGTGGCTGCGACCACATCCATACGTATTCCGATCACGATCCGATCGACAATCACACCTGCCATTGCTCGGTCTGCAAATCCGTGACTGGGCAATCGACTACCCATGTGGCGTTTTTCAATCACGGTGAGGTGGTGGTCGATAACGAGGCCGGGTTGAATCGTCAGCCGTTCAACGCCAACAGCCCCGACGGCCCGCTGGAGCTGTGCACCTGTGCAGATTGCGGCACGCCGATCATGCTGGATGACAAGCAATCCCGCATCCGTGTGATCGTGCCCAACCTGATGGGATATGAAGCCTCTTTCCCGGCAGCCAGCTATCACGCGTTCTACGATCCGGCGACGGGTGTTTCCCGGCCGGATGACGGCTGCCCGGTTCACGAAGGCCTGCGCCCTGATTTCGTCTGGCCCAATCCTTCTTAGCC
>CBDTVL010000256.1:0-5329 GCA_965363755.1 uncultured Sulfitobacter sp.
CCGGAAGACACTGAACCAAACATCCTTGACTTAGCCACAGACAGAGAGCGGCTTTCCGCCCTTAGTGTCGAAATGTGCATGGTGCAGCATTTGTCGCGAACGGCCCACAGCCTGCCCATCCTGCGCCGCGTTGATCCAATCGTGCTTCATGGGTGGGTGGCCTGTTGCTGTACTGTCATTGGCTCCCCTACCCAATGGTGCGGGTTAGGCATGGTTTGGCCTTCCTGCGTTCCATATCTTCCCGCCAGCGCGCCGGGTTGAAGAACGTCGTTGGTGCTCCGTGTTCACCTGATCCGATGTTCCACCACTTATCGCCCTTGAGCATTCCGCCAGCGCGTTCGGCATCCAGTCCGTCGAGAACCGACCAGATGCCGCGTTCCTTGTCTGGGATATCGACGGCACCGAGGATCATCGGGATGATCACGGTGGTCTTTGGGGATTTAAACGGACGCACGGTGACCTGATTTTGTTTCCGGACTTCTTTTTCGTTCGCCGCATGTTGGACAAGGCCGAGACCGATGTGCAGTTCATCGTCATCATTGAAATCATACCAGACGAGCCATGCGCCATCTACTGCAGCGACCTCTGACCGCCAGTCCCGTTTCAAGATGCGTTTCCTGACCTTCAGGTTTTTGAGGGCGTCATTAATGGGTATCCAGTCAGGAGGGCTGGTGGGCTGAACGTCGGGGTGTGGTGTTGCAATTAACATAGGGGCATTTTGCGGGTCGGGGGCTGATTTGCAACAGGATGTTGGAAATTTCTACTGGAACTAATCGGCGAGGCGACCGCGGGTTGGCGCTCCATCTAGGAATGCAGTCTCCAGTAAAACGGCATTTGGCGCGCATTCGAACAAAAATGGCAGAAATTCAAAACTCACTTGGTTGTGCTTCCAGTCTCAACATTCTAAATACCAATTGTGTGAAGAGATCAGCTTCGGCTGACGGCAACCTGCTCCGAGCAAGGTGCCCCCGGAAATCCGGCACATGGTCAAGCGCAAGCTTGGCAACATCGGGACAACATATCCCATGACATTAAATAGCTGCTTCGGCAGCCACGCCCGTCTGTCGGGCTTTGCCTGTAAGTCGCGGAGGACCGCCAAGGTATAGACCGCCCGAGAAATGCTTGCGACCGGTGCGAATATCTGGTCGCGGGCTGATGCCGCCCGCCTGATGAAGGCCGACGGCACGGTCGAAACCAAAACTGCATGAAGACGGACGCCTTGCGTTCACCAACCCCGGTCCCCCGGGGTGGTTCCGCCATTGGCGGCATGCGCCCACGCGGGAACAAAGGAGACCTTCCCATGGCCAATGTAAAATCCTCGCCATGTCGTGACCGATACCGAGATCCGCACCCGTGAGGACGACGTGAAGGGCCACATCCGTCAGATGGCGGAGTGATCCGCCAAAACAGCCACCGGGCATGTCGCCCGCGGCAGACCCACTCACAATAAAACCAAAAAGGACGAACTATGGAGAAGAAACAGGAATGGAGCGACTGGCGTCAGTGGGATGCAACCACTGCCAGCCATCGTCCGGATGAGATCCAGCCCGGAATGACCGTCGAGGCCGACATCGCTCTGATTGTGCATCGCACAGGGAACACCGTCGAGCGCCACCCTTGGGCGCAGCCCTTCATGCCCGGGTTCATCTTCGTGGCGCAGGACGGGTCGAGTTGGTCAATGGAAGCCGCATTGATGAGCGGCACTCCGGGGATCGTCGCCGGGCGTTATCGCGTCTGGCAGGGGTCGGGAGAGGCACCTGTAAAGGAGGCTAACCGGAGCAGTGATCCTGAAGTGGATCAGCCGGTCGAGCAAACGGCAATAAAGGAACTGGTGACGCAAGATGGATGATCGGGCGCTCACAACACCAATGAAATTAAACACTATGAAAAACCTTCTAACCACTTACCTACGGGCAATGTACACCGAATACGGTGTGCCCGACGATCAGCCCCTGCTCGAAAGCGATCTGCGAGAGCATGAGGCGAGTATTATTCTATTCCTAAGCGATCCCGAGAATACCACCGCGATGGACCTGCACACCGCGTGGGTGAGCCGCAAAGAGGCGCAGGGTTGGAGCTTCGGCCAGCGGCACGACGCCAAGCGCATGACGCATCCTCAGGCCCTCCCTTGGCCCCGCCTGCGTCAGTATGAGCGCGACACTGAAGAGGTAGGGATCGCCGCACTTCGGGACGCTTTCGCAAAAGCGCCAGCATAAGCAACCTAGGCCTTCGAACGAAAGGCTGCATAAATGGGTTGGGAGACCGGAACGTAAGTGGGACAAGACCAAGAAAGGTTTGAGAAAACAGACACCGGCCACTACTCTTTCAGATCTTCTTCGACGAAACGAAATATGGCTTCCAAAAGTGCCTCTCGCGGATACGCATTTCGGTCAACGAGTATCTTTCCAAGAGTTTTATGAGATCGTGCGATGGGGACAGCCAGAGCCCAGTGATCGGCATTCAAATAGCCGAGAAAGTCGCTATCTGGAATAATCTGGTCATAGTAAAGTAACTGGCCGTCGTTCGCCCTATCGATCTTGGAAAGTTCTCGAAAGCCTGGCTTCAGAGCCGTTGAAACGTTGTTGGGATCTGGCAGCGACACGAGTGAGTAGTATTTTAGTCCTTTTGGCAAATGATTTTTTGCCAACCAAGCTTTCCGCGTCTGGGGTCTCAAACTATCGATTCCACCGCCATCCCCCTTCGTACAGTGTGCTCCAGGAAAGTAACGAATTGGCGCGATTTTCGATTGTTCCACGTCATTAGCGAGTGGCGAGCCGCCCACGGCTCCTCCAATGCTTACAACAGCGGCTATCCGATTACGAATTTCAGGATAGGATCCAATTGCCTCCAGAATGTCAGGCGTTCCCTTTGAATACCCAATAAGTATCAATCTGGCTTTCTCGACATCCTGCGTTTCCGCTAAAATTGTGTCCCTAATACTTCTGGCATTTTTCGAGCTGCTCGAAAGCGCGTCCACTGGGACGGCAGCAAAGTCAAAACCGAAACGGCGGATGTGTTGTATGGCTGTAGCGGGCGGTTCCAGCCACTCTGAGAAGCAATCCCATGCGATACCGGGAACAAAGAGAGCTTTCAACCGCGAGTCAGAGTATCCCAACGAGACGGGGCTCCCAGCTCCAGAAGGTTCATGACCGACCCGAGTTAACGCTACCTCGCAGGGTCGGTAGTCGGGCAGGTCGTTGCCCCGAGCATCAAGAATTTGACAAAAGATCTCTCGGAACCGCGCCCTTTCATCCGACAAGCCGTTCAAGCTTTTGGCCGCAAGTGGCACAGGACCAGCTTCGGTTGAGTAGGGTGCGAGCGGTTCTGTCGAACAGGCAGCGAGCACGGCCACTAAAACGATATTCACGAAAATTCTTGTACTTTGCCGCAATGTCACAAACAGCCCCAACCAAATCTTGTCACCCGGCGACGCTTTTCTGTCCCGCTGGCCACCCCCAAGTTCCTGTAAGGGGCACGCGAAACCTCGTTTGGGGATGGCAACGAGAGGTAAAAATCAGCGCCCACCCAACTCATAACTACTTCCCGTGCACTAGCCTACGGCCAAAAGAGCCCGCATTACTCTCTCACCTCATCGCTTTTAGTCAACTGCTCCCCAGTTCTGACCCAATCGACCATGCGAACCTCATCGGTTTTTTCGCTGCGAACGCCACTGAAAAGCACGAGCCGGTATCCGTCAGTGAAATAGGGGTCATCGGTATAGTTTTTGCGAGGATTTTCAGACGGGACCTCACCAACACCTTCCGCAAAACCGAATTCTGGAAACCACCCCGTCTGAAGCATATTGAACATAAGGACGTTTCTTGCTTCGTCGACGTCTGGTGAGATTTTGTGGGTGACGAGAGTCTTCGATGTCAATTTCACGCCGATGTCGCGGCTAATCTGTCCAACCCAGACCGGTTGACCTCGGAATGTGACCGGCGCTAGCCAGAGTCGCATATGGTTTCGTTCTTGCACTGAGTGTCTGGCTTTCTGCAATGCCATGTCCTGCCGCCTGCCAAACAGGTAGAGCGATGAGACCGGTGAGGTTCGATAGAGCTTTCCGAAAACAGAAGACAGCATCGTTCGAATCGCCGAATTTGCGGACGTCGTCTCGCTGACATCCCAATCGCTCTCCCCAAGCGCCAAGAGGATCTTTTCGCCACCGCCGACAAAAACGATGTTCAGTGGATCTCCGTTTGTTGACAAATCCGGGCCTAAAACGGTTGGGGGCAAATCCTGAATGAAAGCGCGCAACTCGTTCTGGGACAGGTTCGCAATTTCATGGCCCCGAGTGAGTCCGTCGAAATCGACTTCCAAGAAGTCTGCCTTGAACCCGGGCGCCACTTCACCAAAGGCAAAGCGGTGGGTCTCGGTGCGACTGTACAGGACAACACTAAAAAATCGTGCGCCGCGCGCGAGATCTGAATAAACGAACCCTGAGGCCGTCTTTCCTGGCTCGACCAACAAGGGAAATTGTTGCAGGTCCAACTCGGAGCGCTGAGCTTCGAAAGTCAGTGATGAGGCGCTTCTTGTTCTCCATGCGACCTCGCTCGATGAGAAGTGTCCTGGATCGAAATCTACCGGCGAGAAGAGCAGGCGATTTGATGTCCGGTTATCGACCGTAATCCAGACCGGCCATATATTTTTACCGAGCAGAGGAAGGCCAAATTGCGCCTCGATCTCGTCCTGAGTGAGGATCTCAACGCCAACCGTCACACCTCCTTGCGACTGTTTATCTTGTTGAGCCCGGTCTTTGAAGCCGAGGACGGCTATGGGTCGTTCAATGACCTCTGAGGTGTCCGAATTTGTTCTGGTGGAAGAGGCGCACCCTGTCAGAACAAGCACCAGAACAAGCACACGACTTAACTGTATAAAGATGTTCGAGAAATTCACGCTCCCCACCGCAAATCCAGACAAACCGTCACAAATTCCATTTCTTTCCTCTATTTTCTTGGAGAATCTTCCTGATTCAAAATACTAGCGGGTTTTGTGATGGCCACCCAATTTTCCAGGGCATTGATCTTATAGGTGATGGCCTTGAAGTCGTGTGTCCAGAGGGTGGTGTCATGTGTGGAGGTATATGGACCCCGCCTTTTTGCAAGGATTGATTTGAGCTGATTTTGATCGTTGCAGTCATGCGCCCGGCCTTTGCCCATCAGGACTTCACCCTGCCATAACTTGCATCGTTGATGCCAAGCCGCGTGGCGGGCACCTTGGTGGCAGAAAGCTGAACTGGTTCATCGATTCTCTGATCGGACTGGTGAGCCAGGACCTCGATATCACGCTCTGCGAACTTCGGGATGCGCTGGAGGCGGCGCATGGGGTGCGG
>CBDTVL010000257.1:0-5314 GCA_965363755.1 uncultured Sulfitobacter sp.
AAAAAACACCTCCAAAAGACCGACTAATTGTGCAACTGCCACGGTGCGATTTGTTTTGCCCTGCAACGCCAAGCCCGGCTTGCCTCGAAACTCATGCCCTGTTGGGCGCGTGAAACGCTATCCCTATGGCGCGCCCAAGACGGCCCTCCGTTTCTGAGCTACAAAACGAAAAAGGGTGGCCCAACGGACCACCCTATCGTAATCAACCCCAGTTGCCTGAGGCTTGAAATAGGCATTGTAAATTTGTACGGCAGCCCCCTTTGCCTCCTTCGACAAAAACCAGCTAGACAATTCGGCACGCAGCAAACATAGAAACTGAACTTGCAACGCACCGCCGCACTTACAGCGCTTTTACTCCACACACACAGCATAGAACCTTCTAACATGATACCAAAAAAACAATGCCGCTTGGCCCTTTTAAAAACCGGGCCTGCGCCCCCCACTCAGTAAGTCACACAAGCATTGACGCGAGGTAAAGTATACCATCGGCGTAAAATCGCCGCAATTGTGAAAATGGGAATTTTCGTCATTGACCGCTTCAACAAACGCCCTATCTGTTTGCCGGATTTTTTTATTATCTTTCAATGCCCTAATGTCGCCAAGTTTGATGGATCGGCAATTTCTCGCACACGTAATGGTTGTAGTTGCTCTTGCAGATACACCTTGACTCGCTATCGTTGCGAGATTGAGCCCCTGAGATTCTCAATTTCTCGATGTTCACCTAAGGCTCACACCTCGCCTTCATGCACGCTGCACCTGCCTTTGTCCGAACCGTCAATGGCGCGTGTGAAGCTGACAGCCTTCATCAACCACCGGGGTTAATGGCGCGATCTACCATTAAAGGCTGCAAGAACCGGGCGTTTCATAGTCTGAAGCTCTTGCCAAATCGCCTCTTGCTCCGTTAAAAAAACGAACGTTCAATTCCTGCACGGTGAAGACAAGAGGCCCCTCGATGGATTTCGCGCTAAGTGAAGAACAGTCCGCCATTTATGATATGGCGCGCGCCTTTGGTGCAGAGAACATTGCGCCTTTCGCCCGCACTTGGGAAGCTGACGGCACAATTCCAAAAGAGCTTTGGCCGCGCATTGCGGAACTGGGTTTTGGTGGGCTTTATGTCAGCGAAGAATCCGGAGGCTCTGGTCTCAGTCGTCTTGATGCCACTCTGGTGTTCGAAGCGCTCTCGATGGCCTGTCCTTCGGTCGCGGCGTTCCTGTCAATCCACAACATGTGCGCCAAGATGATCGACACGTTTGGTTCCGAGGACCTCAAAGCCGATCTGATGACTGACGTTCTGTCGATGAAAACGGTGCTGTCGTATTGCCTGACCGAACCCGGTTCCGGATCCGACGCTGCTGCGCTGAAAACAAAGGCCACGCGCACCAACGAAGGCTACACCCTGAACGGCACCAAAGCGTTCATCTCTGGTGGCGGATATTCCGACGCCTATGTCGTGATGGCGCGCACCGGCGAAGACGGCCCCAAAGGCGTCTCAGCTTTGATCGTGCAGAGCGAAACGCCGGGCCTTTCTTATGGCGGGTTAGAGGACAAGATGGGCTGGCGCAGCCAACCCACCCGGCAAGTGCAGTTTGATGAGTGCAAAATCTCATCTGACAGCTTGATCGGGGCCGAAGGTGCCGGATTCAAATATGCCATGATGGGGCTGGATGGCGGACGTCTGAACATCTCGGCATGCTCATTGGGCGCAGCCCAGTCAGGACTGGACGCGACGCTGGCTTATATGGGCGAACGCAAAGCCTTTGGTCAGCCCATCGATCAATTTCAGGGCCTGCAGTTCCGTCTGGCCGACATGGAAATCGAAATGCAGGCCGCTCGGACTTTTCTGCGTCACGCAGCATGGAAACTGGATCAGGGCGCGCCTGATGCAACCAAATTCTGCGCCATGGCCAAGAAGTTTGTGACCGAAACAGGAAGCAAAGTTGTCGATCAATGCCTGCAACTGCATGGTGGATACGGGTATCTGGCAGATTACGGCATTGAAAAGCTGGTGCGCGATCTGCGGGTGCATCAAATCCTTGAAGGTACCAATGAAATCATGCGCCTGATCGTGGCGCGCGACATGCTGAAATCCAGATGAGCGATATCGACATTCGCATCGCCGGGCGCGCGGGTCGTATTACCCTGAACCGGCCGCAGGCGCTGAATGCATTGACATATGACATGTGTCTGGCGATCGAAGCCGCGCTTATCGATTGGAGGCAGGACGACGCTGTCTCTGTGGTTGTATTAGACGCAGCAGGGGATAAGGCGTTCTGTTCCGGCGGTGATATCGCCGAGATGTACAGCACAGGTAAGGGCGGAGATTATTCTTATGGTCAGCAGTTCTGGCAGGATGAATACCGTCTGAACGCGTTGATCTTTGAATATCCCAAACCAATCGTCAGCTTCCTGCAAGGCTATACAATGGGCGGCGGCGTTGGCGTCGGCTGCCACGGGTCTCACCGGATCGTCGGGCACAGCAGTCAGATTGCCATGCCAGAATGTGGCATCGGCCTTGTGCCGGATGTCGGGGGCACATTCATGCTCGCGCTTGCGCCGGGTCGGCTGGGGGAATACCTGGGCACAACTGCGGCACGGATGAATGCAGGCGACGCGATATTTGCCGGGTTTGCCGATCATTTCATCGCCGAAGAACAATGGCCTTGTTTGATCAACAACCTCGAGGCTACTGGCGACGCCGCGTTGGTCGTGGCTGCCAGCACCCCGGCCCCGCACGGAACACTGAGTGCCCGACTTGATCAGATCAACGCCCTTTTTGGCGGTGAGACCCTGACTGACGTCCTGATCACGCTGCGGGCGGATCCCTCTGATTTCGCCGCCAAAACCCTCACGCAATTGTCGCGCAATGCCCCACTCTCCATGGCTTGTGCCATTGAAATGATCCACCGCTTGCGCGGACCTACATTGGACATCCGCCGCGCACTGGCGCTTGAATATCGCTTTACCTATCGCGCAATGCAGCACGGTGATTTCATTGAGGGTATCCGCGCGGCGATCATTGACAAAGACCGCAGTCCAAATTGGCAGTTTGCGGGGTTAGACGTGCCATCCGTAGCGGTCAGCAGAATGCTGATGCCATTGGGCGAGGCTGCATTAAATTTCTAAGGAAGGAAACGTCATGAAAATCGGGTTTATCGGATTAGGCAACATGGGTGGCCCGATGGCTGCCAATCTGGTCAAGGCCGGGCACGAGGTGATCGGGTTTGACAAGGCCGATGTCGCCATCAATGGGGTGAGCATGGCACAATCCGCGGCATCGGCGGCGACTGGCGCGGATGTTGTGATAACCATGCTTCCCAATGGTGATATCCTGAGAAGAGTTGCTGCCGAGATACTCCCCGCTATGACCCGCGGGGCGGCGCTGATAGATTGTTCGACCGTTGATGTAGAAAGCGCCCGCTCGGTGGCGTTAGACGCTCAAAAGGCGGGCCTTCTCGCTGTGGATGCGCCGGTGTCTGGTGGTGTTGGCGGTGCCTCGGCTGGAACGCTGACCTTCATGGCCGGCGGGTCGGACGCTGCGTTTGCCAAGGCGGCGCCTCTTTTTGAGATAATGGGTCAGAAGGCGGTGCACTGCGGCGAAGCTGGCGCGGGACAGGCCGCCAAGATCTGCAACAACATGATCCTTGGCGTCACCATGATCGTAACCTGCGAGGCTTTTGCGCTGGCCGACAAACTTGGTCTTGACCGGCAAAAGATGTTTGACGTTGTGTCGACGTCTTCGGGGTATTCCTGGTCCATGAATGCCTACTGTCCCGCCCCCGGTATCGGCCCACAATCTCCTGCCGACAATGCGTACCAACCGGGTTTTGCGGCGGATCTGATGCTAAAAGATTTGCGACTATCCCAGCAAGCCGCAGAAGCCGTGGATGCGGACACGCCCATGGGTCAGATGGCGCGCGATCTGTATCAACGCTTTGTTGAGGAAGAAGACGGCAAAGGCCGCGATTTCTCTGCCATGCTGCCGCGATTTGAGAAGCGAACCCGTGTCTAGGTCCGCCACAATACTGGCTCAGGTCACGCATCCATATATCCGCCAAAACAGGAAAAATGTGACGCATACAGACCAGATCAGCATCGGCCCGGCTCTACTCTGCATGGACAAAGGAGACGCCAATGCCCCTGCCCTTTCACCGTTTTGCTGCCGAACTGAGCTATGAGGATATCCCAGCCTCGGTTCTAAGCGTCCTGCGCCGCAGCTTTACCGACACCATGGGCGTTGCCGCTGTCGGATCAACCAGCGAACTATCGAGTATCGCGCGCAAGGGGGCACTGGCGTTGTTTGGCGTGACCGATGCGGGCCCGGCTCGCATGTTGATGGATGGGCGGACGGTCAGCCCGGCTGGGGCCGCCATGGCGGGCGCCTTCACGATCGACAGTATTGACGCCCACGACGGCACATCGCCGTGCAAAGGCCACGCTGGCTCAGCAGTTTTTCCGGCACTTTTGGCGGTGGCCGATGCCGAGGCAAACAAAGGTCGGGCGATGGATGGCCCACAATTTGCCGCTGTGCTCGCCGTGGCTTATGAACTGAGCTACCGGGCCGGGATAACCCAACATGCGACATGCGCGGACTACCACACGTCAGGCGCATGGACCGCCGTGGGCGTGGCCGCAGCCGTCGCCCGCCAACTGGGCGGCGACGGCGACGTCATACGCCACGCCGCAGGCATCGGCGAATATCACGGGCCCCGCAGCCAGATGATGCGCTGCATCGATCACCCGACCATGCTGCGTGACGGGGTTGGCTGGGGCGCACCGTCGGGGGTGACCGGAGCCTATCTTGCAATGCTGGGATTTACCGGCGCCCCTGCCCTGACCTGCGAAGGGACAGACGCCGCCGAGCACTGGGCTGATCTTGGCACCAACTGGCGCGTGGCGGAGGACACCCATTACAAACCTTATCCTTGTTGTCGCTGGGCGCATCCCGCACTTGATGCGGCGCACGATCTGACGGACCGGCATGATCTGAACCATGTGGATATTGCCCGGGTCGAAATCCGCACCTTTCACAATGCCACCCGACTGGCGGGACATACGCCCGCCAGTGCGGACGAATTTGCCTATTCCATCGCCTTTCCCGTGGCCGCGATGATTGTGCGTGGGCAAGTCGGCGTGCCCGAACTGGACGCTGCCACGTTGAAAGACCCCGACATCTTGCGGATCAGCCGGGCAACAGTTCTGATCGACGATCCACATCTGACCGAGATCAGTGTCGGCAAACGTTGGGCTGAGGTGACCATTGAGATGCGCGATGGCACCCGGCATGTCGCAGAGCCACGCACTCCCCGCGGAGACG
>CBDTVL010000258.1:0-5296 GCA_965363755.1 uncultured Sulfitobacter sp.
ACAAAGCTGCCCACATCTCCGCCCAAACGGGCGATTTCTTTGACCAGTTTTGAGGCGATCGCCTGATGCCGTGCTTCGGCCATCAGAAACACTGTTTCGACACTATCATCCAGAACACGGTTCATGCCAACCATCTGATATTCATATTCAAAATCAGCGACAGCTCTTAAACCACGCACGATGATTTGCGCGCCAACATCATGGGCGCAATCGATTAATAGGTTCTCAAAGGCATGAACGACGATCTCAGTGCCGGTCTGTCTCGACAGGTCTGCACATTCAACTTCGATCATGGCGACGCGTTCTTCCAGCGAAAACAACGGCCCCTTGTCGCGATTGATCGCCACGCCGATCACCAATCGATCCACCAACGCCGAGGCGCGCCGGATGATATCCACATGTCCCAGAGTAATGGGATCAAAGGTGCCGGGATACAGGCCAATGCGCATCAATGCTCTCCTTGGAACAGGTCATGAAATCGTTCGTTTTCTTCGGGGAGACCCAACAAACGCTGCGCCTAAGTCGCAGGGGCGCTAATGCCCCATGATCATGCCTTCCAGCGCATCTTTTTCCATGGCAAGTTCAGCCAGACGTGCCTTGACCACATCTCCAAGCGATATCAGACCGACCAGCGCGCCGTCCTCAAGCACAGGCATGTGACGAAACCGACCCTCAGTCATCTGGCTCAGAACCGCATCCGCGTTGTCGTTGCGCGCGCATGTGACCAGCTTGGTTGTCATATAGTCTTCGACCTTGGCCGCCAGAACCGCAGCCCCGTGTTTGGCCATTTTTCGAACGATGTCGCGTTCAGATAAAATGCCCGCAGGCGTTTTGCCGTCCTTGGACACTAGAACCGTACCAATCCTCTTGTCAGCAAGGATCTTGAGAATGTCCTCAATCGACGTGCCCGGGAGCACTGTCATGACTGACTCATCGGCTTTGGATTTCAGAATCTGGTGCACTAACATGGCGACCCTCCTTGGAAATTCTCGGACAGGCCCAGCCTTGCCTCAATGCCCGTTCAAGTCAAGTCAGAGCCTCAAGCCGGGCGACCTCGTCGGCAAGCCCACGCGCTAGGATTTCTGAAAAGCGATTCATACGCACACTTTGCAATTCGTTCTTATGGCGGATCAGGTAGAAGCTGCGTGTCAGACTGATCTGATCCGGCAGTATTTTGCGCAATCCACGGATGGCCGGTGCCGCAAAATCATGCACTACCCCAACGCCGCTGCCTTGCCGTACCATGTTGATTTGGACCGAGACCGAATTCGAAGACAATGCGACGCGTTTGAGCCCCAAATTCGACAGATAATCCAATTCACTGTCAAAGATCATGTCCGGGATATACCCAATGATGCGGTGCTGGTGCAGATCCTCCAGCGTCTCTATCGGCGGGTGCGATTGCAGATAGCGTCGCGTGGCCATCAGGTGCAGCTTGTAATCCGTCAGTTGCTGAACGTGCAGCCCATCTGACGTTGGTGCGCTGACACCGATGACCACATCTGCTTCCCGTCTCGACAGATTGAACACACGGGGAAGCGCAACAATCTGCAAGTCCAGATTCGGGTTTTTGTCACAAATCGCGGCACAGACCTGAGGCAGCAGATAATTTGCTGATCCGTCCGGTGCGCCCAGCCTGATTTGACCACTTAATCCTACATCCGCAGCGCCAGGTACTTCTGACGCAGCCTGCATGGCCTGTTCGACCTGTTCTGCGCGCACCAATAAACGCTGCCCGACATCGCTGAGCACATATCCTTGCGGAGATTTTGCAAATAGGTCTACACCCATAGTGGCTTCAAGGCGCGCGATCCGCCGGCCGATTGTCGCAGGATCAAGCCGCAGCCGTTTTCCGGCCCCCGACAAGCTGGATTCGCGCGCGACGGCCAGAAATACCCGCAGATCGTCCCAATGTGGCTGCATTCGAATTACCTTTGCATTTTTGCAAGATCAATTTTGAAATCTTGCCTCTGTTCGCCTGATTTTTGCAAGACTATACTGCGCTCAAATTTCAGGGAGAGATATCATGCAAGAGCTGACCCACTACATCAACGGCGCCCATGTCCAAGGCACATCGGGCCGTTTTTCAGACATCTACAACCCGGCAACCGGCGACGTGCAGGCCAAGTGTCCACTGGCCTCTGCGGCAGAGATGGACACAGCAGTTCAACACGCGCTTGCTGCACAACCTGCATGGGCCGCGACAAACCCGCAGCGCCGTGCCCGGGTGATGATGAAATTTGTCGGCCTGCTGAACCGCGACATGGACAAGTTGGCCGAGGCGCTCAGCCGCGAGCATGGCAAAACCCTGCCAGATGCGGCGGGCGACGTGCAGCGCGGTCTTGAAGTTGTTGAGTACTGCATTGGCGCACCAGAACTGCTGAAAGGGGATTACACCGACAGCGCAGGGCCCGGCATTGATATGTATTCGATGCGTCAGGCGCTTGGCGTTTCTGCCGGCATCACGCCGTTCAACTTTCCCGCAATGATCCCGATGTGGATGTTTGCGCCGGCGATCGCCTGTGGCAACGCCTTCATCCTGAAGCCGTCCGAGCGGGACCCCTCTGTGCCGTTGATGCTGGCAGAACTGATGGAAGAGGCCGGGCTGCCAAAAGGCATCCTGCAAGTTGTGAACGGCGACAAAGAAGCGGTGGATGCGATCCTGCACCATGACGTGATCCAGTCGGTCGGCTTTGTCGGATCAACCCCGATTGCCGAATACATCTATGCAACCGGCTGCGCTAACGGCAAACGGGTCCAGTGCTTTGGCGGTGCGAAAAACCACATGATCATCATGCCGGATGCGGACATGGATCAGGCCGCGGATGCACTAATCGGTTCCGGGTTCGGCGCTGCGGGCGAACGCTGCATGGCGATTTCGGTTGCGGTTCCGGTCGGCGACGATACCGCTGATCGGCTGATCGAAAAACTCGTACCACGTATTGAGGCGTTGAAGGTTGGCCCTTACACGTCTGGAAATGATGTGGATTACGGCCCCGTTGTCACGGCTGCGGCCAAGGCGAATATCGAACGTCTGGTGCAAACCGGGATCGATCAGGGCGCAAAACTGGTGATCGATGGGCGTGGTTTTGCTTTGCAGGGCTATGAGGACGGGTTCTTTGTCGGACCGCATTTGTTCGACAACGTCACCAAAGACATGGACATCTACAAATACGAGATCTTCGGCCCGGTTCTGAGCACCGTACGTGCGCAAAGCTATGAAGAGGCGATTGGTCTGGCGATGGATCATGAATATGGCAACGGCACCGCAATCTTTACCCGCGACGGTGATGCTGCGCGCGACTTTGCCAACCGGATCAACGTTGGCATGGTGGGCATCAATGTGCCAATTCCGGTGCCGCTGGCCTACCACACCTTTGGCGGCTGGAAGAAGTCGGTTTTCGGCGATCTGAACCAGCACGGACCAGATGCGTTCAAATTCTACACACGCACCAAGACGGTCACCGCGCGCTGGCCTTCAGGGATCAAAGAAGGTGGCGAGTTCAGCATTCCCGTGATGGAATAAACCAACCTTTGAACTGCACTAACACCAAAGCCCCGACACCTCCTGTCGGGGCTTTTTCTTTGGCTTTTCAAAATCCGCTGCGACAAAGATCGCGTAAGCAGCGATCTTAAAGGCTGTGGCCCGAGAACAGCCAAAGCATTTACCTGCGCCGCCTTGCGCAATAGGCTGATACAGCAGGTTACTTTGCGGCAAGGAGGATGGCGGTTGCAGAACACCTTTACACTCGGGATTGAAGAAGAATACCTGCTTGTCGATCGCGACAGCCTGGACCTGGCAGTGGCGCCGCCAGACCTGATGCAGGCCTGTCAGGATGATTTAAAGGGACAGGTAAGCCCCGAGTTTCTGCAATGCCAGATTGAGGTGGGCACCCGGGTCTGCCCGACCATTGCTGATGCACGCGAAGACCTGAAACGGTTGCGCTCTTGTGTTTCACGCCACGCAGCGCGGCATAATCTGGCGCCTATTGCGGCCAGCTGCCATCCCTTTGCCGACTGGAAAGACCAGCACCATACGGCCAAGGAACGATATGACACGTTGAAACAGGCGCTTGGCGGCGTTGCACGGCGCATGTTGATTTGCGGGATGCACGTACACGTCGGCGTCCAAGACAAAGCCCTGCGCACTGACCTGATGCCACAACTGAGTTATTTTTTGCCGCACTTGCTGGCCCTATCAACCTCGTCGCCTTTCTGGCAGGGCGACGACACCGGGCTCGCGTCGTACCGGCTCACAGTATTTGACAACCTGCCCCGCACCGGGCTGCCGCCACATTTTGACAGCTGGGCAGAATATGAACGCACCACCGGCACGCTGATCGAATTGGGCGTGATCGAGGACACCAGTAAAATCTGGTGGGACCTGCGCCCGTCGCATAATTTCCCGACGCTGGAGACCCGGATCATGGACGTCTCGCCGCGACTGGAAGACGCCTTATCGCTGGCCGCATTGACGCAGGCAATTACGCGGATGCTGTGCAGACTGCGCGAGCGCAATCAGCGCTGGCGCACCTATGACCGTTTTCTGATTGCGGAAAACCGCTGGCGCGCACAGCGCTACGGCACAGCAGAAGGGTTGATAGACTTTGGCCAGCGCAGCATCGCACCTTTTACCACGCTTCTGGACGAATTGATCGAATTGCTGGCGGAGGACGCGCAGGTGCTGGGCACAGCGCAAGAGCTGGCCGCGCTGCGCAACATTGTCGAACACGGAACCAGTTCTACCCGTCAGAGAAAAGTGCATGCCGAGGCTGTTGCGGCGGGCCAGAATGCGGGGCAAGCGGTGGTGCGCCACCTGATCGACGAGTTTCACGCGGACCTTTGATAGCATCATGATAGATGAGCATAAAAAAAGAGGCCCTAAAGGCCTCTTTTCCGACTCTTGAGTGGTGTCTTATGACTTTTTGCGGCGGCGCATGGCACCCATCGCTCCAAGGCCGGCAATCAGCATCCAGCCTGCGGCTGGGAGCGGAACGACGTTTGGCGGAGAGCCTGCAATATAGTAAATCGATGCATGTGACAGGTCTTTCGTAGAGGTCCATGTGCCCAAAGTTGACTCGACCTCAAACGACCCCCAGCCGTTACCAGCTTTCAGGTTAACCATTACCTTTAACGCGGACGCTAAACCGGATATGCCCCAGCTGCCCGACTTTGTGACATTCGTGGGGGCGGTCGTGAAGGTGATAGTTTGATCCCCAGATGTTGTATCATCATTTTTGTCGGCCAAAATCCAGCCACTCGAACCGTTAATTACGGTGGAAGAATCAATGTCGTT
>CBDTVL010000259.1:0-5262 GCA_965363755.1 uncultured Sulfitobacter sp.
GGACGTCCATCGGTCACGGACTTCGCATGTACCTACAACACTATCGGGTGCTGTTTCAGAAATCAGTCGGGTCCAACTACTTAGAGGCGAAGTCAATATGGATGCTGCGGCCTGCCTGCTCAATATGGGCACACGCCGCCTGCGCCGGAAAATGGACAGAGAAGGCACGTCGTTTCGCGAAGTGACCCGAACTATCAGAACTGATCTTGCCAAAGAACTGATCGCAGGAACATCGCTGTCAATTTCTGCAATTTCGACCAATCTGGGCTATGCCAATACCGCGCTGTTCACGCGCGCCTTTTCCCGCGATGTTGGGATTAATCCCTCGACGTACCGAATGCAGAATATTAATTTATAGGCGTGAAAATTCCTGTTCTGATCTGACCCTGAGAGAAGGGCCATTGGCCCAAACTCAGACAACTTGCCGTGATCAGTTACAGTCGGGAAAACCTCTTACTGCAAATCCAATCCTGCCATTCGCTGCGGACAGCACGAAGGTCCGCAAAGGGCCGTTTGTGACCAATGCAGCATCAAGCACATATCGACATGAAGGGCGGAATGCTGACGTTCGCTGCGCTTCGCCCAAATGTCTTAGGTGCAGGGCAAAGCGGGCCTTCAAAATACCGGCGGCACGGCCGAGGTAGACAATCTACTGCCCCACCACCTCAAGCAGAACCTCACCTGCTGCTCCGGACGGTGGGCGCGTCCCGGCAACTGTGGCAAGGGTGCTCGGGTGTATGTCCATGGTTAGCAGTCAGATCCTTTTGTGGATTTCCGGAACGAAATTCTGGTTTTCCAGGGGCGGGCGAGCGTAATCGAGCTGATGTGGGCGTGGCTCCAGCTCGATCGGATCAAGAGCCAGAGCTTTGTAAGGAATGACGGACAGAAGGTGACTGATGCAATTCAGCCGTGCATGTTTTTTTATGTCAGAATTTACGATGTGCCAGGGTGCCTGTTCGATATCGGTATGGACGAGCATATCGTCTTTGGCCCTTGAATAGTCGACCCACCGGTTCCGGCTTTCCAGATCCATCGGACTGAGTTTCCAGCGTTTTGTAGGATCAGTCAGGCGTTTCTGGAACCGACGTTCCTGTTCTTCGTCACTGACCGAAAACCAGTACTTGATTAACTGAATTCCAGAACGAACGAGCATGCGTTCAAATTCGGGGCAGCTGCGCAGGAATTCCCGATATTCTTCCTCGGTACAGAACCCCATCACGCGTTCGACACCGGCGCGGTTGTACCAGGACCGGTCGAAGACGATCATTTCTCCAGCGGCGGGAAGGTAGGCTGAATACCTCTGAAAGTACCACTGAGACTTCTCGCGGTCGGTCGGCGCAGGCAGCGCCACGATTTTCGCGACACGGGAGTTGAGTGGTTCTGTGATCCGCTTGATCGTTCCTCCCTTGCCTGCTGCATCCCGCCCCTCGAATACAATTGCGACACGATGGCCCGTAGCCTTAATCCACTCCTGCATATTGACGAGTTCGATCTGCAGCTTCGCCAGTTTCTTTTTGTACTTCTTGTTGGAGATCCTAAGACCTTGCTTGCCGCTTTCTTCGCTCACCCCTGCGTCGATCTGTCGTGCCATTTTCGAACTCCGCTGTCTCCATGCAACTCTTATCATAGTTCTGATGCAACGTTCGGTCAGAGCCCTTTGGTCCTAGCTCCGGACACAAAGCTGTACCAGTCACGCGATCTTTACAATGATATCGTGCAGGGTCTGCCCCGCATGCGCCAGACGGTCGCCGCCGTTCGATAAGTGGCGGTAAATCTCGCGCCGCCTGAGGATTTCGGTCATGCAGCGCAGAGCGTCCGATCCGGTGCCACCACCAGCCTCGGCAAGCCCCGCATGATGAACTTCGGCCTTGAACAACTCGGCAAGCGCCCGTCGGTAGGTTTTCTCAATGTTCCGCTCGGCCTTGCGCACAGCTTGAGTATCGGATTCGGCGTCGGAAGGCGCGGTGGCAAGCTTGGCAAATCCCGCCTGCAGCGCATCGGCACCTTGCAGCAAGTGTATCGCCATTTCCAGGTCAAAGCTGTCCGGGGTGACCTCGAACGCTTCCATTTCGCGCACAGTGGTCTTGGCATAATTGAGGATGTGGTCGATGCCTTCAATGGCGCGAAAAAGCTCCTCGCGGTCCATCGGTGTAGCAAAGGCGGTGCTGAGACTGTGCAGGTTGCGATACTTCAGCTCATCACCCTGCTTTTCCAGAACGTTGGCAATGTTCCGGCCGGTATCCGGGTTGCCGGACCGCATGTAATCGACGAATTCCGTCATTGCCAGGACCAGCAGATCGCATTGGTCGTCCATCATTCCGTAGAAGTCAGGCATGCGCGGAAACACCCGGTCGACCAGTTTGGTGACTAGAGATTTGGAAGCTGTACTCATGTCCATCCCCTTCTTGTTGCTAAATGAAGACCTGCGCAACCAACCATGCCAAGATGCCAACCGCACCTGCGCCCGGGATGGTGATGAGCCAGGTCGTGACGATTTCTTCGGCCTTGGCCCAGCGAACAGCCTTCGGTCGTTCCGAGGCGCCGATACCCATGATCGAGGAACTCACTACGTGTGTGGTCGATACCGGTGCGCCAACGATGGCCGCTACGAAAATCACCCCGGCTGAGGTCAGTTGGGCGTTCAGCGCATGCAGCGGCCGCACCTTGTAGATCCCGAAGCCGACCGTGCGCACAATCCGCCAGCCACCAGTCAGAATGCCTAAGGTAATGGCGGCGGAACAGGCCAGGATGGTCCAAAACTGAACTTCGAAACCACTGATCACCCCGCCCGTGACCAGCACCAGGGTAATGATTCCCATGCTTTTCTGCGCGTCGTTGGCGCCGTGCGAGAATGCCAGCCAGGCGGCGGTCGCGATTTGCCCGCGGCGCAGGTTTCGGTTCAGCGACGGCCTGGCTCCGCGCAGGAGCACGCCTGCTATGCGCTGCAGAGCGAAGCCGACCCAGAATCCAATGATAGGCGAAAGTATCAGAGCCAACAGAACCTTAGTGACGCCGGTTGCGTGGCCGTGAAAGAGCAGTTCACCAAAGCCCCAGACCACATTCGACGGACCCGCCGAAATCAGGACCGGACCGATTAGGCCGCCGACCAGGGCATGCGATGAGCTGGAAGGAATGCCTGCCCACCATGTCACCAGGTTCCAGACGATCGCACCGGTCACGCCTGCCATGATGATGACCAACGACGAAACGCTGGCCATCCCACTCACGTCGATGAACGAGCCGATAGTGTTGGCGACGGCGGTGCCACCCAATAGGGGGCCAAGGAACTCGAAAGTCGCGACCAGTAAGACGGCCTGAATCGGGGTCATGGCATGCGAGGCGATGACCGTGGCGACAATGTTCGAAGCGTCGTGGAAACCGTTGGTATAGTCGAAGATGAGAACCATTGCGATCGTTGCAATCAGCAGACCTGTTGCCATCTCGATGTAGCCTCTCTCAGTTTTTGTCGCCCGGCAGGTTTAGCGGGCTTCAACCTCGCGGCAATCGCCAGACCGAAACGTCAGCGGCGCGTTTACTTCTTTTTGGACTTCCGGTCTTTCTTGTCTTTCTTCCGCGCCTTGCCCTTCTTGGCCGCGGCCTTCTTTGCCTTTTTAGCGGCTGCTTTCTTGTCCGCTGCGGCCTTTACCTTGGACTTCTTTTTCGAGGACTCTTTTTTGTCCTTCGACTTGTTCTTGGCTTTCTTCTTCGCGGCTTTGCCTTTGGCTGATTTCTTTTTGTCGGTCTTTTTATCAGCTTTCATCGGTGCGGCCGGCACCATGACCTCGTCGGCAGCCGCGGTGTCTTCGATCTTGGCGCGGGCGTCCCCCGACGCCTTGGATGCCACAGCCCGCACTGGGGCTTTGCGCGACTTTGGAGGCCTTTTCGGAGCACCGGTGATGGCTCGGCGCGCCGCTTCAAGGAGTATTTCAACACGGCGCGCGCCGATGCCGGGAACTTTAACCAATGCTGTCGGCGATGTTGCCGCAAATTGTTCAGCAGTCAAAATGCCTATTTCGGCCAGCTTCGTTGCCAGATTCGGCCCGATGCCCGATAGGTCCAGGATGGGTGTCATTGATTGTAATCCCCCTTAAGCGAGATGACTGGATGCAAAAGGGACCGGCCAGATAGATGGCCGACCCTGTTGATCGATTTGCGCTGTTCAGGACGCTTTCTTCAGCGCCTTTTTTGCGGACTTCAGCTTTTTGCTCTGACGCGCGACTTTCGATTTCCGCACTTTGACTTCTTTCTTGAGCGCTTTGACTTTGGCTTTCTTGGCCATGTGTGTTTCTCCTGTGTTCAAAGGGTTATTGCCATTTAAGACTGGTCCTCATGTTCCTTGAGAAAATCTCGGATAAAGCGTCGGATCTCGCGCGCGGCACTTGTGTCGAGTGAATCGCACAACGAAACGAAACGGTCCCTGTCCGACAAGCCAATTCTGATAATCAACTGACTGTCTTTCAGGTTCTTTTTCTTCAATTTTTTCTTGCCGGGCATCATTCAGTCTCGCAATGGCATATAGCTTGTTACTCAATTGTCTATCTTTTGTATATACCTTTCTGAGACTTCCACTTTGGGATGATTGAGAACGGATGCGAATTCCCCATTCGCGAAAGATCGACATCGCATGTTCTCGTCGTCGATACGGTTGGTGAGAGTTCTCACCTAGGTTGTTCAGCCAGCGGCCGATTTCCTGCTTCTGGGCATTGCCAATGGCATTCATTGCAGCGCCGTAGGGACGCAACTTATCCGTTAATACAACATGCGGCTGCTCGACCACATGTAGCAGAGTTATATTGGCGTTTGGCGTTGCCAATATCCCCGCCAGTTTGATTGACGCAGACAGGTCGTGTTCATGGTCAAAGGCGATAGGCACAAAAATGTCATGGTACATGAGATCTCCCTCCCAAATGATGTTCTCAGCCTGCATGCCCAAACCGACCTGACATTGACACAGGTCACAACGCCTTACGTCCATGAACCACTCATAAAGGCGGTGAAGATGTGGATATCATCGAGTGTTCAGGTTCGGGTTTGCAGCATGAGGTGGACTACGGTTTTTGACCATCGCATCGCCACGCTGCCGAGGCGTTCAGAGAAGAACTCATGAAACTAAGATAGAGCATCTGTCGCAGCGACCCTCGAGAATCCAGAGCTGGTGACAAAGTGCTCTATTCTCAGCCGACTGACGATCTTTGCAACAACGCCCGCTAGCGGCGATGTCCGGGATGCTGCGCGGTCCCTAACACCTCTGCCACGCCCCCA
>CBDTVL010000260.1:0-5230 GCA_965363755.1 uncultured Sulfitobacter sp.
GATACTCCCGGAACTCCGCATCCCACATGCGCTTGCGCATGCTGGCCACAACGTCCGAGCGCAGTTTCATATTGTTTTGCAGCTTTTCGCGGCGCAGGTCGAGGTAACGATAACGCAACCGGGTTTCTTCAGGGTATTCCTGATCTCCAAACACCATTAGCGGCAGCTCATCAGCGGCCCCCAATACCTCTATATCGCGGATAAAAACCTCAATCTCGCCGGTTGGCAATTTGGAGTTCACCAACGATTGGTCGCGCGCCATGACATTGCCATCAATGCGGATGCACCATTCGCTGCGCACTTTTTCGATCTCGGCAAAAACCGGGCTGTCGGGGTCCGCCATGACCTGCGTGATCCCATAATGATCGCGCAAATCGATGAACAACAATCCGCCATGATCGCGAACCCGGTGGACCCAGCCGGACAGACGAACGTTTTCGCCAACATTGACCGAGGTCAACGCGGCGCAGGTATGGCTGCGATAGGCATGCATAAGATCGGTTCCTTCAGGGTCAAAAGCGTCGCGCCGATACACCTCGCCTGAGCCGGGAAGTCAAGCGTGGCACACCTTTGCTGACACTGTGATTGGCAGGAAGCACGGCACGTTGTATAATCGAATGCCATAGATTCTGGTTTTTGGTGGCGATTACCCCGGGGCGGGGGAGCTAGTTGAAGGGGGTAACATGTGGGAGCGTGTTTTTGATGGTATGATGCGGCGGCTGATTCAAAAAGGCCTGCTTCAGATCACCTACCCTGATGGCGTTACACGCCACTATGGAGATTCTGTAGGGCTGAACGCCGCCCTGACGATCCACGACAGACATACAATTCGGTCCCTTTGCCTGACCCCCGAACTGGCACTGGGCGAGGCCTATATGGACGCGCGCCTGACAGTTGAGGACGACGCGATTGAAGACTTGATCCGCCTTATTCTGCGAAACCGCAGACCGGGGGCTTTTCCGGCATGGGTGCGAGCGCTGGATCGCTCTCGTTTTCATCTGCGCAGTCTGATCCAGCGTAACACCGCCTCGACTGCCAAGGCAAACGTGGCGCATCACTATGACATCTCCGATGATTTTTACCGGCTGTTTCTGGATGAGGACATGCAGTATTCCTGCGCCTATTTCGCGCGCGACGACATGACGCTGGAGCAGGCGCAAGCCGCCAAAAAGGAGCAAATCGCCCGAAAACTGCTGCTGGAACCAGATTTGCATGTGCTTGATATCGGTTGCGGCTGGGGGGGAATGGCACTGACCCTAGCGCGCGACTACGGCGTTCGGGTCACGGGTGTCACCCTGTCGGAAAACCAGCTTTCCAGCGCACAAAAACGGGTCGATGACGCGGACCTGTCCGACCGCATCACTTTTCACTTGATGGATTACCGCGATCTTGACGGGCCGTTTGATCGTATCGTGAGTGTCGGCATGCTGGAACATGTGGGCGCCCCTCACTACGGCGATTATTTTGACAAAGTCAGCGAGTTACTTGCACCCGACGGGGTTGCGCTGATCCACACTATCGCCCGCTGCGCGCCGCCAATGGCCCATTCCCCCTGGATTCACAAATACATCTTTCCCGGCGGCTATGTCCCGTCTCTGTCCGAATTGGCCCCTGCCGTGGAACAATCTGGCCTGTGGACCTGCGATATGGAAGTCTGGCGATTGCATTACGCCAAGACCCTGCGCCACTGGCGCGCACGGTTCGAGGCCCAACTCGACTCAGCGCGCGCGATGTATGATGATCGTTTCATCCGTATGTGGCGTTATTACCTAACGGTCTGCATCCTCGGATTTGAAGAACAGCAACAGGCGGTATTCCACCTGCAACTAACGCACAAACGAGACGCCGTGCCGCTTACCCGGGACTATATGCACCGGCCGACGCAACGTTCACAAAAGCAGGCTGCGGAATAGAGGCGTCACCCGTAGCGGTTAAGCGATTCCGGCTAATCGTTTGGCCTGCCTTGTACAGCACGCGGCCTGCGACCATAGCTTACAATGCGCCAATACCGGTACCACGCCCAAGGTGTGGGGCGGCAAAAGGGCCCAAAGTTGATTGACAAGAGCCAGTATCCCCGCATTCCCCCCTTGCACCCAGCCCCCTCATGCCTATAACCCACGACGATTTGGACGCTCCAGGGGTGCGCCCGCGGGACAGACAATATCGCACATAGAGGGGCCGCTGCCATGCCGAAGAGAACCGACATCAAGTCGATCATGATCATCGGAGCAGGGCCCATCGTTATTGGACAAGCCTGCGAGTTTGATTATTCCGGAGCTCAGGCCTGCAAGGCGCTACGTGAAGAAGGTTACCGGGTCATTCTGGTCAATTCTAATCCGGCCACGATCATGACTGACCCAGGACTGGCGGATGCCACCTATATCGAGCCGATAACCCCGGAGATTGTGGCCAAGATCATCGAAAAGGAACGCCCCGACGCGTTATTGCCCACCATGGGTGGGCAAACTGGGCTGAACACGTCGTTGGCTTTGGAAGAGATGGGTGTGCTAGCCAAATATGATGTCGAGATGATTGGCGCCAAGCGGGAAGCCATCGAGATGGCTGAAGACCGCAAACTGTTCCGCGAAGCAATGGATCGGCTTGGCATCGAAAACCCAAAAGCCTGTATTGTCACGGCACCAAAGGACGTGAATGGCAAGAAAGACCTTGTTGGCGGCGTCCGCATCGCGCTGGAAGCGCTGGACGAGATCGGCCTGCCCGCTATTATCCGTCCCGCCTTTACCATGGGTGGATCGGGCGGCGGTGTGGCCTATAATCGCGATGACTACGAGTTTTTCTGCCGTTCCGGTATGGATGCTTCCCCGGTCGGTCAGATCCTTGTCGATGAATCCCTCTTGGGTTGGAAAGAATTCGAAATGGAGGTTGTGCGCGACACCGCTGACAACGCCATCATTGTCTGTTCCATTGAGAACGTCGATCCGATGGGCGTACACACCGGCGATAGCATTACCGTCGCCCCTGCCCTGACGCTTACCGACAAGGAATACCAGATCATGCGCAACGGCTCGATCGCGGTGCTGCGTGAAATCGGAGTCGAGACCGGCGGGTCAAACGTGCAATGGGCGATCAACCCGGATGATGGGCGCATGGTTGTGATCGAAATGAACCCGCGCGTGTCACGCTCCTCTGCTCTGGCCTCCAAGGCGACCGGCTTTCCAATTGCCAAAATCGCCGCGAAACTGGCCGTCGGCTACACGCTGGACGAGTTGGACAATGACATCACCAAGGTCACGCCAGCCTCCTTTGAGCCGACGATCGATTATGTGGTTACCAAAATCCCGCGCTTCGCCTTCGAGAAGTTTCCCGGTTCAGAACCGCATCTGACCACCGCAATGAAATCGGTAGGCGAGGTGATGGCGATTGGCCGCACCATCCACGAATCCCTGCAAAAGGCGCTGGCTTCGCTTGAAACCGGCCTCACCGGTTTCGATGAGATCGCAATTCCCGGCGCCCCCGACAATGCCGCCATAGTCAAAGCGCTCAGTTTGCAAACCCCGGACCGCATCCGGGTTATTGCCCAAGCGATGCGGCTTGGATTTTCAGACGACGACATTCACGGCGTCACTATGTTCGACCCGTGGTTTCTTGCCCGCATTCGGGAAATCATCGAGTCTGAAGAAGATGTCCGCGAAAACGGTCTACCGAGTACCGAAGACGGGCTACGCCATCTGAAAATGATGGGCTTTACCGACGCCCGCCTCGCCAATTTGACGGGACAATCCGAAACGAATGTGCGCCGTGCCCGCCAGAGCCTTGGCGTCGTCGCCTGTTTCAAACGCATCGACACTTGCGCTGCAGAGTTCGAGGCGCAAACCCCATATATGTACTCTACCTATGAAGCCCCGGTTTTTGGCGAAGTCGAATGCGAAGCGCGCCCCTCGGACCGTAAAAAGGTCGTTATCTTGGGTGGCGGACCAAACCGCATCGGCCAAGGGATCGAGTTCGACTATTGCTGTGTGCACGCCTGCTACGCCCTCACGGACGCGGGTTATGAAACCATCATGATCAACTGCAATCCGGAAACAGTCTCGACCGATTATGATACCTCTGATCGTCTCTATTTTGAGCCGCTCACTTTTGAGCACGTCATGGAAATCCTGCGGGTTGAGCAAGAGAACGGTATCCTTCATGGGGTCATCGTACAATTTGGCGGTCAGACACCCCTGAAACTCGCCGACGCCTTGCAGGACGAAGGCATTCCGATCCTTGGCACCACACCAGACGCCATTGACTTGGCCGAAGACCGCGAGCGTTTCCAGCAACTGGTGCAGGGACTTGGCCTGAAGCAACCCCACAACGGCATCGCTTCGACGGACGAACAAGCATTTGAAATCGCAAAAGACATTGGATTTCCACTGGTCATTCGCCCGTCTTACGTCCTCGGCGGTCGCGCGATGGAAATCGTGCGCGATCAAGCCCAACTGGAACGCTATATTTCCGAAGCCGTTGTGGTTTCCGGCGACAGCCCTGTTCTGCTTGACAGCTATCTCTCCGGCGCGGTGGAATGTGATGTTGATGCAATTTGTGACGGCACCGACGTGCACGTTGCAGGTATCATGCAGCATATCGAAGAGGCCGGCGTGCATTCTGGTGACTCTGCCTGCTCGCTCCCGCCTTACTCGCTCGCTCCCGACATCATCGCCGAATTGCACAAACAGACCCATGCGCTGGCGCACGCCCTTAACGTCGTCGGCCTGATGAACATCCAATTTGCGGTCAAAGACGGTGAGGTTTATCTGATCGAGGTGAACCCCCGCGCCTCGCGCACGGTGCCATTTGTGGCCAAAGCGACTGACAGCGCGATTGCCGCTATCGCCGCGCGCGTCATGGCCGGGGAAAAGCTCTCGGACTTCCCGCGCCGGGCGCCCTACAAAGTCGATGCGGGTTATCACGAAACGCTGCCTCTTGGTGATCCGCTCACGCTGGCTGATCCAAACATGCCGTGGTTCTCAGTTAAAGAAGCGGTTCTGCCGTTCGCCCGTTTTCCCGGCGTTGACACCATCCTAGGCCCCGAAATGCGCTCAACCGGGGAAGTCATGGGTTGGGACCGCGACTTCCCGCGCGCCTTCCTTAAGGCGCAGATGGGCGCGGGTATGGTCCTGCCAACCTCGGGCTGTGCGTTCCTGTCGATCAAAGACGCCGATAAAACACTCAAGATGTTGGAGGCCGCGCAAATCCTGACCGGCCTTGGCTTTACGCTTGTCGCCAC
>CBDTVL010000261.1:0-5199 GCA_965363755.1 uncultured Sulfitobacter sp.
TGCGATTCAGGCCACGGATGGCCGAAAACAACCGCAGGTCTGCTCGGATGTTGAGTGCCTCAAAAATCCTGTTTTGATGGAGTCTCAAAGAGAGGAGACGACATCATGTCCGACTATACTACTCCGAGCTCACAACCCGGCGGGTCCAGTTCAAGAGGCCTGTTTATCGCCCTTATCGTCATCGTCCTATTTATTGTCGGCCTCGCGGCCATTGGCAATAATTCGGGTCCCGCAACAGATGGGGCAACCGAAGGCGCCGTGGCACCAGCGGCCACAGATGACGCAGCAACCGCGCCTGCTACAACTACGGCGACCGAATAAACCCACCCCAAAGTCAGGGCCAAACCTGACCACTCACAACCTATCAACTGATTGCAGTCGCCCCACGCGGGGGCGGCTGCCTTTTGCTGTCCGAGGTGTCTCATGCTGATCCTGACCTGCCCCTGCTGTGCCATCACTGGCGAAGAAACCGAATTTCATGGCGGCGGCGAAGCACATCTAAAACGATATGGACCCGGAGCGTCGGATGAAGACTTTGAGGGCTATCTGTTCATGCGTGAAAACCCCAAAGGCGTGCATTTCGAACGCTGGCGGCATGTAAATGGCTGCGGCAAGTGGTTTCATGCAGCGCGCTGCACAATGACGCTTGAGGTGTTTGGCACCTATAGTGCGCAAACGCTGGAGCCACCAAAACCGCTCTGCGACATTATCTCGGCCAAGCGCCCCGGCTGGTCATGGAGGACATTCGCGTGATCCTTCGTCCGTTAAAAACTCTTCAAAACCCAACACCCGCATCGTGCACGGAGTCTGCATCATGAGCACCCGTCTTGCCACCAAAGGCCGTCTGATCAACGACGCCAAAGCGATTACGTTTAGCTTCAACGGCAATCGGATGCGCGGGTTTGAGGGCGACACGCTCGCGTCGGCTTTGCTTGCCAATGACCAGATGCTGGTAGGCCGTTCGTTCAAATACCATCGCCCACGCGGCGTGGTGGCCAGCGGCGCCGAGGAACCAAACGGTCTGGTCAATATGGGCGAAGGCGGCACATTTGAACCCAACCAACGGGTGACAACGACAGAGCTGTTTGATGGGCTGACCGCGGCAAGCCAGAACCATTGGCCCAGCCTCAACTATGATATAGGCGCGGTAAATACACATCTCAGCCGCTTCCTGCCGGCGGGTTTCTACTACAAGATGTTCATGTATCCGCGGGCTTTTTGGAAACATGTATATGAACCCATTATTCGCCAATCGGCGGGTTTGGGCAAAGCCCCCAAAGACCGCGATGTTGATACCTACGAGCATTTCTATGCTTTCACAGATGTTCTGGTTATCGGAGGCGGCATTGCGGGGCTACAAGCAGCGTATGCGGCAGGCCAGTCCGGCGCAAAGGTGCTGCTGCTTGAGCAGACCGCCCATCTGGGAGGGCGTGCGCCCGTTGACGGCGGAAAGGTTAACAAATTTCCTGTGGATAAGTACGTGGAGAAAATCGCGTCTGATCTCGTAAATATGCCAAATGTAACAATCCGTACCCGGTGCATGGGGGCAGGGGTTTATGATCATGGCTACGTTCTGGGGTACGAACAGCTTCGGGATCACGCTCCCCAAGCACCCGGCCCGCGTCATCGCTTGTGGCGCATTCGCGCGGGTCAGGTCATCACGGCAACAGGGGCAATTGAGCGGCCTTTGTCTTTTGCGGGTAATGATATCCCCGGCGTATTGCTTGCGTCTGCCGTACGCGATTATGCCATTAACTATGGCGTTTCTGTTGGCGATCGCACTTTGGTTGTGACCAATAATGACGATGCATACCTGACAGCAATTGCCCTTAAGAAACTGGGCCTCGACGTGCCTGCAATCATTGATGCCCGGGCCTCGTCGCCCGAAAGTGCAGTTGTTCAGGAGGCCCGTGCCCTTGGGTTGCGCGTCCTGACGGGACACGCGGTTGCATCAGTTCAGGGCGGCAAACGTGTGACAGGTGTCTCGATCTGCTCTCAGGCCGGAGAAGGCGCTGTTTTGGAAGAGATTCCATGCGAAGCCGTTGCCATGTCGGGGGGCTGGTCGCCGGTTGTGCATCTTTGGTCCCATTGCGGCGGAAAATTGATCTGGGATACCAATCAGGCGCATTTTCGACCTGATGTGCATAACCCGCCAACCGGCGCAGACGGGCGGGCGTTTGTTATCGCGGCAGGAGCCGCCAATGGCGCGCACCATCTGACAACAACAATCAGTGATGCCCATGCTGCGGGCAAAAAGGCGGCCATTGCACTTGGATTCAAACCAAAATCGGCAGCAGCCCCCAATGCGGACGGACCGGATTATGCGCCATTGGCGCCGGTCTGGTTGATGCCGCAAGGCGCCGGGATCAAGTTGCGTACCAAAATGTGGCTCGACTTTCAGAATGACGTAAAGGTCAGTGACGTCCAACTGGCGGCGCAGGAAGGCTTTGAAAGTGTGGAGCATGCCAAACGCTATACCACGCTTGGTATGGCAACGGATCAAGGTAAGCTTAGTAATATCAATGGGCTGGCGACTCTTGCTAATGCGTTGAACGCTGAAATACCCGCAGTGGGCACCACAACATTCCGTCCGCCTTATACTCCGATCTCAATGGGCTCGATTGCCGGCGAGGCCCGTGGCGACGTGTTTCAGCCACTGCGCAAGACCCCGATGTTCGAGTGGCACGACAAAAACGGTGCCGATTGGGAGCCTGTTGGCGCATGGCGTCGCCCTTACGCTTATCTGCGCAGCGCAGAAAGCGTGCATGACGCGGTGATGCGCGAGGTCAGACAAACCCGCGACAGCCTTGGCTTGCTGGATGCATCGACTCTTGGCAAAATCATTGTCAAAGGTCCGGATGCGGGAAAATTCCTCGACATGATGTACACCAACATGATGTCGACCCTGAAACCCGGCAGATGCCGCTATGGTCTGATGTGTTCGGAAAACGGGTTTCTGATCGATGACGGCGTTGTTGCGCGGATTGATGAAGACACTTTCCTGTGTCACACCACCACCGGCGGGGCAGAGAGCATTCACGGCCATATGGAAGAATGGCTGCAAACCGAATGGTGGGACTGGAAGGTGTACACTGCGAACGTAACCGAGCAATACGCGCAGGTTGCAGTTGTTGGACCCAATGCCCGGAACGTGCTGGAAAAACTGGGCGGTATGGACCTGAGCGCTGAAGCCTTGTCTTTTATGGGCTGGGCCGACGGCAAAATCGGCGCGTTTGATGCGCGCGTTTATCGAATTTCATTTTCGGGGGAACTCAGTTTTGAGATTGCGGTGCCGACATCCCAAGGCCGCGCGTTCTGGGATGCTCTGCTAGAGGCAGGGGCCGAATTCAACGTCATGCCTTATGGCACCGAAGCGCTGCATATCATGCGGGCCGAAAAAGGCTTCATCATGATCGGTGATGAGACGGACGGCACTGTGATCCCGCAGGACCTTGGACTTAACTGGGCTATTTCCAAGAAGAAAGAGGACTACCTTGGCAAGCGAGCGCAGGCGCGCAGTCACATGGCCGATCCGGAGCGCTGGAAGCTGGTGGGGCTGGAAACCGTGGATGGGACGGTCCTGCCCGACGGGGCTTATGCAGTGGGCGAGGGATCAAACGCCAATGGCCAGCGCAACACAATTGGCCGCGTCACCTCGACCTATCATTCACCAACGCTAGAGCGGGGCATCGCCATGGGCTTGGTCCATCACGGACCGGACCGCATGGGTGAGGTGCTCGATTTCCCACGGGTTGACGGCTCAGTCGTGCAGGCAAAAATCGTTGATCCGGTGTTCTTTGATAAAGAAGGGGAAAAGCAAAATGTCTAATTCAGTCAGTGCCTTGGATCACGCTTCTTACAGCGGCATCGCCGAAGTTCGTGAAATGGGTCTGCACGGCATGATTACACTGCGTGGCGATTTGTCTTTGTCCAAGGTCAAGTCGGCAGCCACCAGCGTTGCGGGCGGCAAGATGCCAGCACAGGGGGGATGCACCTGTATTGAAGAGCGCGGAATCGCCTGGATGTCACCAGACGAACTGCTGGTGATGTGCGCCTACGACGCGGTCACAGCGAACCTGACGAAAATTCAAACAGCGCTGTCCAAAACCCATGCGCTGGCGGTTAACGTGTCCGACGCAAGGGCGGTGTTTCAGGTCAGTGGACCAAACGCGCGCGAAGTGATGGCAAAGCTCTGTCCGGTTGACCTTTCTCCTGAGGCGTTCGAACCCGGCATGTTCCGGCGCACACGCATGGCACAAGTGCCTGCGGCATTCTGGATGCGGGACGCAGAAACGTTCCAGATCATTTGCTTCCGCTCGGTCGCGGAGTATGTCTTTGGCGTTCTTAAGGTCGCGGCAGCACAAGGCAGCGAAGTAGGTTATCTAAAATAGGCTGACGAACGCCACAGTGACGTGATTTAGCAACAAATCCCTTGATTTGCTCTTGAACTTATTCAACAATTAGGTTGTTTTTCAAAGCAACTTAAAAGGTATTATTTCTTATGATTTCACGCATGCTATTCGCCACCGCCGCGTTGGTGTTCTCCATGACCTCTGTTTCGGCTGCTCCGTTTTTTTATGAATGTGATCTAACAGCGAAAGGCAGGAGCAAAGGCAATATAGCGGAGAAGATGGGAATCAGCATTGATCAGAACGGGCAAGTAATTGTGATCGACGGTTTCATCGTTCACTATGAGCAGGATCCGATGATTGCCAAAGTGACCAAGAACACAGATCAGACACTGAAATTTCGTTGGACTCTGCGCGATATTCGGGACGCTGGCAATCAACTGATAGGGCATATGAACAGCGAAGCAATTCTCGACAAAAAGACCAATAAAGTCACGGTGCGTACAGCGCCTGCGAAGTGGCCAGGAAATCGGTCTACAGGAAAAGGGACATGCAAGGTCCGCACCAAATGAATGTTGACTAACACTACGCCTTGACGTTGAAGTTTTTCGCCCGACATGTCACCTAGAGCTAAATGCAATTTATCAAGGGGGCCCGACAATGGCTTTTGAACTTCCTGATCTTCCTTATGCCCACGACGCTCTGGCCGCTGCCGGTATGTCTGCCGAAACGCTGGAATTCCACCACGACCTGCACCACAATGCCTATGTCACAAATGGCAACGCGGCTATTGCCGGCACAGAATGGGATGGCAAAACTCTCGAAGAGATCATAACCGGCACCTATGACG
>CBDTVL010000262.1:0-5196 GCA_965363755.1 uncultured Sulfitobacter sp.
GCTACTTCAAGACGTCTCCTGAGATCATCCGCTTGGCAGTGATGATGTATGTCCGGTTCCCGCTTTCGCTAAGGAACGTGGAAGATCTCCTGCACGAGCGCGGCATCGATATTAGTCACGAGACGGTTCGGTTTTGGTGGAATCGGTTCGGCCGGATTTTCGCAGCCGAGATTCGCAAGGAACGTATCCAGCGGAAGCACGCTCATTCCAATTGGCAGTGTCATCTGGATGAGATCTTTTTGAAGGTTAGGGGCGAAACAACAAAACAGACATGTCGCCGGACATCGACTTGATCTTAATCATATCGAACGGCCAATTCAGGGCGTAGATTCAATCGTGGTGGGTTACCGAAGGACTCTGGGACGAATGGAATACGATCCCATTATCAAAACAAGCGAGGGCGCTAGTACTGCCAACTTGCATGACTATGATACTGCTTACGCCGATTTTTGCTGGGACGATGCGCGCAGGCTGATTGACGGTCTGCCAGAGGGTGGCCTCAATATAGCCCATGAAGCCATCGACCGCCATGTTTTGGCAGGCTATGGAGCACAAGTTGCATTGAGGTGGATCTCCAAGTCCGGTGATCGCATGGATTTCACCTATCAAGAGCTATCGGACCTCACCAACCGTTTCGCCAATGTTCTTCGAAGCTGCGGGTTGGAGAGGGGCGCACGCATTTATTCTCTCCTTGGACGCACACCTGAGCTCTACATCGCCGCCCTTGGCACCTTGAAAGCGGGGTGTGTTTTTTGCCCTTTGTTTTCCGCCTTCGGTCCCGAGCCAATTCATTCGCGGATGGAGATTGGCGGCGCCAACGCCCTGATCACGACCTCCCGCCTTTACAAACGTAAGATCAGCGCTTTGCGCGACAGGTTACCGAAATTGGGAACCGTCATGCTTACAGACGGCGACGTTGAAGGCACAGAACGGCTGCCAATACTCATGACTGCGGCGTCTGATAGGTTTGAAGTCGAGCGGATGGAGCTGGAAGAGACCGCGCTGTTGCATTTTACGTCAGGGACAACCGGCAAACCGAAAGGCGTCGTCCATGTGCATGAAGCGGTGGTTGCACATCATATGACCGGCAGGCTCGCACTGGACCTGAAACCGGGTGATCGCTACTGGTGTACTGCTGACCCCGGGTGGGTCACCGGAACATCCTATGGTATCATCGCGCCACTGACCAACCGCGTGACCATGATCGTTGATGAAGCAGAATTCGACGTCGCACGGTGGTATGAGATACTGGCCAATGAGGCGATAAACGTCTGGTACACAGCCCCGACAGCGATCCGGATGCTGATGAAGGCGGGCGATGATGCTGCCGCGAGCTATGATTTCAAGGCCTTGCGGTTCATGGCAAGTGTCGGTGAGCCGCTGAACCCCGAAGCCGTTGTCTGGGGCAACGACGTCTTTGGAATGCCCTTTCACGACAACTGGTGGCAAACCGAAACCGGCGGTATCATGATTGCGAACTTTGCTTCAATGGCCGTCAAGCCCGGCTCCATGGGCAAGCCGCTTCCCGGTATCGAGGCTGGTATTGTCGAGGTCAAGGAAGATGGCACTGACGAGCTGACCGAACCAATGGCAATCGGAGAACTGGCTTTGCGTCCCGGCTGGCCGTCCATGATGCGCGGCTATCTGCACGAAGCCGCGCGGTACAAGAAATGCTTCTCCGACGGCTGGTATCTCAGCGGTGATCTGGCGATGCGAGACGCGGATGGATATTTCTGGTTTGTCGGCCGCAGCAACGATCTGATTAAGAGCTCAGGGCATCTTGTCGGCCCTTTCGAAGTCGAAAGTGCGTTAATGGAGCATGAAGCCGTCGCTGAGGTGGGTGTCATAGGCGTGCCGGACGACACCGCAGGCGAACGGGTTAAAGCCTACGTTGCGCTGAAGCCCGGCTTTGAGGCGTCAGACGAACTGATGCTCGAGCTGATCGGTCACGCCCGAAAAAAGCTGGGCCCGGCCGTTGCGCCAAAGGAAATCGTTTTTCGCAAGAACCTACCCAAGACCCGTAGCGGCAAGATCATGCGAAGACTGCTCAAGGCCCGTGAACTAGGACTGCCGGAAGGCGACATTTCTACTCTGGAAAGTGATGAGCAATGACAGTGACCACTCTAAAACCGCGTCTGGATCATGAACATGTGCGCGACCTGCTCAAAGGCATGATCCGCATCAGACGGTTCGAAGACAAGTGTGCAGAGTTGTATACGAAGCAGAAGATCCGTGGGTTTTTGCACCTCTACGACGGCGAAGAGGCTATAGCCACAGGCATCATTCCCTTGCTCACGGACGAGGACCGGGTCGTTGCCACTTACCGCGAACACGGCCATGCGCTGGCCCGAGGCATTCCGATGGGCAGTGTTCTGGCTGAAATGTACGGCAAAGCCGAAGGTTGCGCTGGGGGCCGCGGCGGTTCGATGCATTTGTTCAGTCGCGACCATCGGTTTTACGGTGGAAATGCGATCGTAGGTGGCGGGTTGCCGATGGCGGTCGGGCTGGGTCTGGCGGACCGTTTAAACAACAATGATACCGTGACCACATGCTTTTGCGGAGAGGGCGCTGTCGCGGAAGGAGAGTTTCACGAGAGCCTGAACCTTGCTGTTCTTTGGAAATTGCCGATACTTTTTGTCTGCGAAAACAATGGCTACGCAATGGGCACGGCTTTGAGTCTGTCAGAATCACAAACCGACATCAGCGCAAAAGCTGCCTGCTACGGCATTGAGAGCGAAACCGTTGATGGAATGGATGTTGTCGCTGTTGAAGCAGCAGCGAGACGTGCGCTGAAATCTATCGCAGATACCGGCAAACCATATTTCCTCGAATGCCGCACCTATCGGTTTCGAGCCCATTCTATGTTTGACGCACAACTCTACCGATCCAAGGAGGAGATCGCCGAATGGCGTGAAAAAGGACCTATCTTACGCTTTCAGTCCTGGTTGCAAGAAAGCGGTTTGCTGCACTCAGACGAGGTGTCCAAAATCATTGTCGAAGTTGACGAAGAGATTGCAGAGGCGGTCTCATTTGCCGAAGCCGGAACCGAGGAACCTTTGGACTCTCTGACACAGTTTGTCATGTCACCCGATCGACCTCCACCGCCTGTTCCGATCTCGCCCACAAAGTTTGTTAAAACTACCTATCGTGAGGCGGTTAAGGCCGGCATCGTTGACGCGATGTCCCGCGACCCGCGTGTTTTCCTGATGGGAGAAGACGTGGGGCACTATGGCGGGTGCTATGCCGTCAGCAAAGGCCTGCTGGATCAGTTCGGCGCCGATCGTATCCGCGATACCCCCTTGTCAGAATCCGGTTTCACCGGCGCAGGGATCGGGGCCGCCATCGCTGGCATGCGCCCGATTGTCGAGGTCATGACTGTGAATTTCTCACTTCTGGCTCTCGACCAAATTCTGAATACGGCAGCGACTCTGCGGCACATGTCCAACAACCAGTTCGGGGTACCAGTCGTGATCCGGATGGCAACTGGGGCAGGCAAACAACTCGCCGCCCAGCACTCGCATTCTCTCGAAGGCTGGTATGCGCATATTCCTGGCCTGCGCGTGCTGGCGCCAGCCACCTTGGAAGACGCGCGCGGCATGTTGTGGACCGCGCTGGAAGATCCCGACCCGGTCCTCATTTTCGAAAATGTCATGCTCTATAACCGCGAAGGCGAAATTGGCAACAACGCAGGACCGGTTGATATTGACCGCGCCGCGATACGGCGAGCTGGCAAAGATGTATCTCTGATCACCTATGGCGGCTCACTTTTCAAAACGCTGGACGCTGCCACGCAACTGGAAGCCGAAAACATCTCTGCCGAAGTCATCGACCTGCGCAGTCTGCGCCCGCTGGACATGGAAACAGTGATCGCGTCGGTCTCCAAAACCCGACGCGCATTGATCATTGACGAAGGATGGAAAAGCGGCAGCCTGTCAGCTGAGATCGGGATGCGGCTGGCAGAAGAGGTATTCTTTGAACTTGATGCGCCTTTGGCACGCATCTGCAGCGAAGAGGTGCCGATCCCATTTGCACAGCATCTGGAACAAGCCGCGATACCCCAGACGTCTAAGATTGTTGAAGCGGTGAGAAAACTTATGCGGGCAGGGCCATGAGCGCGTTCCTCATGCCCTCGCTTGGCGCAGATATGGAGGCGGGAACATTGGTTGAACAACTCATAGCGACTGGCGATGCGGTGAAGCACGGGGACATTATTGCTGCGGTCGAAACACAAAAAGGCGTGATAGAGATCGAAGCTTTTGAAGACGGCATTCTCGAAGAGTGGCTGGTAAAAATTGGAGTAAAAGTCCCGGTCGGTGCGCCGATGGCGATCATCCGGACAGATGATAGCGTAATAACCGGCATCTCAGAACAGTCGGAACGGCTGGCGTCAGGGAAGCCGGATCCCGACGAACCGGAGGCTCCACAACCATATGACCCCGCTCCCGAGCCGGGCCTGCCGGAAGACCCGGCCCCGCAGGATCCGTCACCTCAGCCCCCGGGGCCTGAAATTCCCATGCCAGACTTCCCTGCGCCCGAAATACCTCAGCCGACAGATGAAGCGGCCGGTTTTGCAGTAATTGAAACGCGACGCCCGCGCATAACACCGGCCGCGCGTCGTTTGGCGGCGCAGGCCGGAATTGATCTGCGCGTCCTTGAGGCCAAAGAGACTGGGACGCCCATCAGTCGCGCGGACATTGAGGCTCTAGCAAACGCGCCGGGCGCCGCTCCGCCGTCCGACATGCGCAGTGCAATTGCCGCCGCCATGTCACGGTCAAAGCGCGAAATCCCACATTACTATCTCTCGCATCAGGCAGATCTGACCGACGCGGATGGTTTTGTGACGGCGACCAACTCCAACCGCGCTCCGGAAAACCGTCTCCTGTTGGGTGCTCTCTATCTCAAGGCCGTTGCAATGGCCGTACAAAAAGTGCCGGAAATGAACGGCCATTTTGAGTCTGGCCGTTTTCTTCCGAGTGAGGCCATCCATGCGGGTCTTGCCATCAACTTGCGCGGCGGCGGATTGGTTGCGCCGGCTATTCTGGATTGTGCTTCGATGGAGCTTGAAGAACTGATGCGGTCCATGCGCGATCTGGTTGCGCGGGTTCGTTCCGGGCGGTTCCGGTCGCGCGAGCTGTCAGATGCAACGATCACCGTGACCAGCCTTGGCGATCGGGGTGTAGATCAGCTATATGGTGT
>CBDTVL010000263.1:0-5181 GCA_965363755.1 uncultured Sulfitobacter sp.
GTTTTAACAGCGCCAGTGCAGCAGGCGATTTGACGGCCCGCAACCGCTCCATGACGCCAGTGGCATCCTGCACCGTGACATCAGGCAATGTTTCTTTCAGCACATTGTGTGAATCCATCGGCAGAAAAGACGGCTCAACGCCGGCGCTGCCTGACGTCAAGCCAACAGATTTCAGATGTGCAATGGCCCGCTGCATGCTGTCGACGCGGCCCCAGGTCACGGGATGAAAATTGGGCACCCAGAAAGGATGGTTTTCATGCTCTCCGCCTTCCATCTTGTTGGCGATATATGCGGTCTTGTCTTTTGCGCCGTGTAGGTAAACGACGATCGGCAAATAGCGGGAATGGCCAATCGCATCCATCGCTGAAAAGAACATGAATCTGTAGTCGCCCAGCAAATACTGAACATTGTGCTTGGAGCTGATGAGCATCACATCAAGCCCGGCCTTGTCCATCAGATCATCAAGTTGATCAAAGCTGTAATTGAGGTCACTCATTTCATAACTCTTTCACGTCTGCCGCCGCTATCAGGTGAAAATCAGGTGCCTCACGCAGCATCTTTTCCGGCCCTGTTGGCGCATAAACTACAAAAATCTCCATCGGCTCCGAACCGGTGTTGAGAGTCGAATGGTAGCGACTGTTGGGGATAAAGACGGTGCAACCCGGCCCAACCTCTCGGGTTTCCGGAATGCCATTTTCATCTTCGACCATCTGTGCGCCCGTCCCCTTGATAATAAAGATGATCTCTTCTGCACCGGGATGGTTGTGCCGTATGTGACCCTGCCCGGAACCTGATCTCTGACGACCCCGAAGAGCGTGCGGCCGGCATCGAACATATGAGATGGGTACTTGAATGTACGCAGGCAGTAGGCGCAGACAGAGTTAGCGGCCCGTTGCATTCAACCCTTGGCCACTTCAGCGGCGCAGGGCCAACGCAGGATGAAATTGACCGCTCCACCACCGCGCAGCGAGCGATAGGAGAGCATGCAGCGCATCGCGGCGTGACCGTCAGCCTTGAGGCTGTCAACCGTTTCTAATGCTACTTGCTTAATACAATGCACGATTTGGCAAACCATATCCGGTTGATTGACCACCCCAATATCCGCGCGATGTACGACACGTTTCATGCAAACATCGAAGAGACAGACCCCATCGCCGCGCTGACCCAGAACATCGATACCATTCATCACATCCATATTTCTGAGAATGACCGAGGCGTGCCCGGTCGCGGAAACATTCCGTGGGCAGAAACATATGCGGCGATCTTGCAGACCGGATATGACGGCTGGCTGACAATCGAGAGTTTTGGCAGAGGCTTGCCCGATCTTGCTGCTGCAACCAAGATATGGCGTGATTTATCGGAAAGCCCGGAGGCGGTCTATCGGGATGGGTTTGCCCATATTCAGAAGTCCTTGGCAGAGGCGAAGCAATTAGGCGGCACCACCTGAACTTTAATCGATCCTGACCAACGGAAGACCGCTCTCGTAAACCCGCCAAACTAGAGGCACCGAGTGCTGCTGCGCCCCCAGTCCGCAGTGCCGATCGAGACTCTCAGGTTCTGACATCAGGACAAACGCAACTGGTAAGTCCACCCGACCCCTTTTGTCATTCTCTCGATACGGCACGGCCGGGTAACTGGCGGTCGCTTGTAGAGCGGCGAGTTCACGTCACTGCCGACAGTATGATGGCGCACGAAGTTCCTATATGAGCGCAAAATCATCGGTCTGATCCTTGGGCAAAGGCAAGAATCGCCTGTGCGCCGCCGGCTCAGGTTAAACGCCGGTGATCCCGCGATGAGATCAGGCTGTTGCAGGTTTATTTCCAACTTTGCGAAAAATGTGCTACGTTTCGACCATTGATACCTAAATATTTGTAATTATTTTATTCAAAAACGCTTTGAGATCGGAGACTTGTGACGATCGGTAAACAGACAGAATTGAAATCTGTTCAGTTCTTGAACCTCTGCACGTTGGGCTCTCCGATGCGGATTGTGTTGCTTGTTTTGCTTTCACTTTGGCCTGCCCTATCGGAGGCCTCCGATAGGGTGGCTCTGGTTGTTGGAATCGCCAACTACCAACAGATCAGCCCCCTCAAAAACACTGTAAATGATGCCAGAATGATCTCGGACACGCTGTCCAATATCGGGTTTGATGTCATCACCCTGATTGATACGACGGCACAAGAAATGCGCGATGCTGTGGATGATTTTGCATTTCGGGTGGAAACTGCCGATCTGGCTCTGATCTATTATGCAGGTCATGGGGTTGAAGTTCTGGGCGAGAATTTTCTGATCCCAGTTGACGCAAATGTCTCGTCCAACCGCGACATTCAGGATCAATCCGTATCGTTAAAAGATCTGTTGGCTGCCGTAGATCACGCGCGAAAAATGCGGATCGTCATTCTGGACAGCTGCCGTGACAATCCGTTTGGCGATGAAATCGATTTCACCCAAACAACTGTCCAAACCTCCTCAGAGTCGACGCGGGGCGCCATTGGTCAGGGTCTTGCCCTGCCAACGCCGGACCGAGGAACGCTGGTTGCCTTTGCCGCCAAGGATGGCAATGTAGCGCTCGATGGGGACGGCGAAAACAGCCCCTTTGCCACAGCGCTGGCAGACAAGTTGGCGCAGCCCAACCTTGAAATCTCGCTGATGTTTCGTCAGGTGCGCGATCAGGTGTTGAAAAACACTTTCAACAGGCAAGAACCCCATACCTACGGATCATTGTCAGGTATTCCGTTCTATCTGGCCGGAGGTCAGGCAGGCGATCCCGCAAACGCCGATGATCGCCGCATTGCATGGTCCGATATCCGACCCGATCAGGAAGTTCTGTTGGCCAAGCTTGCCGAAGGAGGCGACACCCGATCGATGCTTGGGTTGGGCTATATGCGACTAAACCCGGCCGAGGCGCGGTTTGATCCAGCGCAGGCTGTTGCCTATTTTACAAAAGCGGCTGAGGCCGGATCACCCGAAGCGCAGTTTGAGCTGGGGAAACTCTACGAGAAAGGTGTCGGGGTAGAACAGGATATTACGTTGGCGCTAAAGCTGTATCAGCAGGCATCTGATCAAGATTTCGCTGACGCGATAAATGATCTCGGGTTCATGCATTATCAGGGCGGACTTGGCCTTGCGCGCAATCCGGCCAAAGCGCTGGCCATGTTTGAGCGTGCCGCCGACTTGCGTCATCCCCAAGCCATGTTCAATTTTGCCGCGTTGATCGACGATGGGCTGATCCCGTCAAAAGGACCGACGGAGGCTGCTGAATACCTGTATCTGGCCCTGCGATCAGGGTCCCAGGATGTGTATAACGAGCTTTCGACACGCGCCGAGGCGTTCAAACCAGAAACCCGAAGGGCGCTGCAAAAGAAATTAACCGAGTACAGTTTTTACGATGGCAAAATTGATGGAGATTTTGGGCCCGGCACCCAGCGCGGGATCCGACAGGCTTACGGCATCAACTAGCCAGTCACTTTTAAAGGAGGACAGTTATTATGACGTATTTGAAATGCTCTCTTAGGGTATTGATGGCCTCTTCATCGGCCATAGCCGTTGGCATTGCGCCACTTTCCGCCGCCGCTGTGCGCCTTCCCGACCGACCCGGTATTGCTTTTGATTTGGCGGATCAAACGACGGTTGCACCAAATCGTTCTGGCCCGCTGCAAGACGGCTGGATCATTGACGCAGGAGTTTGTGATGACGATGAACCTGAAACTTCCACAATTGACCCACCTGTTGAGGAGCCACCCGAACCTCCTGAGCCTCCTGAGCCTCCTTCTCCCATCGGCGGCTCCCCAGTGAATTTCTTCTTAGCCCCCATAGTCCATAGTAATCCAACCCCTGCCGAGGCCACACCACTCATAATGGTCGACTGCCATGACAATGATCGGACTGAGCCATTCCTTCCAGACACGGTAGAAGACATTATCGCTGATCTTGAGGAGGCAAATGTAGAGTGTGCTCACCTCGATCGCGGATTTCGGATAGATTGTCTGGCGGCCAGATATGAAAAGATTGCGCTTTCGCTTGCCATTACCGGCGACCAAAGGATCGTCAAATCCGCTTTGAACAAAGCCGCGCGAAAACTCCGTCGGATCGTTAGACAAAACGCTGATCCCACGGTTCCCGATGCCCGATTTGCGATCAAAACACCCGATGGCAAGACAAAATCACTTTCGTCTCGCCCATTGACCGCCATAAAACCTGCATCACAAGAACAGGCCAACGCGGCTGCAGCAATCGTGATAGACGAACTGAATACAAAGCTGCTTCGGTCTTCAGAAAACTCAGCACGCCGTCAGGAATACTTCGCCGAAATTGCAATGGCGGTGGATTCAAACAAGGTGCTTCTGCGATCTTGAGGGAGCAATGCAGACGTGCGACCAGATTTTTGAACAGGTTCACTGTCCAGTCCGTGGTGACCTCTGGCAGTGCATCTGCCAGTGGCTATCTACTTGAGTGTGTTACCGGCATCGGCAACGCTCTGACTTGTAAAGCGCTTGCGAGCCCAAGTACTGCCGCCACCGGGTCTCACGTCCCTAATAACACATGGCGGATACAATTTTAGGCTGATTGGCGTACCCCCCAGGCAAAGACTGCGCCTAGCCTTGAATTGGCCCTCGCAACCGATGAACTGCGGCCCTAATACACATCCAGTTCCTCGCTTCTTCAGCGTCTCCAGCTTTTTCACTCTCCTTTTGGCGTTGCGCAGCCTCAAATTCGGCTTTGTCACCATGCGCATCATACAGGGCCTGAGCGTGTTCGCTTACCTTAAGAATATCCATTGTTCATACTCCGTGGTCTAAGTGACATCAGTTCTACACCGTCAACCGGTTTGCAATCTAGCCTGAATTGATCGACGCCTGCCCTGATTTCGCTCAAAGACTAATGGTTTGTCGCTGGCAACAGCCAAAAAGTTGCTGCAGTTGGTAGCGGCAAAGCAGGAATCCTTCGGTGCGGCAGAGGACACTGTATGGCCCAATTCGAAATGAGCCACATCCAGTTTCCCAGATGTGGCCAAGTCGGGAGTTCTGCATTTCAGGAACAAGTGCAGCACAGTGCGACCTTATCGCCGAAGCGCCGGGCGGACTGTAATGCAGGTCACACTAGCCGCTAATTTGACATAGATTGCGGCCCAAGTGGAAACAGTCAGTTTCGCACATCGATACTGGTGAGAATACTCCCGAT
>CBDTVL010000264.1:0-5138 GCA_965363755.1 uncultured Sulfitobacter sp.
AAAGACCGCAAAGTATAAAAATGCAGCCACCAACAGAGCGGTGAGGGCAGGAATCAATCGCATGTAGTGCCTTTCTTCGACGGTACCTTTGCCACGTCCGGCGAAAGGTTATGCCCGCTAATATAGGAACTTAATTCGCTAAACTAACCAGTTCAGAATAATCTTTTCCGATCCGCGGCGCAAGACGTGGCATGAGCAGTGCGGGCACTGGCGCGTTTTGTTGCCATTGCCTTGTGCGGACCGGGTCTTGGCTTGGCACTGCAGGCGCGCTAAGAGGGGCGTAGTATCAGGTCAAACTGACAATCTGAGGCCACAACAGGGATTACCATGAGCAACGCCGAGAGTTTCATCGAAGAGGTGTCCGAAGAAGTCCGTCGGGACCGATTGTATGCGTTGCTAAAGCGCTATGGCTGGATTGCGGTGCTGCTGATTGTGCTGGTCGTAGGCGGTGCTGCGTGGTCGGAATGGACCAAGGCAAAGACCCGCGCTGCAGCAGAGAACCTCGGCGACGCAATGCTGGCAGCGCTTGAACTGAATGACTCTGTAGCGCGGGTTGCGGCCTTAAAGGCAATCGCGCCCGAAGCAAGCCCGAATGCGGGCCAGCCGGTGCTTGATTTCATGCTGGCGGCGCAACAGGCTGATGCAGAAGACGCTGCAGGAGCGGCCGAGACTCTGAATGCGCTGGCTGTGAACGGTGAAATTCCGGAAATCTACCGCCAGATTGCCGCATTCAAAGCGCTCGGTTTGTCTGATGATAGCGTTTCACCCGCCGAAAAACGCAGTCAGTACGAGGCGTTGGCACAACCCGGTGCGCCTTTGCGATTGCTTGCCATGGAACAACTTGCATTGCTGGATGTGCAAGACGGAGAGATCGAGGCCGCAATTGCCATGCTTCAGTCTATTCTGGATGACGCACAGGTCAGCTCAGGCTTGCAACAACGCGCCTCACAGGTGATTGTGGCGCTTGGCGGTACACCCAAGATTGCCGTGCCTGCAAACGGCTAAGGCAGGCTCACATCAGATGGCAGCGCAGACAGGATAAAACTATGATATCGATCGCTCCCGCCTTTCGCCGCAACATCGTCCTTGCGGCTGTCGGACTGGGTTTGCTTAGTGCCTGTACAGAGCCGCAGATCATTCTGCCAGGGCAACGAGAGCAGTTGCGGTCTGTTCTTCAGGACGGGGACACAGCCGTAGCGCCACAAAAAACTGTCAACGAAAGCCGACCGATATCGCTGCCAGCTCAGAAATCAAACGCAAACTGGGCCCAAAGCACCGGATCTGCTGCCTATCGGACCGACAACGCAGCACTTGGATCTGCTTTGCAACGGATCTGGTCGGCCCCCATCGGCGAAGGTGACAGCCGCAAGTTCAGGATCACGGCCACCCCAGTTGTCGCTGATGGGCGTATCTTCACGCTTGATGCTGTCTCCACTGTAACAGCGACCTCGGCGGGAGGGGCGACGATTTGGCAACGCGATATCAGGCCAGCCCGCGATACCGCCACTGACGCAACAGGAGGCGGGCTCGCGGTTGATAGCGGGCGGGTTTATGTTTCACTGGGATATGGCGAAGTGGCGGCCCTCGACGCGGCCACTGGTGCATTGATCTGGGCACAACAACTGGATGCAACGGGCAGCGGTTCTCCAACTGTTTATGGCGATCTGCTTTATTTGGTTGCGGGGGATGACACCGGATGGGCCCTGAAAAAAGACGACGGGCGCATTGCGTGGCAGGTCAGGGCTTCCAGTTCGATCACCAATGTTCTTGGTGCGCCGGCACCTGCGGTTACCGACTCACTGGCCGTGTTTGCCTTTGGCTCAGGTGATGTTGTGACTGTCTTTCGGCGGGGTGGTTTAAGGCGCTGGGATGCCTCCGTCACCGGCGAGCGTCTTGGCCGCTCTCTCAGCAAGATCAGCGACGTAACCGGCCCCCCCGTCATCAAAGGCAATACAGTCTATGTTGGCAATAATTCAGGCCGCACAGTTTCCCTGAACCTTGAAAACGGAGAACGCAACTGGACTGCGACAGACGGCGCATTAGGTGAGATCTGGCCTGCGGGAAACAGTATTTTCACGATTTCGGATACAAATGAGCTGGTACGCTTGGACACAAGAGATGGAAGTCGTGTCTGGGCTGTTCGACTGCCAAATTATGTTAAACAAAAGGCCAAGAAACGCGCCGAAATTTTTGCCCATTACGGGCCAATTCTGGCGGGTGGCCGCCTGATTGTGGCGTCCAACGATGGTCTGTTGCGCAGTTTTGACCCAAAAAGTGGTGCGCTGATCGGCTCTGTTGCCTTGCCCGACGGGGCGACCACTGCGCCGGTTGTTGCAGGCGGGGTTTTGTATGTTGTTGGCTCCGGTGGGCAACTCCACGCTTTCCGTTAGGCTCAAGGTACGTTACAGCGCGCCTTTGATACGCGCTTGCGGAGCATCTGATGTCTTTTACCCTCGCTATTGTGGGACGCCCGAATGTGGGCAAGTCCACGTTATTCAACCGCTTGGTCGGCAAACGTCTGGCTTTGGTCGATGATCAACCCGGGGTGACGCGCGATTTGCGTGAAGGCGCAGCACGGCTTGGTGATCTGCGCTTTACCGTGATCGACACCGCTGGCCTTGAAGAAGTCACCGATGACAGTCTGCAAGGACGGATGCGGAGATTGACCGAACGGGCCGTCGATATGGCTGACGTCTGTTTGTTCATGATTGATGCGCGGGCAGGGGTGACGCCAACGGATCAGATATTTGCCGACATCTTGCGCAAGAAATCGGCGCACGTGATCTTGGCGGCCAACAAAGGCGAAGGCGCGGCGGCAGATGCCGGTGTGATCGAAGCCTATTCGCTTGGTCTTGGGGAACCGATTCGTCTGTCCGCCGAGCATGGCGAAGGCTTGAACGATATGTATGCCCAGTTGATGCCATTGGCCGACGCATTCGACGAAAAAGCTCAGGACGATGCGCCCGACACGGACGTCAGCATTGACGAAGATGACCCTGACGCACCCCGTGTTCCGACACAGGCCAAACCATTGCAGGTGGCCGTCGTGGGTCGCCCCAATGCCGGTAAATCAACCCTAGTCAACCAAATCATCGGCGAAGATCGCCTACTGACAGGACCCGAGGCAGGGATCACGCGCGATGCGATTTCGGTGCGCACTGAATGGGGCGATGTTCCTGTCCGAATCTTTGATACCGCCGGGATGAGGAAAAAGGCGAAAGTACAGGAAAAGCTTGAGAAACTGTCGGTTGGTGACGGGCTACGTGCGGTCAAATTCGCCGAAGTTGTCGTGGTCCTGCTGGATGCGGCGATCCCGTTTGAGCAGCAGGATTTACGCATCGCCGATCTGGCCGAGCGCGAGGGGCGTGCTGTTGTGCTCGCCGTGAACAAATGGGACATCGAACCGGAAAAGCAGAAAAAGCTGCGCGATTTGCGCGAAAGTTTTGAACGGCTTTTGCCGCAGTTACGGGGCGCACCTCTGGTCACGGTTTCGGCCAAGACCGGCAAAGGCCTCGATCGCCTGCAAGAAGCGATTCTGAAAGCCCACGAAGTCTGGAACCGTCGGGTGAGCACTGCACAGCTGAACCGCTGGTTGACGGGCATGCTGGAACAGCATCCGCCGCCCGCGCCGCAAGGCAAAAGGGTCAAGCTGCGATACATGACCCAAGCCAAGACACGACCGCCGGGTTTTGTGGTGATGTGTTCGCATCCAGACAAGCTGCCGGCGAGCTATTCCCGCTACCTTGTCAACGGGTTACGGGTCGACTTTGACATGCCCGGAACGCCAATACGGCTGTTCATGCGGTCCCAAAACGATGAAAATCCGTTCAAGAACCGAAAGAAAAAGAAGCCGTCAAATCTGCGTAAACACACAGAAGGTCGACGCACCGACCGATAGAAATCAGGTAGTGCCGAACAACCCAAGATAAATAGAGCCCAGCGGGCTGGACCCTACAAACTCAATAACGTCAGATGCCATTGAAGTTTGATGGCGCTGAATTTTCCCCGTCAGAGTTTTTGAAAAGCCTGTATACTGGTTTCTTAATTCAATCAGACAGAGTTCAAAAAATTGGCCGACCCCTACTTCTCTGAGATAAAGTACCTTGGTGGTAAAAACGTCGACTTCATCGAAGTTGCGTTTGATCCCGACACTGACATCTCCGATTTTGTGATCACGATTTACGCCGCCAACGGGTCGATTCGCAGCACAAACAGCCTTGTCGGGATCACCAGTACCCGGATTGGCGGAAAAGACGTTTATGTCATAGATACAACGTCGTCGGGCACATTTTCTGGATTGGCTGCGTCAAACGGGCTCGCTCTGTCTGACAGCAGCGGGGTCTATTCATTTGTGTCTTTCACCAACACGCCCGCACCCGTTACCGCAACTACCGGACCTGCGGCGGGCATGACCTCGACCGAGATCGGCAGTGCGGGGGCCGGTTCATCGCTTGAAAGTGACGATGGCGGCGCAACATACACCGTTCAGACCACACCAACGCCGGGTGCGATTCCTTGCCTTACCGGCGGAACGCTGATCGATACCGGCGCCGGGCAAGTGCTGGTTGAAGATCTTTCTTCAGGCGCGCTTGTATCGACGATCGAAGGCGAATTGAAACCGGTCTTGTTGTCAATGAAACGATTGGTTTTGGCATCAGACATGGCGCTCAACCCCAAGCTCTGTCCTGTCAGAATATGCGCCGGCGCACTTGGCAGAGGCCTTCCAAAACGCGATTTATTAGTGTCGCGGCAACACCGCATGTTGATATCGTCCCCGATAGTGAGCCGGATGTTCGGCGTCTCAGAGGTTCTTGTTGCTGCGCACAAACTTATTGAAATCCCAGGCATCTTTGTAGAGTCAGACCTCGCCGAGATCGCGTATTACCATTTGGTTTTCGCCCGACACGAGGTCATTTACGCAGAGGGGGCCCCAACAGAGAGCCTTTTTCTCGGCCCGGAGGCAGTTCGATCCTTGCCTGATGGCCTTCAAGATGAGCTTTTGACTTTGTTCCCGGAAGTAGGTGAAACCCAATGGCCGCTTTCCGCGCGGCGGCTCATTCCATCCGGGAAACGTCAAGCGCACCTGATCGCAAGGCATGTGTCCAACGAGCGTCAACTGCTTGCTTCGCTTGAATGAT
>CBDTVL010000265.1:0-5116 GCA_965363755.1 uncultured Sulfitobacter sp.
ACTCTGCATCTGCGCCACGGCTCAACCCGGCGCGACATCGCGCTAGAGGACTTTTTTGTGGAATACGGCAAGCAGGATCGCGCGCCCGGTGAATTTGTCGAAGCGGTTTCGATCCCACGTCAACCTGACCGGTTGCGCTGCTACAAGCTATCAAAACGATTTGATCAGGATATCTCGGCCTCATGCGGTTGTTTCAACATCACGCACAAGAACGGCAAAGTTACAGGCGCCTGCATCGCATTTGGCGGTATGGCCGCGACACCCAAACGCGCAACCGCCGTTGAAGAAGCTTTGGCAGGGCAACCCTGGACAGAAAACACCGTCCGGACGGCAATGGCCAAGTTTGCCATAGACTTCGCACCAATGAGCGACATGCGTGCATCAGCGGAGTATCGGCTGGAAACGGCCAAGAACATGCTGTTGCGCGCCTATTTCGAGGATCAGGAACATACTACATCCGTTCTGGAGGTGACGTCATGAGCGTTGCCAAATCCCTGCCCCATGACGCCGCAAATCTGCACGTGACCGGCTCTGCGCGGTACATAGACGACATCCCGACACCCGCTGGCACTTTGCATCTGGCCTTTGGCCAAAGCGCGATCGCTGCCGGTCTTATTGAGACAATGGATCTTGCCGCAGTCAGGTCCTGCCCCGGTGTCGTGGCTATTCTGACGGCAGATGACCTGCCTTTTGACAACGACGTATCACCGTCCAATCATGACGAACCTCTGCTTGCCACAGGCGAGGTACACTATGTCGGACAACCAATTTTTGCTGTGGTTGCAACAAGTCATCTGGCGGCGCGCGCGGCGGCCCGTCAGGGCAAAATCAGCTACAATGAGACCGCGGCGATCCTGAGCATTGATGATGCTTTGGCAGCCGGCACGATTTTCGAGGACGGCCCGCGCATTTATCAAAAAGGTGACGCTGCAGGTGCCATATCAGGTGCCGCCCATGTCATCGAAGGTCAGATGGAGATCGGCGGTCAAGAGCATTTCTATCTGGAAAGTCAGGCGGCACTTGTCTTTCCGCAAGAAGATGGCGACATGCTGGTGCATTCCTCAACCCAGCACCCAACAGAAATTCAGCACAAAGTCGCGGAAGCATTGGGTGTGCCAATGAACGCGGTGCGCGTCGAAACGCGGCGTATGGGCGGTGGATTCGGCGGCAAAGAAAGTCAGGGAAATGCGTTGGCAGTAGCCTGTGCAGTTGCTGCAAGTCTAACCGGCAAACCGTGCAAGATGCGCTATGACCGTGACGATGACATGGTCATCACCGGAAAACGCCACGATTTCCGCATCTCTTATCGGGCCGGGTTTGACGATCAGGGATGTGTGGCCGGCGTAGAGTTTGTTCAATATGCCCGTTGTGGCTGGGCCATGGACCTGTCCCTGCCTGTTGCAGACCGGGCGATGCTGCACGCTGACAATGCCTATCACCTGCCTACAGCACGTATCGAAAGCCATCGGCTGAAAACAAACACCCAATCCGCGACTGCCTTTCGCGGCTTTGGCGGGCCGCAAGGGGTCGTCGGGATCGAACGGGTAATGGATCATATTGCCCATCATCTGGGGGTTGACCCTTTAGCTGTCCGGCGCGCCAATTATTATGAGGCGGCAGCGCAGACACCCAAACAGAACGGCCAAACCACTCCTTATCACATGCCGGTCACCGACTTCATTCTGCACGAGATGACTGATGCATTGGTGGCGTCTTCCGACTATGAGAACCGCCGCGCTGCCATTGCGGATTGGAATGCCACAAATCCGGTGCTGAAAAAGGGCATCGCGCTGACGCCGGTAAAGTTCGGCATTTCGTTCACGCTGACTCATCTCAATCAGGCAGGCGCGCTTGTGCATATCTATCAGGATGGCTCTATCCATATGAACCATGGTGGCACCGAAATGGGACAAGGTCTGTTCCAGAAAGTCGCGCAAGTGGCGGCGGCTCGGTTCGGCGTAGACGTTGGCGTGGTCAAGATCACAGCAACGGATACAGCCAAGGTGCCCAATACGTCAGCCACGGCGGCGTCATCGGGCAGTGATCTGAACGGCATGGCCGTCAAAGCGGCCTGCGATACAATCCGAGACCGGATGGCGGACTTTTTGGCCGAACTGCATCAAAGCAAAACTGAGCTGGTCCGATTTGAAGACGGGCACGTATATGTGGGTGGTGAAACTTACACATTCGCCGCCGCTGCAGCGCTTGCCTATCAGAACCGGATCAGCTTGTCGGCCACAGGGTTCTACAAGACTCCCGATCTCAGCTGGGATCGGATCAAAGGCACAGGACGACCGTTCTACTATTTCGCCTATGGCGCGGCCGTCACCGAAGTTGTGATCGATACGCTGACGGGCGAGAATCGAATTCTGAGGGCTGATGTTCTGCATGACGCTGGGGCATCGCTAAACCCTGTCCTTGATGTTGGTCAGGTTGAAGGCGGTTACGTTCAGGGTGCAGGCTGGCTGACCACGGAAGAACTGGTTTGGGATGGTCAGGGGCGCCTGCGCACCCATGCGCCCTCGACCTATAAGATTCCTGCGTGTTCAGATCGGCCTGATGTTTTCAACGTCGCCCTCTGGGAGGGAGAGAACCGCGAAGACACAATCTATCGCTCAAAAGCGGTGGGTGAGCCACCTTTGATGCTGGGGATTTCCGCGCTCATGGCACTGAGCGACGCTGTTGCGGCCTGTGGACGGGTGTATCCTGCACTGGACGCACCTGCGACTGCTGAACGTGTCTTTACCACAGTAAGGACAGTGCAGAATGGGGTTTGATATCAATGCCCTGCGCGACGCCGTGATGCGACATGGCCGCGTCGCACGTGTTGTGCTGGCTGAGGTCAAAGGATCGTCCCCGCGCGAAGTGGGGGCTGCCATGCTGGTCTGGGACGATGGCCAGTCCGGCACCATAGGCGGCGGCGTACTCGAGTTTGAATTGGCAAAAACAGCGCTCAGCACAGATGCAGACCGCCTGACCAGCCATGCACTGGGGCCCGATATGGGCCAATGCTGCGGCGGCGCGGTCAAGGTCTTGACTGAAATCTACGATGCAGCCCGCGTGAACGATCTTGCCGAAGATGTGATAGCGCGCGGACCGGGTGTTATGCCTTTGGCTGTACAACGCCTGATCACGCAAGCGCGTGGGCAAGGGCAAAGGCCGGAGCCGACTTTGATACAAGGTTGGTTTATCGAGCCCGCGCACCGGCCAACGCGAGAGATATGGATTTGGGGGGCGGGACATGTCGGGCGGGCGCTGGTAAATGTACTAGCCCCGATGCCCGATCTGGCGATCACCTGGGTCGATACCAACGCGGAAAGATTTCCCACAAATGTCGCACCCGGCGTCAGCGTCGTCCCGGCTTCTGAACCCGCCATTTTGGCAGATCACGCGCCAGTTGATGCCGAACATCTGATCCTGACATATTCTCACAAACTGGATTTCGAGCTCTGCGACCGGTTGCTGCGGCGCGGGTTCAGGTTTGCCGGACTGATCGGCTCTAAAACCAAATGGTCACGGTTTCGCAGCCGGCTGAGCGCACTGGGTCACACCTCTGCACAAATAAACCGGATCACCTGCCCGATCGGCGATCCGTCCCTTGGCAAACATCCTCAGATGATTGCGGTCGGCGTTGCGACGGCCCTATTGAAGCAAGAAAAACAAGACACCTCCCAACAGGAGAAGCGCGCGTGATGGACGAGACACAAGATATTCTGCTCAAGATCAGAGGGCTGACCAAAGCCTATCCCGGCGTTGTCGCCAACAGCGATGTATCTTTTGATATTGGCGTTGGTGAAGTGCACGCGCTACTGGGTGAAAACGGTGCAGGGAAATCGACCTTGGTCAAGATGATCTACGGTCTGGTAAAGCCTGATTCGGGCACGATGGAAATGAACGGAGCACCTTATGCACCGGCTGAACCCCGCGCGGCGCGCACCAGCGGTGTCGCGATGGTATTCCAGCATTTCTCGCTGTTTGATGCCCTGAATGTTGCTGAAAACATCGCACTGGGGATGGAAAACCCTCCCAAAATGGGGGAGTTGGCAGAGCGGATAAAAGACGTGTCCGAAAAATACGGCCTGCCGCTTGATCCTTATAGGGTTGTCGGGGATTTGTCGGCAGGCGAGCGCCAACGGGTCGAAATCATCCGTTGTCTTCTTCAGGACCCAAAGCTCCTGATCATGGATGAACCGACCAGCGTTCTGACCCCGCAAGAAGTTGATATCCTGTTCCAGACTCTGCGCAAACTCAGCGCAGAGGGCACTGCGATCCTTTATATCTCACATAAGCTTGAAGAAATCAGGACCCTTTGTGACCACGCCACGGTTCTTCGGCTTGGCAAGCATGTTGGTGAATGCACGCCGGCGGAGACAACCGCGCGCGACATGGCTGAAATGATGGTTGGCAGTATTCTTCAGACGCCAACCCGTGCCGGTCGCAACATGGGCGCGGTTGCAATTGAACTCATCGGGCTCAACGTCGCATCGCCCAGCGCCTTTGGAACTTCGCTCAAAGACATCAGTTTTGCAGTGCAATCCGGCGAAGTTCTTGGGCTTGGCGGAGTGGCGGGCAACGGTCAGGACGAACTGCTGGGTGCGCTTTCAGGAGAGATCAAATGCGCAACTGACATGGTGCAGATGCATGGCATCGGCATTGGCGATCTCGGCCCTGCGCAACGCCGCAAACAAGGCTTGCTAAGCGCCCCGGAAGAGCGTCTCGGCCATGCAGCGGCCCCTGACATGAGTTTGATCGAAAATGCCATGCTGACCGGTGCTGTACGCGAAAACCTCGAGAAGAAAGGGTTCTTGCTTTGGGGGAAAGCTCAGGAGTTTGCTGAAAAGATTATTAAAGATTTTGACGTGCGCACGCCGGGTGCGGCGAACGCGGCCCGCGCGCTGTCAGGTGGCAACCTGCAGAAATTTGTCATCGGACGTGAAGTGTTGCAGCGTCCCGAAGTACTGGTGGTGAACCAACCGACATGGGGTGTTGATGCCTCAGCCGCCGCCTCCATAAGACAAGCCTTGCTTGATCTTGCCGCAGGCGGCGCCGCATTGATCGTGATCTCTCAGGATCTCGATGAACTCATGGAGATTTCGGACCGGTTTGCAGCCCTGAA
>CBDTVL010000266.1:0-5075 GCA_965363755.1 uncultured Sulfitobacter sp.
GCAGCCTCTGGTTCGACGGAGATCAAATGAAAACTGCGCTCAATATCCGCCGTCAAAGCCGCCCGTGCAGCAGCACGATCCCTGTTGCGCAATGCTGCGATAATTTCGCGGTGGTGTTGATGTTCATCCACCTGACTCGCGCGGTCCTGGCGGATAATCAGATTAAGATACGCCCCATACTGAAGCCAGAGTGACCGGATCAGCGGCAACATAACCTGCGAGCCGCTCTTGCCGTAAAGCAAAAAGTGGAATTCGTAGTTCTTACGCAAATCCGGCCCCTTGGCGAGTCCGATGGGATCCGTTTTCAGAACTTCTTCCAGTTGATTTATCGTGGCGTTGTCCATCGCATCCAGAGCAATATCCAGCACCATCGTTTCCAATGCCAGCCGCGCCCGTTTCAAATCAAGCATTCGGTCAACATTGAACTGCGGCACTTCCAAAGTGCGGCTTGGCGTGTCTTCCAGCGCGCCCTCGGCAACCAAACGGCGCACGGCTTCTCGGACCGGGGTTATAGACGTGCCCAGTTGATCCGCCAGCGAGCGAAGATTCAGCACAGCACCCGGGCCGAATTCACCGCGGGTGAAGGCATCGTGCAAGGCTTTGTATACCTCTTCGCGCAGCTTGGACTGATCGATCTTTGCGATGCCGAATTCGCCCACAGTATTGGCCTCTCAGATGCGAAAATTGCCCGTGTTGTTTGACGTCGAGTGTATCGTGGTCAAATTTATTGACAACTGAAAGATAACATACATACGATCAAATATCACAGACATATCAACCATTCCTTCGAGGACCGGAGCCTTTCAGAATGAGTAAATCCGACACCGGAAGATTTTGGCTCTATGATCTAAAGGTAGAAACCGTACTCGGAGATCGCACAGCTGTCTGTCGTCATGTCGAGGGCGAGAGCTTTCTGGTTGAGGGAGAGAATTTGGTTTTCAGCGCTGATCAGAAAATATCGCTTTATGCGCTGGCTGCCATTTTGCCGCTGCTACCCGCCAAACAGCGTGATACGGACCCAAATGACTGGATGTCCACGGATGCTGAAGTGGCCTGCCCCGATCCTCATTGTGGCGCAAGATTTCGGATAGAACGCATTGGCAAACGTTGGTTTTCGCATGCTGAAACCACCGGACTGCCAGAAGCACGAAATACGCCTTATTGGCAAAAACATGAACCTGATGGCGACAAATGAGTCGGCCCGAAACAACAAATCTACGTGACGGACACAAGATTTCACGGGTCATCAAAGGTGGATGGCAATTGGCAGGGGATCACGGGTCTGTTGATCGCGCATCAGCTGTAGCTGATATGGAGGCATTTCTGGACGCAGGAATAACCACATTTGATTGCGCCGATATCTACAAAGGTGTCGAACAGATGATCGGCGATTTTATTGCCGATGTCCGCGACCGTCGTGGCACAACAGCCGCCAATCAGATTTGCGTTCATACCAAGCTTGTTCCAGATCTGGCCAGCCTTGCCGAGTTGCACCCCGACCAAGTCGAGAAGATTATTGATCGTTCGCTAAAACGATTGAAGGTCGACCGGTTGGATCTGGTTCAGTTCTATTGGTGGGATATGGCGGTTGGCAATGCCGTCGACTCCTTGGGGGTTCTCAAGCGCCTTCAAGAAAAAGGGAAAATCCGAAATCTTGGGGTAAACAACTGGGACGCGATCGACATTAAACCTTTCATTGAGGGCGGATTTGATATCGTTTCAGCCCAGGTGCAGTATTCAGTCTTGGACCATCGACCTGCCAATGAACTTACAGGGTGGGCAGATACAAACAACTTGCAGTTCTTATGTTATGGCACCCTGGCCGGAGGTTTCTTGACTGAGAACTGGCTGGGAAAGCCCGATCCGGGGTTTGAGTTCGAGAACCGCTCACTTGTAAAGTACCGCCTGATCATCGACGAATTCGGTCCATGGAGCAGATTTCAAGAGTTGTTGCACGCGCTCAAGACCGTCGGAGATCGCCACGGCGTGTCGCTTAGTTCGATCGCAACTCGCTATGTGCTGAATCAGCCGCAGGTCGCCGCGGCGATCGTCGGGGCAAGATATGCCCGCCACCTGCCCAAGACGCTGGAAGTGTTTGACGTGGTTCTCGACGAACAGGATCGGCAATGTCTTGCCGCTGTGATCAATCAGGCTGAGGGGCCAAACGGCAAGGTCTACGGGCTGGAACGTGACCGAAACAGCAGGCACGGGCGCATTATGAAATACAATCTGAACGCCAAGCCCGAGGATCAAATTCTCGGGGGTTCGGCGGCGGATGGCTGAGCCTGCACATCGGCTGACCGCCGGACCAATCTTGACCACGCGCGGGCTGACCAAGGACTTTGGCAGCTTTCGCGCGATAGATCAGGTTTCGCTAGATATCCTGCCGGGATCCATCACTGGTTTAATCGGGCCCAATGGGGCCGGGAAATCGACCTTTTTCAATGTTCTGACTGGCATGATCGCGCCCACACAGGGAACTGTATTCTTTCGGGACGAGGACGTGACCGATCTGGCCCCGAACCAGCTATTTGCCAAAGGACTGGCGCATACGTTTCAGATACCGCGCCCGTTCAAGCGGATGAGTGTTCTTGAAAATGTCATGCTTGCACCCAAAGCCCAGTTGGGCGAAACCCTGTTGGCGCCGTTCCTGTTTCCAGCCCGTATGCGTCAACAAGAAGCCGAATTACGGGCTCGAGCGCTCGAGATTTTGGATTTTGTGACACTCGGGGGGGTTGCCGATCAGGCTGCTGGCAAGATATCGGGCGGTCAGATGAAGCTGCTGGAACTCGCTCGGATCCTGATGGGCGACCCTGAGGTGATCCTGCTGGACGAACCGGCGGCAGGGGTTAATCCTTCGCTGACCCGAATTCTGATCGAGCGGATCGAAGAGTTGAACCGGCGCGGCAAAACATTTGTGATCATCGAACATGATATGGATTTTGTCATGCGTCACTGTGATCCGGTGATTGCACTGGCCGAAGGTCAGATTGTGTTTCAGGGCACGGCCCAAGAGGCGCAGGCAAGCCCTGCCCTGCTGGATGCTTATCTGGGGGCGCAGGTTGATGACTGAAATTGTGTTGAGTGCCGAAAACATCGTCGCGGGATATGTCAAAGACCTTCCGATCCTGTTTGATGTGTCCGTAACCGTCAAAAAGGCTTCGCTCACCCTGATCATTGGTCCAAATGGGGCAGGCAAATCCACCTTGATCAAGGCGATTGCCGGTGTCGTGCCTGTATCCAGCGGCAGAGTCATGTTGAACGGGCTGGAAATTACAGGAATACGCCCAGATCAGATGGCACTGAACGGGATCGCATATGTGCCGCAAACCGATAACATTTTTCGCACGCTTTCGATTCGGCAAAATCTTGACCTTGTCTTGCGCAACGCTGGATCTGCGACATCCGCGCGGTTGGCGACATTATTTGACCGCCTCCCGGCATTGGCCAGCAAACAAAACGATAAGGCCGGTACTCTGTCGGGCGGTCAGCGCCAAATGCTGGCGGTGGCGATGGCGCTGGCAGTGGACCCTTCAGTTATCCTGATGGATGAACCGTCCGCCGGATTATCGCCCAAAGCCGCGCAGGAAGTGCTGCACATGGCGCGCGGCCTGACCAGACAGGGGGTTACGATCCTGTTGGTCGAGCAAAATGTCAAACAGGCCATGCGGCTAGCTGATCACTGCTATATTCTTGCCGAGGGACGCAATCAGCTGGATGGTGACGCAGCCGATTTGTTGTCGGACCCAATTGTCGGCGAAATCTATCTGGGCGGCAAGCGAGTGGGTGCCGCATGATCCAGAGCCTGACGGATGGCATTCTGGTGGGCGCAATCCTGTCTCTGGGTGCAATTGGGCTGACGATGGTCATGCATACGCTTCGCTTTGCCAATTTTTCACATGCGGAACTGTTGTCGATTGGGGCCTATAGTGCATTAGTCTGTGACGCCGTTTTTTCGGGAATTCTGCCATTGCTGGCAGTCAAAATTGCGCCTCTTAGCATGACTTGGGCTCTGGTGCTCGCCATGATCTGCGCAATGGGTCTGACCGGGCTGTCTGCGCTGATCATCGACAAGTTTGTGTTCAAGCGCATTCGCGAGAAAGGCGATGAACTGTCGATGGTCTTTGCCTCGTTTGGGGTAGCGCTGATCATTCGCAACCTGCTGGGCCTGATTTTTGGTCTGAAATCACAGCTTTATAGCAATGACATCGTATTCGCGGTCATTCTCAGTAAAGATCCACAAATCCTGGTGAAACCCGACCAGGTCTTTGTACTGATCGCCGCTGTGATGATCATGCTGGTGATGCATTACATGCTGTCGCGCACAACACTTGGGTTTGCCCTGAGAGCCGTTGCCGAGAACCCCTCGTTAGCTGAGGTGTCGGGTATCCGGCTGTCCCGTATGGTCGCCCTGATCTGGGTGATTGGGGGCATCCTAGCGGCCGCGGCCGGTGTCTTCTATGGGCTGACCAATCACATAAGCCCGGTCATCGGGCGTGACCTCGTGCTCCCGATTTTCGCGGCCACGATAGTGGGTGGAATAGGCAGCGTCTATGGCGCGGTTCTGGGCGGGTTTGTTGTTGGCATCGCCTCAAATATGGCGCTGCTGGTGCTGCCGTCGGGATACAGCCCAGCCATGCCGTTTGTGATCATTCTGGCGTTGCTGCTCCTGCGTCCGAATGGTCTGTTCGGAGAGTCGCAAACATGATCGGCATCATTTCTTATCTGGTGTTTTTCGTCACCATCGCCTCAATTCTGTCAATTGCAGTTCTGGGCCTGAACCTGCAATGGGGCAATACCGGTCTGTTCAACGGTGGGGTCGTCGCCTTTTTTGGCGCTGGTGCTTATGGGACATTACTTCTTGGTGGAACGCCTCAGCCTGATCACATCGGTGGTTTTGAAATGTTCTATCCCCTGGCCCTGCTTGGTGGTGCAGGTGCGGCGGGTTTGCTGGCGTGGTTTGTTGGGAAACTCACTTTGCATCTGCGCCACGATTATCTTGCAATTGCGACGTTTGGCGTTGCCGTTACTTTCGAAAACATCATGCGAAACGCCGAAGGGTTTTCGGGCGGCGC
>CBDTVL010000267.1:0-5038 GCA_965363755.1 uncultured Sulfitobacter sp.
TTCTGCGATGCCGTTTGAGTGCGCCACGATACAGGATAGTCGGTTGTGCAAACGGGTCTAGATTGCCTCCGACGGGATTGTGAGAATATGCACCGCACGATCAAATCGCCGCAGGTTGTGGACATCGAGAGGGTGCCGCGCAGTTTGCAAGCAGCGTCTATCAACCAAAGGTTTTAACAAGAGGAACCTCTTTTCAAAGCTGCGAACCTCTGCCTTTATGAGGGCTCCCGCAATGTTCTAGTCGATTTCAGGACCGTCCCGCCAACAGATACAGAAGGACAATTCTTCGGTGAGTACTTTTCTCCTCATTCTTATTGTCAGCTTGGAATTGACGGCTGTCGTCTTTGCTTTCCGTGCCATCGCCAGTGCCCGAACACCGCAAGGCTCAGTGGCTTGGGTAGTTTTCCTTTTGGCGGCACCCTATGCGGCAGTGCCGCTTTACCTTTTTCTTGGCCACTCTAGGGTTTCAAATTATATCGTTGCGCGGCGGGTTTCCGAAGATGTTCTTGAAGGCATTTCAGAGCACGCGTCGGCACACCCACCGCTTGGGGATGACGATCAGGTTGGATATACGGGCTTTGAAAAAATCGCTGAAATGCCGATTGTTTCTGGCAACAGCGGGCAGATTCTGATTGACGGCCCGGCTGCGTTTAAGGCGATTTTTGATGCGTTGGACGCGGCTGAAACCTACGCTTTGGTTCAGTCCTATATAATTCACGATGACGATCTTGGGCGAGAGTTGAAAACACACATGATCGGATGTGTGCAGCGAGGGGTGTCAGTCCGCTTGCTCTTTGATTCCGTTGGCTGTGCCAAACTGCCCAAGGCCTACCTTGAAGAACTGCGGGACAACGGCATCGAAGTCATGGACGCGCATGCGATACAAGGACCCAAGACCAGATTTCAGATCAACTTTCGCAATCACCGAAAGACAATTGTGATTGACGGCAAGGTTGGATTCACCGGCGGATTCAACGTTGGCGACGAATATATGGGACGGGATCCCAAATTTGGCGCGTGGCGGGACACTCATTTTTTGATACGCGGTCCTGTTGTGTCTCAGCTGCAGTTGGTTTTTGCAGAAGACTGGAATTGGGCGACAGAGACCGGTTTGCTGGATGCCCTGAACTGGGATGCGGGCAGGGCTGAAGAAAATATGGACGCATTGATCATGGCAACTGGCCCGGCTGACATTATGGAAACCGGGAGCCTCTATTTCTGTGCCGCCATCACGGCCGCAAAAAAACGGATATGGATCGCCTCGCCTTATTTTGTGCCGGAAAACGATATCATGACAGCGCTCAAGCTGGCAGCGTTGCGTGGCGTCGATGTACGCATATTGGTGCCTGAGGTGATTGATCACAAAATCCCGTGGCTCGCTGCTTTTGCCTATTTTGACGAGTTGATCGAGGCAGGGGTCCAAATATGGCGCTACACCGAGGGTTTCATGCATCAGAAGGTGTTGGTGGTGGACGAGAGTATTGCCTCCATCGGAACGACAAATATGGACTATCGATCCTGCCGGCTGAACTTTGAGGCGACAGCAATTTTCTTTGACAAAAGAGTTGCAAGAGATGTCGCACAGATGCTGGAGGCGGATTTCGCGCGGGCGTTCTTATTGACGAAAAAACTTAAGGATCAACCAAAATCGATCAAATTCGGGGCGCCGGTTGCGAGACTGTTTGCGCCGGTGCTGTAGAAAAAGTCAGCGCTTCAGCGATTTGACGTGATTGAAATCGGCAAAGTGGGCACGCGGTGAATTGCTGTGTTATTGAAGAGGGTCAGGTGGCTTGGACGAAATATCGGGGTGGCGTAAACCTTTGACCGACGTCTTTGAACCGTTCATGAATTGGCTGGAGGGCCTCGAGACCGGCCTGTTGGTCTTGGTATCGGTTTTTGTTCTGGCCATATTTCTGGTTCGAAAGCCGCTTGCAAATGGACGGTGGGCGTCGGCGTTTCGATACTGCAACTTTTATCAATTTCGCTAACCAAGGAGGTGCAGGCCAAACTTGCCGCCGCGACAGAAATTCTTCTGGTCACATTGGCTTTGTTTATTGCCGTCGAAGGCCTGTCGCCGCCTGAATTTGCAGGTGGATTCCCACGAAGATTGATAGTCACAATCCCCGTGGTTGCGGTGTTTTCAGTTTTGTCGGACTTGGTAGGACTCTTTCTGAGGGTCCTGCACAAAGATCGTTTCGGAGCCGTTTCGATGGAATCGGGGTGGATCGAGTGTGTGACCTGGTTTTTGAACCATTTCCACAACAGTGGCGGCTTCGCGATAATTGACGACGCCCTGCAATATGTCCACGTCAGTGATCTGTCACCTGCGTCGGTCGATATTCTCTTTTATGCATGGTCAGCGACGCCGGATTACAGAACGTCTGACTCTGGCGGTGAAAGCGGCTGGAACTGACCTCGCCTTTCCAACGCAAACCATTCACGTCAAAGACGGGCCAGACTTTCGGTCCGAAGACACCCCTATTTCTTCAAATTCTTGACCAATGCGGTGGCGAGCGCGCCGATCAATCCGGGGGCAACCATGCCCAGCGGATCACGCGCCATCTTGTGTACGCTTTGGGCAAGAACCTTAACTTCTTCAGTCGCTTCCTGAACTTCCATTTCAAGGTCCTCCATTGCAATATCACGCACTTCGGCAACGCCGGACACTTCTGCATCGGCGTTTTGCTTGTTCGCTGTCGAAATCAGAATGCCAGCAATGGCGATATTGGCCAGCGCAACAATCAGAGCTGAGAGCGGCGGCGATTGATGTTCAACAAGCGCAAGGTACGCAGCGGCATTCAGCATAACCAGACCGAGACCTGCGGCAATGCCCGCTGCCGCCATCATTCCGGTTTGACGTCGCAAAACCGCCATGCGCCGCTGAGCAATCAGGCGTTCTGAACGCAGTATGATCGAAATATTTCTGCTTATCCGGCTCATCTCGTTATCCTTTGCTTCCCGACCGACCTACCAAATACCCGACGACAAGGGCGCCTAGCGCCATCAGAAGGGGTTTGCGGTTTGGTAAGCCCTCTAGTTCCTCCATCAATTGATGCACAACACCCTCAAAGTTTCCGTCCTGCAGAGATTGCATGATGTCTGCAGTCTCTTCCTTGGCGGCAGGGTTTTTGCTGTCGGCATCCTTCGAAGGCGGCGACTGATCTGCGTTTTCTTTGGCAGTATCATCTGCCGCCGAGCTGTCAGCCTTTGGAAGCTTTCGGATTTCTTCCAATTCCAACCGAAGTTTTGCGAGTTCGGCCTCGAGTTCCGCTTTTGTCGCCACGGCGTGTGCTCTCCTTCTTCAATGCGCAAAGATCCCAACCGCTGCTTCCACAAACTCCACCGCCGTGTCGCAAGAGACCGCGCCGCGGACAACCCTGGTGAATTTGTGGTCCTGTGGCTGGGCTCCCAGTTAGCAATTGTCTTTTGGCGCGTTCATTTTATCGTAGGCTGCTCTCATTTTCAGGCCAATATAGCGGGCCGCTTTCCCCACTTCTTCTCTGTTCTTTTCAAGCTGTGAGCTGCTCAGAAACTTGTCCCATTCAGCCACCAACTGTTTTTATTCGTCTTCGGCATCCTTGGAGGCCAAATGGAAATGCAGTTTCAACTCATCGGGATTGTGCTGAAGTTCTTTCATCATCTCTGGCAATTTGCTCATATTCGATCTTTCGTTGAAAAGAGCGGAGCTAGCGTATTCCCCTGTCGGTTATTAATGCAGTAAATACTAGCCCCAAGTCGGCAAAAGTATAGGGTAAACGCCACGTATGATCCCAGACCAATCAAAAAAAGAGGACGACCCACCGCATGCAAAGTGAGTCAGAAAAAACTGAGGTCCCAATTCCGGCGAGCCTGCTTCGATGGCTGGCCCTCATTGCGCTGACCGTCATTGTCACCGTGTTGTTTGTTGATGTTGTGCTGCCCTTCTTAAGTGCCATCATTATGGCAGCGATAGCCGCAGCGTTGGCGGCGCCTGTGTACCGGTCCCTGTTGCCCCGGTTTAGAAACAGCCCCTCGTTCGCGTCGATTGGCACATTGTTGATCTTGTTGACAGCAGTCATCGCTCCCTTGATCGGTATTGCCTACCTTGCGGCGGGGGAGGCCGCGGTTTTTACTGAGAAAACCGTGGAGATTTATGAGCAGATTTCTCAGGGCGTAGACGAATTTGAGTTGCCGGACTGGGTGCCGTTCAGGGATGAAATCATAAATGCATGGCCGCAGATTTCTTCCAAGATCGAAGAACTGGTTGGAACGCTGGCTGGGTTCTTGGCGACGTCATTATCCCACCTTACCAAAGGTACTGCGATCTTTTTCCTGAACCTGTTTGTCTTTCTCTATGCAATGTTCTTCTTTTTGCAGATGAAACGCCCGATCATCCAGCAGGTTCTGTCCTACACAGCTCTTCCGGCAAATCTTCAAATAACTCTGGACGAACGCATTGTTTCGGTCAGCCGCGCGACGATAAAGGGCACATTGCTTATTGGCGTTCTGCAAGGCGCCTTGGGCGGACTCGGGTTTTGGGCGACGGGCATAGAAGGGGCAGTATTCTGGGCTGTCGTCATGGCCATAGCCTCGGTCATTCCAGGCATTGGCGCCGCCTTTGTGGTTATGGGTGGCGCAATTTTTCTAGGCATCGAAGGTGCAGTTCCACAGGCCATTGGCTTGGCGCTTTGGGCCATGTTGGTTGTGGGGATAGTTGATAATGTGCTGCGCCCGATCCTTGTTGGTCGCGACGCGCAGTTGCACGACCTTTTTATTCTGATCGGCACTTTGGGCGGGCTTGCTGCCTTTGGCCCGGTGGGTCTTGTGTTTGGCCCTGTACTGGCGGGGCTTTTCTTATCGGTCTGGAAGACGATGAAAGAGCTGTCAGAGGCACATCGTGAACGAGGCACCGCAGAAGCACTGACTCAGGGCGATGCCGAGAAACCAACGTCCAATGTCAGTCGGAAAGGGCAGTTCACTGTTTCTGCAGACGAACTCGAACAGGAACTAACGGCGCTTAGGCAAGAGCTAGAGCAGGCAAGATCATTGCAACCCACGC
>CBDTVL010000268.1:0-5035 GCA_965363755.1 uncultured Sulfitobacter sp.
ACGCGCGCCATGCGAGAATTCGACTGACGTTGCTCCGCGCCTTCCGCTTCGCATAGCCGCGGGGCCGCATCATTGCGTGTGCCATGTTGCCTTGGCAATCACAGAATAGGCGTGAACATCTTGATCCCCTGAGGCGAGGCATTACGACGCTGCAGGGGTGCCCAGCATGACTTTGCTGCGTCTCACCTCCGAATGCAGCCATTCCGCGAGCCTTCCATAGGCTTTGGTTGCTGCGAAATCTGCGGTGGTCACAAGCCAGTATCGCGACCCGATGGCAAGCATCGGTCCAGAAAGCGAAATCAGGCCCACATCCAGATCGTTTTCCACCAAAAGCGTTCGTCCCAAGGCATGCCCCAACCCAGCAATGGCGGCCTGCAACGCGATATCGGACCGACTGAACTTCATTGTCATGTCGAACCGGGCATCTTCATAATCGTCCCCTAGATAGCTTTTCCACATCATGCCCGTCCCATCCTCTTCGGCAGTGATGTCGCGCAACAGAACGCTTCGTTTTCCCACTTCCGGCCGCAAAGATGTTGCCAATCTTTTGTGCGCCACGGGCATGATATGGCACTTACACAACAATGCTGTGTGCAGGCCCGCATAGGGACCGGGCCCAAACCGGATCGCCGCGTGAGGCGTCCCGTTTTGACCTAGTGCCGTCAACTGGTCATCGATATTCAGTGTAATTTTAAGTCCGCGCTCTTGCGCGCGCTTCATTGCGGGAACCAGCCATTTCATTGCAAGCGAAGAGGGTAGTGAAAGAACGGTGTTTTGCACTTCTCCCAACTGGGTTGCCTCGTTGAGGGCGGATGAAATGGCTTCGGTTGAAACCTCGCACGCCTTGCAGATGAAAACCCCCTGATGCGTCGGTACCACCTTGCGGGTGGTCCGGGTGAACAGCGCAAATCCCAGCACGGCTTCAAGTGTGCGTAACTTGTGGCTGACTGCAGATTGCTGGATGCCAAGCTCTTGGGCTGCTTTGGTAAAGCTCTCAGTCCGCGCAATAGCTTCGAGGAGCGGTGCGGCGGCGGCGAGTTTCTGCAGCATCATTTTCCTGTTTTTTTTCATGAAAATCTTTCATGTAATTATGAGCCTATTTCACCATAAACTCTATTATTCAAAAGTAACTATCCAGAAAATAAGGAAACGTATAATGAATATTCGACATATTCCAACTGAATTAACCGCTCATGTCGTCAATGGGTTCGTAGCTGACGGTGAAGGCGGCAACCCTGCCGGTGTCGTGATCGATGCTGACGGGTTGAGCGAAGATCAGATGCTGGAAGTCGCAACAAAGATTGGGCTGTCAGAAACTGCCTTCGTTTCATCGTCTGACGATGCAGGCTTTAGGCTTGATTTCTTTACACCAAACCGCCGCATCGCCCATTGTGGTCACGCCACGATCGCCGCTTTTTCCTATCTGGCGCGGATCGGTCGCGTGGACCAAGGTGAAACATCCAAGATGACGGTCGATGGCCTGCGAAAGATTATCATCAGGGATGAACAGGCGTTTATGGAACAAACCACACCCACCTACCAAAGTTCTGATGGCTGGGGGTCTTCCGGAGTCTTGCTGCAAGACGTGCTGAGTTCGGTCGGTCTGCGCACTGACGATCTGATCGTCGGCAGCGAGCCGATGCTCGTGAACACCGGAAACAGCTTTATCGTCATCCCCGTCAAGAGCGACACTATTCTTGCAGGCATTGCCCCCGATCAGGACGCTATTAGTCAGATCAGTGAAAAGCTCGACCTGATTGGTTACTATCTTTTTGCGATGTCGCCCGATGGTGCCGCAACCGCTGCTACAACCCGGATGTTTGCGCCCCGCTATGCAATTCCGGAAGAATCGGCGACCGGCATGGCCGCTGGCCCGCTCGCCTGCTATCTGCACGATGTCATGGATATCAAGGCATCCCACCTGAAGATCGCACAAGGCCATTTTATGAAGCCTGCGTCCCCGAGTTTGATCACTGTCGATCTGGAGATTTCAGCGGATGGAAAGATCACCAGCCTCATGGCCGGAGGTTTCGGTCGTTCAATGCGTGAAATGAAGATCGTCCTGGCCTGAGTCACTTGGGTCACGGCCAGTACGCATTGTTTGCGGCGGGACGGCTGTAGGAACATGAAAAATGGGCGGGATTTAGATCCCGCCCATACGTCGATTTCTTGAGCGACGACTATCTTGTTAGTCCTCGTAACGGATGGTCTCAGGCGCTTTTCTGAAACTCAACAGAGCTGTCGCTTTGCACTGCGTAGGGTTTGAAAACATCATCTAACTCGGTATGAAAGACATGGTTGGAGTAGTTGCTTAAGGTCTTGACCGCGACAGCCAAAATGATCTCCATAATTTGCTTTTCTTCATAGCCAGCAGACAGAAACGCATCGGCCTGCGCCTGAGTGACCCTCCCCCGCGTCAAGAACACGCTACTTGTAAACGATGCGAGGGCCCGCAGTTTCTCATTCGGGATAAGAGCGTTTGCGCGCACGGCTGCAAGAATTTCAGCGTCCAGTTTGGACATCTTTTCCGCGACCAAACTATGCGCAGCAGTACAATAGTCACAACCGTTTTCGCGGCTGATAACAAGAAACACCAGTTCCTGTTCAGGCGGCGTAAAGCCGGAGTTTTGGCGAAACTCGTTGTAGCCGTGCGCATAGGTGCTGAGATAACCAGCCGAGGTGGCCATCGCCCGGTACATGTTTGGCACAAAGCCGAGACCAGCTTGTGTGGTGTCCAAAATCTCTTTGGCAACACCGGTTGCGGCCTCGTTGGTCACTGGCGCAAGGTCAATTTTATATTCTGCAGACATAGGCGGATCCTCTTTTCAAATCGAGTTTACGGAAGCGGAGAGACTGCGCCTGGGCGTTTGAGTCCCGGGCGCAAATTCCTTAGGTGAAGCTATTGTCTTTTTCTGATGCCGATCAGGCTGCGGCGCTTTTGTCTTGCGCCGGATAATCTGTGTATCCAGCCGCGCCGCCGCCATAGAGGGTAGCCGCATCAACTTCGTTCAGGTTTGCGTTTTGCGTCAGTCTTTCAACAAGGTCGGGATTGGCAATGAATGGACGACCGAAGGCAACAAGATCGACATCACCTGATCCGACAGCCTGGGCAGCAAGGTCGCGGTCGTAGCCGTTGTTGGCCATGTATGTCCCTTTGAACAACTCTCGAAGTGCGGCAATGCTTGCGCCCTCAGGAAGGTCGCGTGTGCCGCCGGTCTCGCCTTCGACAAGATGCAGATAGGCCAGTCCGAACTCGTTGAGGTTGGAGATTACATGGGAAAAAGTTACCATCGGATTGCTGTCGTCGATGCCATTGGCATGCGAGAATGGGCTAAGCCGGAGTCCAATGCGCCCTGCGGGCCAGACTTCGATCAGCGCCTCCAGAACTTCTATCAAAAGGCGCGCGCGGTTTTCAACCGAACCACCATATGCATCGGTGCGCCTGTTCGAACCATCGCGCAGGAATTGATCCAACAGGTAGCCGTTTGCCGCATGAAGTTCGATCCCGTCAAATCCAGCGTCTTTGGCATTCATGGCGGCTTTGCGGTAGTCATCAACAACCCGCGCCATCTCGGAGGTTTCCAGCGCGCGCGGCGTCGATGTCGGAACAAAAGCTTGTCCGTCAAAGGTGTGTGCTTCCGCTGCCAATTCTGATGGCGCTACCGGTGCCTGTTGGTTGGGCTGAAGCGACGTGTGAGAAATGCGCCCCACATGCCATAACTGGACGAAAATTCGACCGTTGTTGGCGTGGACGGCATCGGTAACCTGTTTCCATCCCTCAACCTGCGCGCCGCTGTAGATGCCAGGGGTCCAGGCATACCCTTTGCCTTCGGGTGATATTTGTGAGGCTTCGGTGATAATTAACCCCGCACTTGCACGTTGAGCGTAATATTCTGCGTTGAGCGCATGCGGCACATCGCCATCGGGCAGTGCCCGGTTTCGGGTCAGCGGTGCCATGACAATGCGGTTGGGCAGGTCAAGATCGCCCAGACGAAGGCCGTCAAACAAGTTAGGATTGGTCATCTTGGTATCCTTGCAGGTTAAGTCAGGTCGATATTTAAATACCGATTAGTACTAAAATAGGAGCTTGAATTTTGATGTCAAGGTGTTAAAGTACCAATCGGTACTACAACTAGAAATTTTGCAAGGATGCAATGTAATGAAGCGCGGCAGACCCCGCAAAACTGACCCCGAAGAAGTTCTGGAAACAGCCATGAAAGTGTTTTGGAAACAAGGCTTTGATGGCACGTCCATGAATGACCTGTCAGCGTCCACCGGCATGGCAAAACCGGGACTTTACGCTACCTTCGGTGACAAGGAAGCAGTGTATGCCAAGGCGCTGGAAAAATATTACGCGGAGTATGGCGCGCCTCTGGTTGAGGATTTAATCACGTCGTCTGATCCGCTTGATACTGTTGTTCACCGTTTTTTGCAGGAGATTGCCGGGTTTGTTGTCGACAAATCCTGGCCCGGTGGATGTTTCGCTATCAACAGTGTTGTTAACTGTGCCAATCACTCAACTTCGTTAGAAGCTCTTGGCCCGGCCATTCACGAAATGCGTCGTGCAGCTTTGGTACAACGGTTCTGCGCCGCTCAAAATCAGGGCGAACTCTCAGGCAACGCCGACCCGGCCGCTCTGGGTGAGTTTTTCGCAGGCCAAGTTCTGGCGTTAGGTGTGATGGGTAGCGGCGGTGCCAATTTGAAATCACTCAACCAGCTGATTGATGTGGCGATGACAGCGCTGCCTACTGAGAAGGAACGCTAAAGCGAGGCAACAAAGTGAGGTGCAGCGCCGCCGCCGGAGCAGGCCTGCGGGCGGCATTGTCAGACTAAAATATTTTGCAATAGTTGAGCCGCGGATTTGGGCTGATTTTGGAAATAACTGCTGGGCGTTTTCTCAAGCAACACAGCTAACTTTGCCTAATCCTAACTTGGATTGGGGGAGGCAAGACGCACAACAGTATTTAGTCTGACAATGCCAGCGGGGACGGTCAGACTGCTTGCTTTCAGTTCTGACCTGATCCCGATCCAATTG
>CBDTVL010000269.1:0-5029 GCA_965363755.1 uncultured Sulfitobacter sp.
TCCATCATCATCCGCGTCCCACTTCTTGAAATTTGCGGCTCGAGTTTCTCCAAGTAGTGCGACTAACTCACTGTCCTGCAAGAAGCTATCGCCGTTGGTATCCATTTTGGAGAAGCTAAACTAGCTCGAAACATAGTGTCTCGAGCTGTCTCGAAGATACGAGAATTAGGGTCTACTTCTCGGGGGCGACAAAGGGGTATTGGCTGTGAAGTCTGCAATGCGGCCGGTCTTGTTGCAGGAAATGTCGTCCATCAACTTTCGTGTCTTGTATTCAGCATGAATAATGACCTGCTGTCTTTGCAACTTCTCTACCCGAAATGTCTTGGCACTGCCCATGTCCGGTACCTGCCTCGCCGCCCCGTCTCTCAAGGCAAAACTACCCACCAATCCGGCCATTTCACCTTTTTGGGTGTGCGCGTCGCTTCAAGTACCGTTTGAACGTTGGATGTGCCCGAGCGTCAATCTAGGCATCGCGTGGATGTCGGTTACCAAATATTCGTTGAAGAACAACATAGAAAACTGGTGTCAGAAACAGGCCTAACAATGTCACACCCAACATACCGGAAAATACTGCGGTGCCAAGCGCTTGGCGCATTTCCGCGCCTGGGCCTGTCGCTATCAGCAAAGGCACGACTCCCAGAATAAAGGCAAAAGCAGTCATCAGAATTGGACGCAGACGCAAGCGGCTGGCCTCCAATACTGCTTCGACCGGGCCCATTCCTTTGTCAACTTGTGCCTGTCTGGCGAATTCCACAATCAGGATAGCGTTTTTCGCCGCAAGACCAATCAAAACGATTAACCCAACCTGCGTTAAGATATTGTTGTCCATCTGCCGGAAACTCACGCCAATCAAAGCCGATAACATGGATAACGGTACAATCAGAATGATCGCAAAGGGCAAAATCCAGCTTTCATACAGGGCGGCCAGAAACAGGAATGCCAAGACGATTGACAGAGCAAAGACGTAGATCGCTGTGTTCCCCTGATTACGTTCCTGTAGGGCGAGTTCTGTCCACTCATAACTGACCCCCGGAGGAATGATCTGGTCTGCCATCGCCTCCATTGCCAAAAGCGCATCGCCGGTTGCAACACCTAGAGCTGCTGAGCCTTGAATAGGGACTGAAACCTGCTGGTTATATCTTTGTATCAATATAGGCCCTGCTGTTTCGCGAAAACTGACTAACGTGCCCAATGGGATGAGCGCACCAGTTGCAGAGCGCACCTTCAAAGCAGCGATGTCAGATTGTTCCAAACGAAATTGTTCATCTGCCTGGGCACGAACTTGAAATAACCGACCGTATGCATTGAAATCGTTCACATAAGCAGAGCCAAGATTAATCGCTAAAGTTTCAAATATATTGCCAATCGGCACGTTCAGAATTTGCGCACGTACCCGGTCGATATCGAGATAAATTTGTGGGCTGTTGGCAGAAAACGTTGTGAAAACGCCCGCGACTTTATCCGAGGTTTGCGCCGCCCCCATGATTGCATAAGCCGCGCCCAGAACCCTTGAGATGTCTGCTTGCTCGCTATCTTTGAGTTGCAGTTTGAACCCGCCACCATTGCCGACACCCCGCACGGAAGGGGGTTGTATGGCGATAATAAAGGCCTCCCGGAGCGACTGCATTCGCCCGAACAACGACCCTACAATTTGACCAGAGGACAGACCACTTATGGCGCGGTCTTCAAAGCTGTCGAAGGGTGTGAAAATGACGCCTTGATTGGACGCATTGGTAAAGGTAGCCCCGGAAAATCCAGCAAATGCAACAGCGTTAGCAACGCCAGGCGTACTCAATGCTATATCAGAAGCCTGTCGCATGATGGCATCGGTTCTTTCCAGTGAAGCGCCGTCCGGCAGCTGGACTACAACAATCGCGTAGCCCTGATCCGCGTCTGGAATAAATCCAGTCGGAACCTTTTGAGACATGTAGTATGTCCCCGCCAATAGCGCGACAAAAACCAGCAGCGACGCCGAGAGCCCACGCCAACTACTGACCAATTTGGCAACTGCAGATTCGAACCGATCCGTTACCCTTTCGAATGCACTGTTAAAGCCAACACCCATTGCCGACAGGGCGCGGCTAATTGGGTTGGTCGGTGGGCTCGTATCATGTGAGCGCAACAAAATGGCAGAGAGGGCGGGTGACAGGCTTAGGGAATTGATCGTCGATATGACCGTCGCGATGGAAATAGTCACCGCAAATTGGGTGTAGAACTGACCGGTAATGCCCGGCACCATAATTGTTGGCACAAAAACAGCAATCAGAACAAGCGATGTGCCGATGATAGCGCCTGAAACTTCCTTCATCGTGATTGCCGCCGCATCTCGTGGCGACAGCCCGTTGGCGATATTGCGTTCAACATTCTCAACCACGACAATCGCGTCATCCACAACAATGCCAATCGCAAGGATCAAACCAAACAAAGTCAACAGGTTCAAAGAAAACCCCAAGACAAGCATGAAGGCAAAGGTGCCGATAAGCGATACAGGGATTGCAAGCAATGGAATGATTGCCGTGCGCCAGTTTTGTAAGAACACGACGATGACAACGACGACCAGCAGGATTGCTTCAAAGATTGTCTTATAGACCTCGTTGATCGAGGTTTCGATGAATTCGGTCGGATTGTAGACAACCTGATATTCCAGCCCGGGCGGAAAGTCTTTTGAGAGATCCTCCATGGTTTGGAGCACTTCCTCTGCCGTCGCCAAAGCGTTGGATCCCGGGCGCTGGAAAACCCCTAGCGCCACAGCAGGGTTGTTGTTCAGATAGGAATTTGTGGTGTAGCTCTTGGCACCAATTTCAACTCTTGCGATATCACGCACTCTGACAATACGTCCGTCGTCTGTTGAGCGCACAATCACACTGCCAAATTCTTTTGGCGTTTCAAGGCGGCCTTCGGTGGTAATGGTTACCTGAAATGCCGTGTCCGCCTCGTTGGGGGGGCTGCCAAGAGCGCCTCCAGACACCTGAGCATTCTGTTCACGCAGTGCTGCAACAACATCTCCGGCAGTCAAACCCAGGGTCGACAACTTTTCAGGGTCCAGCCAAACTCGAGCCGAAAATTCGCGCTCTCCAAAAAGCAATATATCGCCGACACCGTCTAACCGCACTAACAAGTCACGCACCCGGGATCGCGCATAGTTTGACACATAGAGTTGGTCAAAGGTGTTGTCCGGCGACAACATGTGTACGACCATCATTAGATCAGGTGAGCTCTTGGTGGTTGTCAGCCCCAGATCACGGACCTCTCGTGGAAGCCGGGGTTCGGCGATCGACACCCGGTTTTGGACAAGCACCTGCGCGCTGTCCAGATCGGTCCCCTGCTTGAAGGTGATGGTAAGACTCATCGAGCCGTCAGACGTAGCAAACGATGACAGATACAACATCCCCTCGATACCGTTGATTTCCTGTTCGAGCGGGGTTGCAACGGTTGCCGCCACCGTCGCGGCATCTGCGCCGGGATAATTTGCGCGTACCACGATGGATGGAGGCGCAATCTGTGGATATTGTGCGACCGGCAATTGCGTGTAGGCGATGCCACCAAGGATCGTCAGAACAACCGAGATAACAATCGCAAAAATCGGGCGATCAACAAAGAAAATACCCATCTTATTGATCAGCCACTGGCGGGAGAACGATCAACTCTGGTGTCACCACCGCGCCGGGCCGGGCACGAATTACGCCTGACACAACAATGGTTTCGCTGCCGTCCAGCCCCTCGCGAATAACGCGATACCCATCTATCTTTGGGCCGGGTCGAACGGGTCTTGGGCTGACATTGCCTTCTTCGTCGACCAACATCACAAGCCGGCGATTTTGGTCCGCGACAATTGAATTATCGGGTACGAGAATGCCCTCGTAGGGCAATGACCCCGGCACGTTCACCCGGCCAAATAGACCTGGCGTTAAAACACCATCGGCATTGTCCAAAACAGCACGGATGCGCATGGTACCGGTTGCAGGGTCAATCTGGTTTTCCGAGAAATCAAGGCGCCCAGAGATGGGAGGAATGATCTCATCGGACAGGGTCACAACAACTTCCAATCCGCCACCACCCTCCTGCAGCGTGGTTCCGCGTGTGCGGGCGTCTCTGGCGTAAGCCAGGTAGTACCGCTCATCGATATCAAAGTAGAAAAAGATGGGATCATGCGAAACGATCGTGGTCAAAATGGTATCATTCGCTTTCACCAAATTCCCCACATCCAGGAATTTCTGGTCAATACGTCCTGAAATAGGCGCTCGGATTTTCGCGTAATCAAAGTCGATCTGTGCCCGTTCAAGCGCAGACTTGGCCTGTTCAAGGATCCCTCGGGCTTCAAGATGGTTTCCGCGCCGTTCATCAACCACGCTTTGCGAAACATTGCCGTTTTTAATCAGAGACTCGGCACGGGTAAGTTGGCCCTCGCTGAAATCAAAAGCCGCCTGAGCGATATCGATCTGTGACTCGGCTTGATTTAGGGCAGTCTGAAACTCGCGTTTATCAATCGAAAACAGCAGATCACCAGCTGTGACCAGCGAACCATCTTTGAAATGGGCGCTGTCCAGATAGCCGGTCAAGCGGGAACGTACTTCAACTCTTTCAACTGAATCGAACCGGCCAACAAATTCATCGTCCTCGACAATTGTTTTCACAACCGGTTTTGCCACAGTAACGGGAGGCGGCGCTTGTTGGGCATCTACGCTTTGAAGCGTTAACAAGATTGCCAAAGCCATTGCGAGGAGTAGAATTTTTTGCATATCAATCCGATATTTTATCTGCGAGCGAGTCGGCCAAGCCCACACTAGCCCTTAACTGAATTTCGGGAAGAATGAATATCATCCGCTTTCGCGTAATTCGTTTAGACGGCCCCCCATGGATCATTCCGAAAAAATATCTCTGACCGTCTGACTGACGACAGTGTGCGCTACGTTCAAAAGAGGATCACCATGCGATGGCAAGAGATGTTTGAAATCCAACGCCAGTATCCGGTCGAAGTCACTTACGTCCGGCTGGAGGTTCGCACGCCATGCAGGGCCAATGTTACCAG
>CBDTVL010000270.1:0-5012 GCA_965363755.1 uncultured Sulfitobacter sp.
GCGTATTTTGCAACGCTGCTTGGAGCAGGAGCCATCCACCTCATCCGCTAAGGGCAGTTATTGACCAATGCTGCAACATAAACATTTCGGCGATAAGGGCGGGAACCGGACTTTTGCTGCAAGTGCGAACCGGTTGTGCCGGAACGTTGGAAGCCGACATTGAGGTAACCTATTAAAATACGGTAATAGCGACACTCACGCGGTTCTCCCAAGCCGCGTTGAGGTTGCTCCTATCCTACTATCACGCAGCGGAACATTGGCATTCCGACCTAGGTGGCTATCCGCAGGGCTTGTCGGTGTGCTCCACTTGCCCGTTGATACAATTGGCACGCGGTTTGGTGGCATTCCATCCGGCATTCCGATCCCTGCCCTGCCAGAGTTCACATTCGCCAAGGCGCAGGCGGTACTGCCAGCCGCGCTTTCGTTTGCCCTGCTTGGATCCATTGAATCTTTGTTGTCAGCGGTTGTCGCCGACGGCATGACTGGACGAAGGCATCGCTCCAACTGTGAACTGGTCGCCCAAGGGGTCGCTAACGTTGCATCGTCATTTCTTGGCGGCATCTGCGTGACGGGAACCATTGCCCGCACGGCGACAAACGTGCGGGCGGGTGCGCACGGCCCAGTTGCTGGCATTCTTCACGCCGATCGGCGACCAGTCCGGGGTTTACAAGGCACTCGAGGACGCGGGTCCTTGCAGCCATGTAAAGCTGGCAAAAAGGTCAGGGATAGACGAACGTCATTTGCGCGAATGGCTGTCGGCAAACGCGGCAGCAGGCTATGTCACCTTTGATGCAACCAATGATCAATTTAGCTTGTCACCGGAACAAGCGGCCATTTTCTCGCACGAAGGCGAACCTACTAATATGCAAGGCTTTTTGAAGTGCTGGTATCACAATACCAAGGACTCGATGCTGCATTGGAGGTGTTCAAAACTGGGCGTGCCCGTCCATGGAGTGAGCACCAGAATTGCTGTTTTTGTGGCACCGATCGGTTTTTCCGCGCTGGATATGCGGCAAACCTATTAGAGCACTGGATTCCATCACTTGATGGAGTGGATGAGAAGTTAAAGGCTGGTGCAAAAGTAGCTGATATTGGTTGTGGCTATGGCTCATCAACTAATTTGATGGCGCAACACTATCCAGATTCAAAGTTCATTGGGTTTGACTTCCACGAGGGTTCAATCATGGGAGCTCGGGAAAAGGCGAAAGAAGCGGGCATCGCAAATGTAGAGTTTCACGTGAGTTCAGCCAAGGAATATCCCGCAAAAAATCTTGATTTTGCCTGCATATTTGATGCACTACACGATATGGGAAATGCCGTTGGTGCCGCGAAGCATATTCACGAGAGCTTAACGACTAATGGTTCATTTGTGGTGGTTGAGCCTATGGCCGGTGATAATCTGGAAGATAATCTGCATCTGCTTGGGGCAATTTTTTACGGCTTCTCTACCACCATGTGTGTTCCGGCCTCAAAGGCACAGGAAGTCGGCCTTGCCCTTGGGGCGCAGGCTGGACAAAATCGCCTTACAGAGGTCTTGATGAATGGAGGATTCAGCAAAGTTCGCCACGCGACCGAAACGCCGGTCAACATGATCTTGGAAGCCCAGATATAGAGGGTGCAATTTTGATGCGGCCATTGGTGCCGCATCATTTGCGAGCGGTTGCACCAAAACCGATCATTGGGCTCGTGCAGCGAATTTGCTATTTGTCCGTACAGCAGACATTCGTGCAGATCGCAGCGAAGGTCCGCAATCCGCCCTTTTTACCGAAATGTGCATGGCGCAGCATTGGTCATAAAGGACTCGAACTCGCCCCTACGGCCAAGTCTACAGGGTGTGCCAAATCTCTCAGGCGTATCATGCCATGCAAACCGCTAGTGCTGGGATTAAAAGGAAGAGTGAGATTATCGCACCTGACACCACGCGACGTGGTCGTGGTTGTCTGCCCAATTTGTCACCGACGTTGGCTTGTTGCGCCACATGTCCTTTATAACCGGTGCCATGAGTATCAGCTCATTGACGTCATCGCCAAGGACTTCAAGTGCAGGCGATGTAACCATGGAGACCGGATGTGCTGGCATCTCGAAAGGGCAACGGGGCCAGATTTTCCACGAGCGGCTTAATATTGAGTGGTCTGCTTGTTATCGGAAAGCTGGACTCTTTTTCGATCCGCGCCGATTCCAAAAGAATTTGTCGGTTAAGCACGGAATCTGGGTAAACCAGCATCCGCCAAAAGGTGTGCAGAAAGGTGGAGTGAAAAAGATAATTATTGATATTAGAACAATTTATCAATGGTTTAGTTATAAATTATAGCGCCCTTCTTAGGGTCTGCAAAATCTTGCGCAGAGCCTCTGTCAGCTTTGTTACGGTCTCCTCAAGTACGGCGACCCTCTTTTCCAAGTCGCTAGCCTTGTCTCGTGCTGCGCTCTCAGCCATCGCCGCGCCTAGTCCACTGTTATCCGCGTCCATTGTAGTAGCTCCTATTATGCCTGTTCGTCTTTCAGCGAGATAGTAATAGCCGCTCCATCTTTGTCTTGGCGTAGCTGCCAAAGAACCGCAGAGACAACGCCGACCGCCAATATTTTTTGGCCGTCCTCTGTGCGAATTGACATATGGTCGCCGACACGCGGAACCGCAGGGACTCGTCGCCGCCAGTCTGTGCCGTTCGCCGCGAGGACGTTGATGTGAATATGGTCGCTCATGCCTCATACTCCTTTTACCTAATAAGGTTCCGCCGCCGCATGGCGTCGAGTTTCTTTCTATTTTGCACGCACTGGTGGCACCTGTCACGGATGTACCTTTCCGCCCTTACTGACAAAAGTCATCGCAGATGCAGATGTCGGCTTCGGGCCCATTGCTTCCGTTGACCAACCAATCTGGTGCTGCGGTGCAGATTACTTAGACCAGTCATTCGTCGATCGCGCAGCATTTCTAACGGTTTGGTAATCCTGTTTCCTGTTCAGATTCACACCATAAAAGCTACGATGAACCAGAAATCCTCCGGTGTTCGAATCCACAACTATGCCCACAGGCGCTGACCTGAGAAGATTCCAAAATTAGCACTCCGAGGTTTATCGGCCACGCTATAGCGCTCGTAAAAACAACCCGACAGCAAGCATTGCCACAAACCCACCGGAAGTTAACTCGACCACAGCAGCCAGCAACGCCGCGCGGGGAGAATTGGCGAACCCGGCCAGCATGCTGTTGCGCAATACACTTGCTCCCATCCCCACTGCAATCGTGATGACTGCCGTCCCAAGCGCCATGGCAATGGCACCGCCCACACCAAGTGCGGCAATTCCCATTTGCCAAGTGATAATCAATACGAACAATGCGCCGGTGCAAGGCCGCACCGCAAAGCTCGCGATCAGAACAAGCGACTCGCGCAAAGTTGTCGCCTTTTCGATCTCGAAAAATTGTAGGCCCGTGGGTATGGCCGCAGCTCGAACAGATAGTAGCGTCATGATGGTGCCTTGGCACTGGCCTCAAGTGCCGCAGGCCCCGCCAAACCAACCAGAGGCCGATCAGCGCAATAGCTGCATAGCTCAAGGGGGCCATTATGGCTTCGGTCGCGCCCACCATGGTTTCCCTCCCAAGGCTTAGCAAAGTGACACCGCCGTAGACCAGCGCCACAGCCGTCACCGCCTGCCCCAACGAAGAGGCCAAAGCGATCAGTACCAGACGCAACACCGACACCCCCTGCGCCATGCCATAGCCCCCGATCAACACCTTGCCGTGCCCTGGATCGGCTGCATGGACCGCCCCGTAGGCAAAACAAGCCGAAAGCAGCGCGGCAACCGCACCCGTTTGACCGGCACGCGCCGCACGCAAGGCGCTGGCGATCGAGTTCTGAAATGCCCTTTGTTGGCCCGCTGCCCAATAAGTGAGGCGGTCAAAACCTCCGGTCCACCACATTGCGAAGAGCCCGATTAAGAAGGCGACAGCCGCCAGTGTCAGGACGCGCCGCATGTGAAGATCACACTGCTGGCTATCTGTGCTCCGATTTCGGGCAATCCAGCATCCAACGGGTCCATTTGGGAATCCAGCGTTGCGAGCTGCTGTTGGAGGTCCATCAGCCCTGAATTCAACTCTGGTACTTTCAGCCGTACATCGCAGGCGCTATCCCCTATCACTGTCACAGGGTGGGTGACCTCATAGGCAGTATAATAGGTTGGGTCGTAGGCTTTGATCGTCGCTGTTTCGCCCGGCAACATGGGTCTTTCGAGCGCCCGTACATGGGTTGTGGTGATGCGCCCATCGGAAAAGCTGGCCGTGATGTCCCGGGGTCCGGATAGCGTGGCAAGGGTATCACCATCAGCAACTACAAGATCACCATTGAACCCTTCGATCCACTGCATATCAAAGCCCTTCAGTTTCGTGATCTCTGCCTCTGTCAAAATCCCATCGCCATCGGGGTCCAGTGACAGGTCTTCAGTGATCAATAGTGAATAAAACTCATCGTATTCCCAAGTCACTCGCACATGGGTCAGCTGCCCGCGACCTTCCACGATCAGCTCGAGTCCCGTATCAACGAAGACATGCGGATGCGCGCTCAGCGATGGGGTGGTAATGCTACTGAGGATGATGGCCAGCAAAAATTTCATAGATCTTGAATAGCTTCCGCTGCCCGACATCGCAATTGCCCGCCCGCGACATCGGCAGCTGTCAGCCGTTAGCCGATGCCCCCTGACGTTGGTGGGTGCGATTGGGCTGATGTCTAAACTAACATTTCAGCCCAAACCGTCTCAAACAGTCACAGCTCATCCTCAACTGACGGCATCGAACACCGGGGCTTTCTAATGCTGTACTGGATGTTGCCTTGACAAGAGGGTTAGACACCCAATCAAATGACTGACTTCGCTGTCTGAATGTCTGCTTTGTCAGTTCTTAGCCGATATGGCTCACCTGCAGCGAAGGTCCGGTTCCCGCCCTTAGTGCCGAAATGTGCGTGGTGCAGCATCGGTCACGAAAGGGCTCTTACCCGGCCTCCGCAGAGGACCGCTAGGCACGTCCG
>CBDTVL010000271.1:0-5004 GCA_965363755.1 uncultured Sulfitobacter sp.
TTACCAAGGGTGTGCTCTACCGCTGAGCTACCACAGCGCCGGTTTTGGAGCGTGCCCCAAACGGTGTGGCGGGTGATTAGACCCAATTCAGTCGCCACGCAAGCGTAATCTGGACCCTACTGGGGAGGTGCTGTAGACAATGGCGCATGGCGGACAAAACACCTAACACACCTGACAAGAAGTCTGTTTCGTCCGCAAAGCAAAAGCGTGACGACAGGCTCAAAACCGCGTTGAAAGTGAATTTGGCCCGACGCAAGGCACAGGCCCGCGCCAGAAGTGCGCCGAGTGCCGAAACCGAAAGCAAGACTAACAGCAACAGCATAAGCCGGACAGACAAAAAACAAACTGGCAAGACCGAGGACTAGAGCAGATGGATTCAATTGTTGTGACAGGAAATGGCCCGTTGAAGGGTCAGATCCCCATTGCAGGTGCCAAAAATGCGTGCCTGACGCTGATGCCTGCAACGCTACTCAGCGAAGAGCCACTAACCCTGACAAACGCACCCCGCCTGAGTGACATCAAGACGATGACCGAATTGCTGGCCTCGCTTGGCGCTGAGGTCACCGAGATGCAGGACGGCAAAGTATTGGCGATGTCGAGTCATAGCGCCATCAACCATGTGGCTGATTACGATATCGTACGGAAAATGCGCGCATCAAATCTGGTTCTGGGACCACTCTTGGCCCGAGAAGGTCATGCTGTCGTTTCTCTGCCCGGAGGATGTGCCATTGGGGCGCGTCCGATGGATCTGCACATTCATGGCCTTGAAGCGTTGGGCGCTGAGATTGAACTGAAAGACGGATATCTGCATGCGCGGGCGAAAGGGGGTAAGCTGAGAGGGGCTGAACTGACCTTGCGTATGGCAAGTGTCGGGGCAACAGAGAATATTCTCATGGCGGCCACGCTGGCCAAGGGAACAACTGTAATCAACAACGCAGCACGCGAGCCCGAAATCGTCGATTTGGCGACATGTTTGCGCAAGATGGGGGCGCAGATCGACGGCGACGGAACTTCGACAATTACAATTCAGGGCGTGGATCGTTTGAATGGTGCGACCCATCCGGTGGTGACCGATCGGATCGAACTTGGCACCTATATGCTTGCCCCGGCTATTTGCGGCGGCGAGGTCGAGCTTTTGGGTGGCCGCATCGATCTGCTGGCGGCGTTTTGTGAGAAACTGGACGCGGCTGGAATAGAAGTGTCAGAGACGGAGCAGGGCCTGATGGTCAAACGGCGCAATGAACTGATCAGCGCCGTTGATGTTATAACCGAGCCTTTCCCGGGATTTCCGACAGATTTGCAGGCGCAGATGATGGCGCTGTTGTGCACGGCAGAAGGAACGTCGGTTCTGGAGGAGACGATATTTGAAAACAGGTTCATGCACGCACCTGAATTGACTCGAATGGGCGCTGAGATAGAAGTGCATGGTGGTACAGCGACAGTGACAGGCGTTAAACGTCTGAAGGGAGCACCGGTGATGGCGACGGATCTGCGTGCCTCAATTTCTCTTATTCTGGCTGGATTGGCAGCCGAGGGCGAAACCATTGTCAGCCGGGTCTACCACCTAGATCGAGGCTATGAGCACGTAGTACGCAAGCTGGAAGGCGTCGGCGCCAAAATAGAGCGGGTCAAAGGCACATGACACAGGACGCAACATTCGAGGACGGGCGTGAGGCACCGCTATATCTGGGGGCGCTGGATCCTGAAGATCTGCAGGTGATCGCGTCTTTGGTGCAGGATGCGGTGTTTCCGATCACCGAAATGACCTGGCGACCTGCGGAAAGTCGATTTGCGTTGCTGGTCAATAGGTTCCGCTGGGAAGATCTGGATGCGGCCCAGACCCGCAACCGGGCAGTCGAACGAGTGCAGTCGCTGATCGTCGTCGATCAGGTTCTGGGCGTTGCCTCTCAGGGCATCGAGCGGTCAGATCCGGATATGATCCTGTCGCTGTTGTCGATCAATTTTGAACTCGGTGATGACGGCGCCGGCGTCGTTTTGATGACCCTCGCGGGCGATGGCGCTATCCGACTTGAGGTCGAGGCGCTGGAAGTATCGCTGAAGGATGTCACCCGCCCTTATTTTGCACCTTCCAAAAAGGTACCGGACCATCCGGAATGACAGTTCGGGTATTAACGCCCGACGATCTTGCTGATTGGAGGTCGATTCGTCTCGAAGGGCTAAAGCTTGCCCCGGAGAGTTTCTTGACCACGTATGACGAAGAACGTGCCACACCGGATGCGGAGGAGGCCGAACGGTTAGCGCGGGGCCATGCTCTGGGTTTGTTTGAACAAGATGAATTGGCCGGAGTGCTCTCCGTTGATCCTGAAACTGCCACTGCATTGTCTCATCGTGCCTGGCTGAACGCATTTTATGTTCGCGACAATTGGCAGGGAACGAATGTGGCGCATCGTTTGATGCTAGCCGCCATTGCACACGCCCGCGCGCTTGGCTGCGTTCAGCTGGAATTATACGTAGCGTCGGATAATCCCCATGCCATCCGCTTTTACGAGCGGGCAGGATTTGCGCAACATGGCCGGTTGCCACGCGCTGTGCGCCTTCCAAATCGGTATCAGGACGACCTGCATTACGTGCTTGGGATTGACGCGTAACCTGTGCGCTCTTGAGCCTGCCGGATCAGCCCGTTATGTCGCGTGAAACAGCGGAGCCATTATGCCAGTTTTTCTAAATGCGCAGGACACCGATTTTGAGACGCAGTTTACCGAACTATTGAGCGCCAAGCGTGAGGATAGCCCGGATGTGGATGCTACCGTTGCGGCCATCATCGAAGAGGTGCGGGTGCATGGCGATTCCGCCATAGTCGAACTTACGTCCAGATTTGACAGGCTGGATCTGACCCCGGAAACGCTCGCGTTTACACCGGCCGAGATTGAGGCGGGATGCGCGAAAGTCTCTGTCGAAGATCGCGCGGCGCTCGAATTGGCGGCAGAGAGGATCCGCGCCTATCATGTCCGCCAGATGCCAGAGGATGTAAGTTGGACCGACGATGCTGGTGCAATGCTGGGGTGGCGCTGGACGCCGGTGAGTGCAGCAGGTCTGTACGTGCCAGGGGGGCTGGCCTCTTACCCGTCTTCTGTTCTGATGAACGCCATTCCGGCCAAAGTCGCGGGTGTAAAGCGGCTGGCCATCACTGTGCCAACGCCAGACGGGGCGACAAACCCGCTGGTTCTGCTGGCTGCGCGAATTGCCGGAGTTGATGAGATTTACCGTATCGGTGGTGCGCAGGCGATTGCCGCGCTGGCGTATGGAACGGAAACGATCCCGCCAGTGGATAAAATCACCGGTCCGGGCAACGCCTACGTTGCAGCGGCGAAACGCCGGGTCTTTGGCAAGGTTGGCATTGATATGATCGCGGGTCCGTCCGAAATTCTGGTGATTGCGGACAAAGATAATAATGCCGACTGGATCGCGCTTGATCTGCTGAGCCAGGCTGAACATGACGAAAACGCGCAATCGATTCTGATCACAACGGATGTCGCATTTGGTCAGTCAGTCGCGCGCGCGGTCGAAAAGCGGCTGGAGACACTGCAGCGTCGCGTGATGGCCAGTGCCAGCTGGCGCGATTACGGCGCGATAATTTTGGTGCCCGATCTGGCGACCGCTGCAGAGCTTTCGAACCGGGTTGCCCCCGAACATCTGGAGCTTTGCGTCGATGATCCGGATGCGCTGGCCAGCCAAATCACCCATGCCGGTGCGATCTTTTTGGGACAATGGACGCCAGAAGCTATTGGCGATTATGTCGGCGGTCCCAACCATGTTCTGCCGACAGCCCGGTCGGCCCGATTTTCGTCTGGTCTATCGGTGATGGATTTCTTGAAACGCACCACGTTGGCGCGGATGACACCAGATGCACTACGTGTTATCGGGCCAGCAGCCGAACGGCTGGCCCAATCCGAAGGCCTAGAGGCGCATGGACTGTCTGTCCGGGCCCGGCTGGATCAATTTGATGCATAAAGATGATCACAACATGACCAGAATTTCTCATATCGAACTCAATGACGCCGGCCTTCCGCCACCCACGCCAGAGATCGAACAGGAACGCAAAGTTGCGATGTTTGATCTATTGGAGGAAAATAGTTTCTCTTTGCCACCACGGGGGGATCGCGTTGCGCCGGATGGTCCGTATCATCTGGGTCTAGCGATCCGGGACAAACGATTGGTTTTTGACGTGCAAACCGAAGCACAAGAACCCGCAGCCGAATTTCACCTGTCGCTGGGTCCGCTGCGGCAAGTGGTCAAAGATTATTTTCAGATCTGCGAAAGTTACTTTAATGCGGTGAAAAACCTGCCACCAAGCCAGATCGAGACCATTGATATGGCCCGCCGCGGGATTCACAATGAAGGTAGCCGGGTCTTACAAGAACGGCTGGAAGGCAAGGCCGAAGTGGATTCGGACACGGCGCGCCGCCTGTTCACCCTGATTTGCGTTTTGCATTTCGGGGGCTGAGCTGTTGGACACATTGCCTCAATCCATATTGTTCTGTTGTGACCACAATGCCGTGCGGTCGCCGATGGCGGAAGCATTGATGAAAAAGTTCTATGGAACAGGAACGTACGTCCAGTCTGTCGGGGTCAAGAATGACCTTGAGATTGACGGGTTTGCCATTGCAGTGTGTCAGGAGCTGAACGTGGAACTGTCGCGCCATCGCTCGCGCTCTTTCGATGAGATGGAGCAATGGGGAGACGATCTGTCATCGTTTGATCTTGTCGTGGCCCTATCACCCGCGAGCCAGCGACGTGCGCTCGAATTGACCCGAGTGTTTCATCTTGAAGTAGAATATTGGCCTATTCTGGACCCAACCGGCCTTGGCGAAACGCGAGACGCCAAACTGGACAGTTACCGGCAGGCGCGCAATCAGATCACCGACCGGCTGCAGCTTCGATGGGGCGCGCCGACCGAAGTGCAATAAAGCGTCACATGGGATCACATACTAGAACAAATTACCTGCCAAAAGCGTTTGGCACAGCGGGCTGTTGGCATCGGCC
>CBDTVL010000272.1:0-4960 GCA_965363755.1 uncultured Sulfitobacter sp.
CGTAGTTAAACCGCAGATGTCGCAAAAATCCCGTGCCTGAGAGTTTTTGCAGCCATTTTCAGCTCGCGGCACTAACTGGACCTTCATGTTGTTGGCTGCGGACGGCGGGTCTGAGTCCATCCCGCTAGAGATTCAAATTTACTATCGGTAAGTGAATAACACAGGCGGATTTCGCGACCATTGCCCCTTAGCCAGCCATAGATCGTAGACGAGTTTTGCTTCTGCGACATTCAAAATCTCGATGACAGCACCCAAATGAGAACTCGACGAACGCTTTTTGATTTGTACTATCTGTAGATAAATTTTTTGGTGAGGGACAGAAATTGGGCATTTGGTCAGTGGAGCAAGCTTTGTCAGTGCCTCCTTTTTGGTGTTGCTGCTCACGGTAGTTTGGTTGATCCCGCCCACTTGTCTATCCGCGGGGCTTCGGAAAGAGGTAGTCGAAAAGGTTCTGGCCAAAGATTTTTCTCGGCCGCATCTTCCGCTCCAATCTGTTAACAAGATGGGCAAATCTCAATGTTCTGTTAGGTATTCGCAAACAGCATCTATCGAAACCAGTTCGAGAGCCGCACAAAAACTATAGCACGTGATTCCAAATTGAAAACTCCCGACGGAGATATCTCGAATGAAGACTGAACCCAGATCGCTCGTCCTCAGCGCGCCTTTTCCACGGACGCTCGACCTGATTTTTGACACGCCGACCCGTGGCGCCTTGCGTGCCGGATACGAAGTTCTTGAAGTCGAGCCAACAGAACTTTCCAAACTGGATGACGAAACCTTAGCCCGCGCCCGCTACATTCTTGGGCAACCGCCAGTTTCATCCGTCACACTTGATCGGCTCAAATCCCTTCGCTGTGTATTCAATGTCGAGTCTAATTTGATCGACAATATGCCCTATGACACGCTGTTTCAGCGAGGCATACATGTGGTGACGACTGGGGCGGTATTTGCAGTGCCGGTAGCCGAGCTCGGGTTGGCTATGGCACTAAACTTGGCGCGCGGCGTGATTGGGGCAGATAACGATTTTCGGCGAGGCCATGAAAAATGGGGAGGCGATGGCAACCAGGCAGCTCGCAAGATTTCCGGCAGCGACATCGGAATTGTCGGATACGGCGACCTCGGGCGAGCCCTCAGGCAGGTGCTGGACGGGTTTCGTTGCAAGATTCAGGTTTACGATCCATGGCTACCTGCCTCGATCCTCCGCGATCACGAGGTCGAACCGGCAAGTCTGGATCAGGTGATGACGCAAAGCGATTTCGTTTTTGTGGTCGCGGCGGCCACCACCGAGAACAGAAACTTCCTTGGCGCCGATACTTTTGCCAGCATGCGTAAGGGTGCTTCGTTGATATTGCTCAGCCGCGCCGACGTAGTCGATTTCGATGCTCTGATTAACGTAGTTAAAAGCGGCCATATTACAGCCGCCAGTGATGTTTTCCCACAGGAACCGACACCGGCTAACGATCCGATTAGACGGCTTGACGGTTTCATCAGATCAGCCCATCGCGCGGGCGCCGTGGACAGCGCATTCAAGATGATGGGCGAGATGGTGCTTGAAGATATGGCGCTGATGGACAAGGGCCTGCCGCCGCTGCGCTGCAAGCGTGCAGAACGTGAAACCGTAGGTCGCATGCGGTCGCGACCAGTAGAAAGCAACTGAGCAGGTATGGGTGCGGAGTTCTTGTGGATATAATTGACACCTTGCTATTCGTCATTGTCCTAGCATACGCCCAAACTAGGAAAATTTGGTTCGTTTTATTCTGAAAAATCCCTGTCCCTGATGGTCAAGATACGGTTCAGCAAGTATCGTCAGATTAAAATCACTCGCCATGAAATTTCTACGCGTCTCGGGCTGGTTTCGATAGCGGCTGTTGGCGAAAGCCAAATAGATTATAGAGATTTGCCTAACCTGCTATTCAGTTGGAGCGGAAGAGCAGCTCGACAGTTTAATCTGACCATACCCAGACACGAGATGAAGCCGAGACGACACCTCACGGGCAAACGTTAAATGCGTTGCCACAACACGTTGGAACACCTAACCTTGGCTATAGTCCCCGATACTCGGGGACTACTATTTTGTGGTCGCTATTTTCTGGGAGGAAAAAATGACGAAATTTAAAATTGCATCCGGGATTGTTTCTGTTGTCGTAGCCGCGATGATTTCAACGGCTCCAGTTCAGGCCCAAGACCTGAAGATCGTCACCTCGATGCCGAGTCTCGGATTCCCATTTTTTGTTCATATGCAAAATGCACTCAATGCCGAAGCGGAAGCTCTCGGCGGCATCGAAGTCATCAATCAGGATGGTCAGAACTCGGCGCCCAAACAGACCGCCGAGCTTGAAGCAGCAATCATCAACCAAGTCAGTGGTGTGGTCATTAGCCCGCTTGATTCCGTCGCGCTGGCTCCTGGTGTAAAACAGGTGATCGATGCTGGAATTCCAGTCATGACCATTGACCGGCGCGTCGACGGTGTCGAAGGTGTGCTTGGCCATGTGGGCGCGGATAATGTGATCGGCGGCGAGGCACAGGCAAACCTGATCATCAAACTGTTCCCTGACGGCGCGACCATCGTCAATCTTCAGGGTCAACCCGGAGCGAGCCCGGCTATCGACCGCAACAAAGGGGTTCACAATATCCTGGATTCGATGGCGGACAAATATGTTTTCGTTGCGGAACAGACTGCAAACTTTGCCCGAGAAGAGGGCGCGACTGTCACGGAATCGATACTGGCCGGACTTGACTCGCCTCCGGATGTCATTGTTGCAGCCAACGACGACATGGCTCTGGGCGCACTACAGGTCACTCAGGAACAGGGCCTGGACATTGCGATCCTTGGATTTGATGCGCTTCCCGAGGCGTTGGCAAGTGTGCGTGACGGCGGCTTGACCGCAACAATTGAGCAGACACCAGGTGGCCAAAGCCGTCTTGCTCTTCAGGCGCTCGTTGATCACTTGCGCAACGGAACGACACCTGAACCGTTGGTTCTGCTTGAACCGTTTGCGATTACTAAGGACAACATCGACAAGGCCGAACGTCTTTCAGAACTAAACTGATTTCATTTGGCAAGTTAAGGGCCTGGCCACCGGAATAAGGTGGCGGGCCCTGATCACTACTACTGACGAACTTTCCAGGCAGGCATATGAACTCAGACAACCCAACTGGCAAGGCAGAGCCGGACAACAGAACTGACTGGTTTGGTTTTGCGGCAAAATACGCGGCCCCAATTTTTCTGCTTGGGCTCATCTTGGTCTTCGCAATTCTCCAACCCAACTTTCTGCATCCCCTGAATCTTCTGAACGTCCTGCGCCAGGTTTCGATTTCCGGTCTGATCGCTATCGGTATGACATTCGTGATCTTGACGGCAGGCATCGATCTCTCGGTGGGCTCTCTCGTGGCCCTCGCAGGGTTGGTTGGAGCCTATGTTTCCAAGGGTGGTTTGGATAACCGTTTCGCGATTGGCGCGGACGCAGCGACAGGCAATCCCGTTATTTATGCAGTTCTTGCGGCAATTGCGGTCGGAATAGTGGGCGGTGCGCTCCAAGGAGCGGCGATCACTAGACTTAAAGTTCCCCCATTCGTAGTTACACTTGGCGGTCTGAGCGTATTTCGCGGGGCTGCCTTGCTATTTTCAGGGGGTGGTCCGATCAGTGGTTTCAGCCCGCAGTATGCTTGGTGGGGTCAGGGGCGGATCGGTATCATACCGGTGCCGGTAATCTTGTTTTTTACAGCAGCTGCAATCGCGCACGTTGTCCTCAAACACACTCGCTTCGGTTTGCACGTCTATTCAGTCGGCGGAAACGCTGCAGCTTCGGATCTGAATGGAGTCAGCACCCGCCGGGTAACGTTCTTAGTTTATGTGATCGTGGGCTTCTTCTGCGGCCTCGCTTCTTTTCTTCTGTCCGCGCGATTGAACTCGGCGGAAGCCGTCGCGGGAATGGGGTTGGAGCTCGATGTGATCGCTGCTGTGGTCATAGGGGGTACGTCACTTTTTGGCGGGGTAGGCAGCATTTTCGGTACAGTCGTTGGCGCGCTCCTAATCGGCGTTTTGCGAAATGGCCTTGTACTTATGAATGTATCTTCGTTTGTGCAGCAAATCGTCATTGGCCTGATACTGATAGCCGCAGTTGCCTTCGATCAGTATGCCGCATCGCGCAGCCGCGCATAGGGAATGGCCTGATGAGTATTCTCGAACTGAACGGTATCACCAAAAACTTTGGCGGCATTCACGCTCTGGCTGGAGTCGATATCAACCTTGAGCGGGGTCAGGTCCTTGGGCTGATGGGTGACAACGGAGCGGGAAAATCCACGCTGATCAAAATCATTGCAGGCAGTTTTTCTCCGACATCGGGAACAATCGGCCTCGACGGCAAAATAGTAACATTTGGTCGTCCGCGAGAAGCCCGTGACGCTGGCATTGAAGTGGTCCATCAGGACCTTGCGTTGTGCGACAACCTCACGGCATCCATGAATGTCTTTCTAGGCCGTGAAATCGTGCGCAAGGTTGGTCCGTTCCGCTTTCTCAACCGTGCAGCAATGAACGAACGGTCTGCTGAGCTTTTTGCGGATCTCAAGTCCGAGACCCGGCCCAAGGATCTCGTCCGCCAAATGTCAGGTGGGCAAAGACAGGCTGTAGCAATTGCGCGAACCCGGCTGTCCAAGCCCAATATCGTTATCATGGACGAACCCACCGCCGCCATCAGCGTTCGGCAGGTTGCCGAAGTGCTGAATCTAATCCGGCGTCTGAAAGTCGCGGGGCTCGCAGTCATACTCATCAGTCACAGGATGCCTGACGTATTTGCGGTCTGCGACCGGGTTGTGGTCTTGCGGCGCGGCACCAAAGTGGCCGACAAACCGGTGGGCGAAACATCTCCCGAGGAAGTCACAGGCCTGATTACCGGCGCTATCGAGATTGCCTGAGAGTTTCGTCAGGTGGTTCTTGTCGGAGCGACGAACCTTGAGGACC
>CBDTVL010000273.1:0-4959 GCA_965363755.1 uncultured Sulfitobacter sp.
CTACTGTCACCGCGCTCGGTTGTTGCTTCGGTTGTGTCAGCGCACCACGTTCTGCATCCAACTCAGTCTCACGTGACCAACTGGTCGCATCTACTCGTTTCGTGAATGACTTCGACAGCGATCTGCCATCCTTGCGCACCGTCGCCTGCCACTTACCACTTGGCCTTCTCACCACTGTTGCCATCGTCTTCATCTCCACTCGTTGTGGACATCTTGGCGAGTTGAGTGCCGCGGAGGCGCCGCGGGCACGTTTACAAGCGTTGCACCTCAGTCAGTGCAGCGCGTGTAAGTACTTGATATTGTGTGTATTTTATTGGTGAACCCAGCTGGATTCGAACCAGCGACCTCTGCCTTCGGAGGGCAGCGCTCTATCCAGCTGAGCTATGGGTCCACTTGGGGGCGGTATAGCCAGCACGCGCCTGCCCTGCAAATGGAAAATCAACCCAGCTTAGACAATTGCCAATGATACATCACGCAAACAATTCGTGCGCAAGTTCCAGCGCCTCAATCAGCGTGTCCACTTCAGCCCTGGTATTGTAAAGGCCGAAAGAGGCCCTGCATGTGGCCGCAACACCAAGGTGTTCCATCAGTGGACCGGCACAATGTTGTCCGGCACGCACCGCCACGCCCTTTTTGTCCAGAATTGTCGAAATGTCGTGAGCATGCGCGGCACCCTCAAGGGTAAAGCTGAAAATTGCAGCCTTATCAGCGGATTGGCCTTGTACATGCAACCAGTTCAAACCGTCCATACGCGCCCTTGCATAGTCACGCACATGGTTTTCATGGGTGGCGATGTTCACCATCCCCAGCCCCATCATATAGTCCAGAGCAACGCCAAAGCCGATGGTCTGCACAATCCCCGGTGTTCCTGCCTCAAACATCATCGGCGGGTCGTTGTAGACGACACCGTCTTTGCTGACCTCGCGGATCATATCACCACCACCGATAAACGGGCGCATCTCGGCCATGCGTTCGGATTTGATGTAAATTGCGCCCGACCCTGACGGCCCGTAAAGCTTGTGACCGGTGATGGCGTAGAAATCGCAATCCAGATCAGCGACGTCCACCGGCATATGAACCGCGGCCTGCGACCCGTCAACAAGAACTGGCACCCCGAGCGCATGTGCCGCAGCCGTGATGGTCTTCACATCTACTTTGGTTCCCAAAACATTAGAAAGATGTGTAATTGCAATGAGTTTGGTTCGGGGAGTGATGGCGTCGAGCACCGCCTGCGGGTCCAGATCGCCGCGTGCATCTGTGTCGACCCATTTGATCACAACCCCCTGACGTTCGCGCAGGAAATTCCACGGCACGATATTGGCGTGGTGCTCCATCACACTCAGGATGATTTCGTCGCCCGCCTGCATACGGTGCATCGCCCAGCCATAGGCAACAAGGTTTATGCCCTCTGTTGTGCCCGAGTTGAACACGATCTCATTCTCAGATCCTGCATTCAGGAATTTTGCGATAGTGCCGCGGACGTTTTCATATCGATCTGTCGCAAGATTAGAAAGGTAATGTAACCCACGGTGAACGTTCGAGTATTCATGTGAATAGGCCCGCGAGATCGCATCAATGACAACCTGCGGCTTTTGCGCCGATGCCCCGTTATCGAGATAGGTCAGTGGTTGTCCATTCACAGTCCGCGACAGAATCGGGAAATCAGCCCGGATAGTTTCTACATCATACATCAAAAGTTGATCCCAGAATGGAGATCCCAAGCAGGGACAGAATTAAAGACAAGCCAACAATTGCAGCAACCAGTACACCCGCCGAGCGTACCAGCGAGTTCAGCTGATGTGCGGCGTTCACGAAATGCGCCAATATCCAAATGCTCAGCAGATTTGCGCCCATAACAAACACAACCGCAAAAATCGGGGCGATGAATAACAGCAATAGCGTTGCTAATTGCACCAGAACCCGCAGCGCTTGCAGCCAGATCATCAGCAGCAGAATATCACGCAGCACCCCTGTCCCGCCCAAGGCGCGTCCAGCCAAGAACAGCGCCAAAGCCGACAATATTAGTCCGCCCGTCACAATCATCAGAATGACCACCGGGTTGTTAAATGCCACAGGCAAAGGTGAGGATGTTGGAACCACAATGTTGGTGATCGTAAACAGGATTGTGTTCAGCACGCCGACCAGAATCAGCGCAGTCCAAAGCGCTTCTCGGGGAAGGTTGAACATTACTATTCTGCGGGCTGCTGACCCGGGCGACCGTACGGTTTCAACGATCAGATCGCGCCAATAGGTTGTGGCCCCGGTCATGGTTTTTCTGCTTGCCACAATCCGGCGAACCAGAACCAGAGGAAACAGATCAACCAAAGCAGGCCGACCAACTGCTCCTGAATGCCCAGCCCAATAAATCCCTTGGTCAGGCCATGCAGGAGAACTAGCGGGCTGGCAGCCAGAAAGGCCCAGAACAACGCCATGCGGGCCGCGTAAAAGCTACCCTTGCCGCCTAAAACATGCGCAATCAGATGGCTGAGCCCGGCCAACAAGTATAACAGCAACGGCGCAATAATAACCCATGCCATCAACGCCCCGGCCAGATCAGTATTTAGCTCTGTTCCCTCAAGATGGGCCTTGCGGGCCAGATAGGGCCACTGCGCAATGAACATGATTGCGCAACCGACCATCACTATGATCAGTGCGCGATCTTCCCGTTGTCCCATGCCCAGGATGCGCTGCATCACTTTGCCGGGGCCGCGATAAGTCGCGGCAATATCGCGCGTCACAGGCATCAGCGGCGGCGGGCCAGCCAGCCCTTTAGCCGCGCCAGAATATCATCTGAAAGTGCTGCGTCCTCAATTTCATCCACTGCTTCAGCGAGAAAGGCCAGAGTCAAAAGATCGGTTGCATCCGTCGCGGGCACGCCACGCGAGCGCAGATAAAACATCGCATCTTCGTCAATCGCGCCCGACGTGCTGCCATGTGAGCAAATCACATCATCGGCGTAAATCTCCAACTCCGGTTTTGCAAGAAACTGACTGTCTCCATCCAGAAGCAGCGATTGGCTGATCTGATACCCGTCGGTCTTTTGCGCATCTTTTTTGACCAGAATTTTGCCCTGAAAGACCCCTTTGGCACCGTTACGCAGCACTTTCTTAAAGACCTGCCGGCTTTCGCAATTCACCGCATCATGGGTGATAAAGACGGTGTCGTCGTGATGAAAGTCCCCGTCCCCAACGCAAGCTCCAGCAACATGTGCGATCGCATCATCACCGGTTAGTTCGATCACGCATTCATTGCGGGTCAGGACGCCATTGGCCGTCAGCGTAAACGATTTGAACACGCTCTCTGCGCCAAGCCGCGCAAACAGATGCGTGGCGGCGCGCCGATCATGATCGCGCCCTTGGGTGCGCACGTGGTGAAACCCAGCACCATCGGCGATGTCAACTTCCATCACCTTGTTCAACCGCGCCGCAGCCGGTCCGTTTTCCAGAATGGTAATATCCGCGCCGGGCTCTAGTTTGATCACATGATGCAGGATCACGTCAGAAGTCTCTGAAACATGATGATAAATCAGGTTTATTGGCTTTGTTGGCTTGCCCGTCACATGCAACAATATCCCATCAGAGGCAAAGGCCGTGTTAAGGGCTGCCAACGGGCGAGCCACCGGGGCCTGTCCGTTGGTCTCCAACGTGCCATAAAGGTCCTTGGCCCAATGGATATCAGTGTCGCCAGACGCGGCCAACCGCTCGATGCGCACGCCCTCTAAAGTTAGATCATCCGACGCCTCTGCATCAAACACGCCATCGACAAACACAATTTTTAGCCGGTCGATCTCGCCAAAAATCGGCGTTTCCTCAGCCCTTAGAGCCACCGCCTCGGGTGCATCCGGCGAAACCAACGTGTCCGGGCGGGTGTATTTCCAATATTCATCGCGCCGCGACGGCAGGCCCATTGTCTGAACGCGCGCCAGTGCAGCCGAGCGTGCGGCCATCGTCCAGCCGCCCTCAGGCAGGCGCAATGCGTTTAGCCGGGCATCGGTTGCAGTCTGTTTCAATTCCGGCTGCGCCATTACGCCACCTCGGCCAGAATGTCGGCATATCCGTTGTTTTCAACTTCCAATGCCAATTCGGGGCCGCCGGTTTTAACAATGCGACCGTCCGCCATGATGTGTACAACGTCAGGTTTAATATGGTCCAGAAGTCGTTGATAATGCGTAATAACCAAAAATCCACGACCCGCATCGCGCAGTGCATTCACGCCGCTTGCCACCAGCTTCATAGCATCCACGTCAAGGCCGCTGTCAGTCTCGTCGAGAATGCACATTTTTGGTTCCAGCATCGCCATTTGCAAAATTTCGTTCCGCTTTTTCTCGCCGCCAGAAAAGCCGACGTTCACGGGTCGCTTGAGCATATCGGCGTCGATTTTCAGCTCTTTCGCTTTGGCGCGGATGACTTTCAGGAATTCTCCTGCCGACATCTCGTCTTCTCCGCGGGCTTTGCGCTGTGCGTTTACGGCGGTGCGCAGAAAGGTCATGTTGCCAACGCCGGGAATCTCAACTGGGTATTGGAAAGCCAGAAACAGCCCTGACGCTGCGCGCTCTTCAGGCTCCATATCAAGCAAATCAGCACCATCCAGCGTGGCCGATCCACTTGTTACCTCATATCCACCCTTGCCAGACAAGACATAGGAAAGAGTCGACTTCCCAGAGCCGTTTGGCCCCATAATAGCGTGCACTTTTCCTGCATCTACCGTTAGGTTCACCCCTTTGAGAATCTGCTTGTCTTCTTCTTCAAGTTGCACGTGCAGGTCTTTGATATTTAGCATTTTTTGGCCTTTTAGTTCGGGCTCCGCCTCAGCGGAAAGTGTTCATGTTCAATGCACTGCGTGTTTTACATCAGGCAATTTCTACAGCCGTTCCAGAGACGGAAACCATCAACATACTGTCCCCGATCACCTCATAATCAAGATCAATGCCAACTACGGCATTTGCACCAAGTGCGGCAG
>CBDTVL010000274.1:0-4948 GCA_965363755.1 uncultured Sulfitobacter sp.
CCAATTCTGGCCTCGGCGGACTGGCAGGACTATGCCAACGTGCACGGCAACCCAGCCGCGTGGTGGTCCGCAGACGGGGCCCCGGGGCAAGATTGGGAGACCTTCAACCGATACGCCTATGCCGCTGACCTTGTGATCCCGATCATCGACCTTGGCCAGACCGCAGCTTGGGCACCGTCCACCACGCGCGGGTGGTGGGGCAAACAGCTTTGGTGGGCGCGCTGGGTCTTTATCACACTGGGCTGGATTGTCACCGCCTTGGGCGCCGCTGCCATCACCGGTTTGATCCGCCGCGATTAGGCGCTTTTCAATCTGTGGTGCATCGTTACTTTGGCCGGAAAAAACAGCAAGGACATGCCGATGGCCCAACCTAAAATCTCGACAAGAATAGGGGTGATCGGCGGCTCCGGCATCTATGATATCGACGGGCTTGAAGGCGCGGAGTGGACCAGCGTGGAAACCCCATGGGGCGCACCGTCAGACGCGATCCTGACCGGACAGCTTGATGGGGTCGACATGGCGTTCCTGCCCCGGCATGGGCGCGGCCACGTCCACAGCCCTTCAACTGTGCCTTACCGCGCCAATATCGATGCCCTGAAACGGCTGGGTGTCACCGACGTCATCTCTGTCAGCGCCAGTGGCTCGTTTCGCGAACACATGGCACCCGGCGATTTTGTCATTGTAGATCAATTCATTGACCGGACTTTTGCACGGGAAAAGTCATTTTTTGGCACCGGATGTGTGGCCCATGTTTCTGTTGCGCACCCAACCTGCCCGCGCCTAAGCGATGCCTGCGAAACGGCAGCGCGTGGTGCCGGTATCACCGTTCACAGGGGCGGTACGTACCTTGCCATGGAAGGCCCGCAGTTCTCGACCCTTGCCGAGAGCAAAATGTATCGGGAGGTCTGGGGCTGCGACGTGATCGGCATGACCAATATGCCCGAAGCCAAACTCGCCCGCGAGGCAGAGTTATGTTATGCGTCCGTCGCGATGATCACCGACTATGACAGCTGGCATCCCGAGCATGGAGAGGTTGATGTCACAGAGATCATCAAGACGCTGATGGGCAACGCAGACAAGGCCCGCACCCTCGTGCGCGCCCTGCCTGCTTTGCTGAGTTCTGTTCGCGCGCCCTGCCCGCATGGCTGCGACAGAGCGCTGGAATATGCCATTCTCACCCAACCAGATGCGCGCGACCCGGCACTTGTTGCCAAGCTGGACGCAGTGGCTGGGCGGGTGTTGTGATTGGGTACCGCTAAAATGGCACCCAACCGGTTCAGGCCGGTAGATACACCCGATTGATGATCTCAAGCGATCTGCGCATGCGCACAGACCACGGCAACGAACCGTCGTCACAAGACTTTCCGTTGGCCCGTTGAGCCAATTTGTTATAGGGCGCATCTTCGTCATTAAATTTGCTTTTGCCGACAAAATTAGAATGTTCAGCAAAAGCCACCGCGACGGTCCTGCGATGGATCGCGCCAGTATTGTCAAGCACCCTTGCATTGAGCGACTTGCGCACCGTGCAGACTTTGTACCCACGACTAAGGTGCCAGGCCATCTTCTCTTCGCAGTCGATTTCCGTGAAATCATCCGCCATGCTCAAGTCTTTGATTACCTTTTCGCTGCCCGTGAACTTTCGCCCGCTTGTGGGCAACAATTTCGGGTCAATCACAGGCGTTTCCGGATCGGGCGCAGCGTTCGCCTCGCCAATGAGCCAGGCCATGGCCTTGATAGACTTGACATAACCCGGAAAATCCTCACGTAGCACATTGTAATATAGCGACGTCTGGATTCTGCTTACAGAAAGCCCATCGGCCTTTAGGGAACAGATTTCGCTGATATTTCCGCGCGGCGAAACCGCAGCAATGCTGCCCGGCGCCAAAAGCCGGTCGCCTGTGCGAAAGTCCGCCTCGTGATAGGCGTAGATGTCGCCATCCGAGACGCCAAGAAGCCAGGAATAGGCAAAGAGCCCGGACACCATCAAAAGGACAAGGAGCCCAATTCGTTTGAAATACGGCATGTCATCCTCCTTTAGCGCGAACAGCAGCTATCCGTGCCACATGGGTAGTGGGTGTCGGGGCACAGAGGCGGCGGGGAGGTGGTCTGCGCGGACGCAATCAGCGGCAGAACAAGCAAAGCGGAACACAAAATAATGCGTTTCATAACAAGTCTCCTAATATATTCGAATCAAGTTTTGGCAGTCTAATCTGATGATTATACCACCATAGAGGGAATCTTCGTGTGACCTTGATCACACAACGTCTCTTGATGTTTAGACGTCGGTCTGGAAGGTATGCCGGGTTAGCAAACCAGAACGGACCCGCTGAATGCCTCTCGATCTCTGGTTAACCTTTGTTGCCGCCTCAACTGCGCTGTTGCTGATCCCCGGACCGACCGTGCTGCTTGTGCTCAGCTATGCATTAACAAAAGGACGCGCTGTGGCCGTCGCTTCAGCCGCTGGGGTCGCGTTTGGTGACCTTCTGGCTATGACGGCCTCGCTTGTCGGTTTGGGCGCGTTGGTTCTTGCGTCGGCGACGCTTTTTGCCGCGTTGAAATGGGCTGGCGCGGTTTATCTAATCTATCTTGGCATCAAAATGCTGCGCAGCGCACCCTCAGCGGGATTGGGCGCCGTGCAGACAGACAACGATGTTGGCGCCCGCGGCGTATTCGGCCATGCCGCTGCCGTTACTGCGCTGAACCCGAAATCAATCGCGTTTTTCATCGCGTTTGTGCCGCAGTTTCTGCGCCCAGAGACACCTCTCGCGCCACAATTCATCATTCTGATTGCCACCTTTGTCGGGTTGGCCGCGATCAATGCGCTCGCCTATGCCCTTCTGGCCGACAAAATGCGCAGCAAATTCGGCAAACCGCATGTCATCACTTGGCTGACACGTGGTGGTGGTGTAGCGCTTATTTCGATGGGTGTACTCACCACCACATTGCGCCGCGCAACGTCCTGAGGACTTTATGAAAACTGTTAAAGATTACATCCGCACCATCGTTGATTTCCCACATGAGGGGATATTGTTTCGCGATGTCACCACGTTATTCGCCGATCCGCGCGGGTTTCGCATGGCCATTGACCAGATGCTCCACCCCTACGCCGGTTTGCGGATAGACAAGGTAGTGGGGCTCGAGGCGCGTGGCTTTATTCTGGGCGGCGCAATTGCGCATCAATTGAGCGTCGGTTTTGTACCGATCCGCAAAAAGGGCAAACTCCCCGGGGCCGTCATCAGCGAAGAATACACACTGGAATATGGCGAAGCTATTGTGGAAATCCACGATGATGCCATTCAACCAGGTGAAAAAATCCTTGTGGTTGATGATCTTCTGGCCACCGGAGGGACAGCCGAGGCCGGCATCAAACTCATCGAGCGGCTGGGAGGAGAGATCGTCAGCTGCGCCTTTATCATTGATCTGCCGGAATTGGGCGGGCGCGCGCGGCTGGAAAAAATGGGGATGGAAGTTTACGCTCTGTGCGATTTCGAAGGTCTCTGAAACGTGATTCTTCGGGCCTGCAAATCACGTCCGCCGTCAGCCGCGCAGCACGGCGCCGGGGTTCATGATCCCATGCGGGTCCAGAGCGACCTTGATCGCCCGCATCGCCACAAGTTTGACCGGATCGCCATAACGTTCTAGATCGTCGACTTTCAATCGGCCGATCCCATGCTCGGCACTGATTGATCCGTGCAATTCATCGGCCAGATCGTGCACGATCCGCGTGATATCAGCCTTCTGGTTTTCGTGATCTCTCCGCGACTTTCCGGGCATCGGGAACACGTTATAGTGCAAATTCCCGTCCCCCACATGGCCAAAACAGTTGATCCTGAAGTCGCCGATCCTGGCAATACGCTGCGCACCGATATTGATAAACTCCGGCACCGCCCCCAGTGGCACAGAAATGTCATGGCTCGAGATCGAGCCAATACGCCGGTTGGCCTCTGGCAAATGCTCGCGCACGGACCAGAATTCGGCGCGCTGGCCCTGCGACTGGGCAATCACACCGTCCCGAACCAGGTTCGCGTCTGCCGCCGTTTCAAAAAGCGTTTCCAAAGCCGAGACAGGGTTCAGACCTTGCGCCAGCCCTACTTCGATCAGCACACACCACTCGGGTTTTACCTCGAAAGGTTGCCGCACTTCAGGGAGGGTTTCGCTTAGAAACTCCAATCCCTGGCGGGGGATCAATTCAAACGCGCTGACCCCTTCGCCCATTTGGCTACGGGCAAGTGACAACAAATCCAACGCGGCCTTGGGGGATGTCACGACCATCAGCGCCGTGCCCGAGCCAAAGGGGCGCGGCGAAAGCTTCAGCGCGGCAGCCGTGATGATTCCTAACGTTCCTTCCGACCCGATCAGCAGATTGCGCAAATCATAGCCGGTGTTGTCCTTGCGCAATCGTGTGAGACCGTTCCAAATTGACCCGTCCGGCAACACAGCCTCGAGCCCGAGGCACAAATCCCGGGTATTGCCGTACCGCAGCACATTTACGCCGCCCGCGTTGGTTGCGAGATTGCCGCCAATGCGCGCCGATCCTTCCGCCGCAAGCGACAGAGGAAACAAACGGTTCACCTCTTCAGCTGCCGCCTGAACGTCCGCCAGGATCACTCCAGCTTCCGCGATGAGTACATTCTCGGTAGGGTAAACTGCCCGCACTTTGTTCATCCGTTCCAGTGAAACGATGACTGGCTCTGGGATATCCGGGGCAATCTGACCCCCGACCAATCCGGTACCCCCGCCATACGGGATCACTGCCACCCGCGCCTGCGACGCGGCACCTATGATTGCCGCAACCTGTTCCACGGTGTCGGGCGCCAGTACAAAACCGGCTTGTCCCACGTATACCCCTCGTGGCTCCTCTAGATAGCGCGGATCGGGCGCGCGAAATACGTCCTGCGGCAGCAAGCTGCGCAGATGGTTGGCAAATGCCGCATTGGCGGGAGATAAG
>CBDTVL010000275.1:0-4920 GCA_965363755.1 uncultured Sulfitobacter sp.
AGCTACACCCGCTGGTCCCGCCACAGGTGTTGCATTTCATGCAGGTGCCATTGCGTACCAACGTGTAGTTGCCGCAATCGCCACAGGCTTCGCCCTCATAGCCCTGTATCTTGGCTATGGTGCGGGCATCCATGCTCATCGCCCCGCTGCTGACTGTGGCGCTGGCAAACGCTGTGGCGCCCGCAGCTGCGACGGCCACCTCCGGCACCAAAACCTGCAGCATCCGGTCTGCATCCACGCCCGCCAGCGCGGTGGCATCCATCTGGCCGCCCTGCAGCACCACCAGTTCCTGCGGCAGACGTTTGCGCAGATAACCGGTCGAGCTGATCTGTTTGAGCACTTCCAGTGACCGCGAGGCGGCTGTGTCGCTCATCTCGGAGATGTTGGACACGCCTTCTTCTTGGCCGCGACCCAGATCATCAAAACTTGCGCCTTCGGGTTTGACATGCGCCAGATCAGTTCGGTCCAGATAAGACACCGCCAGTTCGCGAAAGATGTAATCTAGGATCGAGGTCGCGCTTTTGATGCTGTCATTGCCTTGAACCATGCCCGCAGGTTCAAACTTGGTGAAGGTGAAGGCATCAACGAACTCTTCCAGCGGCACACCGTATTGCAGGCCGACCGACACAGCGATGGCAAAGTTGTTCATCATCGCCCGGAACCCGGCGCCTTCTTTGTGCATGTCGATGAAGATTTCGCCCAACTGTCCATCTTGGTATTCGCCGGTGCGCAGGTAAACTTTGTGACCGCCAACAACCGCTTTCTGAGTATAACCCTTGCGCCGTTGCGGCATCTTTTCCCGGTGCGATTTGATGATCTCTTTGACGATGATCTTTTCGACAATTTTTTCGGCCAGTACCGTGGCTTTTTCGTGCGGGGACCCACTTGCGAATGTTTCCGCTGCGTCGTCATCATCTTCGACCAAAGCAGAGGCCAGTGGTTGCGAAAGTTTGGAGCCATCGCGATAAAGTGCATTGGCTTTGACACCCAGCGACCAGCTCAGCTCGTAGGCTTTCTGACAGTCTTCGATTGTCGCGTTATTTGGCATGTTGATGGTTTTTGAGATCGCACCCGAGATGAACGACTGCGCGGCGGCCATCATGGTAATGTGGCTGTTAACGCTCAGGAAACGCTTGCCTTTCTTGCCACACTGGTTGGCGCAGTCAAAGATATGGTAATGATCTTCCTTCAGGAACGGCGCTTGTTCCAGTGTCATAGTGCCACAGATATGATCGTTGGCTGCTTCGATATCTTTGCGCGAATATCCCAAGTGCCGCAGAAGGTCGAACGAGGGGTCGTTCAGCTTGTCCGCCGAGATGCCCAGCTTTTGCGTGCAGAACTCGGTGCCCAAGGTCCACTGGTTGAAGACAAAGCGGATGTCGAACGCGCTTTCCAATGCGCCGTCGATTTTGGCGAGTTCGGCGGGTCCAAAGCCATGCGCGGTCAGGGCGCTGTGGTTGATCCCCGGTGCATTGCCCATAGAGCCGTGGCCCACGGCGTAGCTGACAATCTCTTCGATCTGCGCCGAACCATACCCAAGGTTTTCCAAGGCGGCAGGCACCGAGCGGTTGATAATTTTGAAATACCCGCCACCGGCAAGTTTCTTGAACTTGACCAAAGCAAAATCAGGTTCGATACCGGTGGTATCACAGTCCATCACCAGACCGATGGTGCCTGTGGGGGCAACAACAGTGGTCTGCGCATTTCTGTAGCCGTGCTTTTCGCCAAGCTTCAGCGCCTCGTCCCAGCTTGACATCGCAATATCGATTAGACGGGCATCGGGGCAGTTGGCATGATCCAATGGCACCGGCTTGACTGCCAGTTCTTCGTAGCCACCCGTTGCTCCATACGCGGCGTTGCGGTGATTGCGGATGACGCGCAACATATGTTTTTTGTTGCGCTTGTAGCCGCTGAAGGGGCCCAGCTCGCCCGCAATCTCAGAAGATGTGGCATAAGACACGCCCGTCATGATCGCTGTCAGGGCGCCACACAAGGCGCGGCCTTCGTCGCTGTCATAGCTGTGTCCCATATTCATCAGCAAGCCACCAATGTTGGCATAACCAAGACCCAAGGTGCGGAAATCATAGGATAATTGCGCGATTTCCTTGGACGGAAACTGTGCCATCATCACCGAAGTTTCCAGCGTCACGGTCCACAGGCGTGTGGCGTGCATGTAATCTTCGACCTGAAACTCGCCGTCTTTGTAAAAGGTCAACAAGTTCATCGAGGCCAGGTTGCAGGCGGTGTCATCCAGAAACATATATTCTGAGCACGGGTTTGAGCCGCGGATTGCGCCGTCTTCAGGGCATGTGTGCCATGCGTTGACGGTGTCATGGTATTGAATACCCGGATCAGCACAGGCCCAGGCTGCGTGGCCAACCTGTTCCCACAGGTCGCGCGCCTTGATGGTTTTGGCGACTGCGCCATCCCTGCGGTTGATCAACTCCCAGTCGCCATCCTCTTCGACAGCTTTCAGGAACGCGTCGGTGACGCGGATCGAGTTGTTGGAGTTCTGGCCCGAGACTGAGGAGTAAGCCTCGGAATCCCAGTCCGTATCGTAGGTCGGGAATTCAATGCTTGTGTGGCCCTGTTTTGCATAATCCAGAACCCGCTTCACATAGGTTTCGGGAATGCAGACTTTTTTGGCATCTTTCACGGCCGCTTTCAGCGCCTCGTTCACTTTTGGATCATACGCATCTTCTTCTTTGCCATCCCAGGTGCGGATCGCGTCAAATAGTGCATTCAGCTTTTGCTCGTGCATTTTGGAGCCCGCGACAATGCTTGCCACTTTTTGCTCTTCAATGACCTTCCAGTTGATGAAGTCTTCGATATCGGGGTGATCCGCGTCAACGATCACCATCTTGGCCGCACGCCGCGTGGTACCGCCCGACTTGATTGCGCCCGCAGCCCGGTCGCCGATTTTCAGGAATCCCATCAGACCGGATGATTTGCCGCCGCCTGACAGTTTTTCACCGGCGCCACGCAACATGGAAAAGTTGGAACCGGTGCCAGAGCCGTATTTAAACAGGCGTGCCTCACGCACCCACAGATCCATGATGCCACCGTCGTTGACCAGATCATCCTGCACACCCTGAATAAAGCAGGCGTGTGGCTGCGGGTGTTCATAGCTGCTGGTCGATTTGGTCAGTTTGCCGGTGGCGTAATCAACGTAGTAATGCCCCTGCGCCGGACCATCGATACCATAGGCCCAATGCAGTCCAGTGTTGAACCACTGCGGGCTGTTGGGAGCGGCGCGCTGGCTGGCCAGCATATAGCGCATCTCGTCAAAATAGGCGCGCACATCAGTTTCATCAGTGAAATAGCCACCCTTCCAACCCCAATAAGCCCACGCGCCAGCCAACCGGTCAAATACCTGCTTGGACGAAGTTTCGCCGCCCATCTCAACATCATCACCATCGGGAACTGAACGCCACAGGAATTCCGGCACGCCCTGTTCTTCGACTTTCTTCAGCTTTGCGGGGACCCCGGCTTTGCGGAAATACTTCTGAGCGATCACGTCGCTGGCAACCTGGCTCCAGGTTGATGGCACTTCGACGGCATCCAGATGGAACACGATCGTACCGTCCGGATTCCGAATTTCCGAAACTGTGCTCACAAAATTCAGCGATGCATATGCGTCGTGACCTGCTTTGGTAAATTTCCGTTCGATTTTCATATCAACGCTGCCTCGTTCCAGCTTTTCCATTTTATGCCCGACACATCCGCGTCACCGTCATTGCGGCTGGCACCCCTTATGCCGAAGGCAGTGAAGGGAACGACGTCTCGAACGGTGGACACCCCGTTCAGGGCAGCCTCCGACGGCCAAATAGCCATTCGTGATCTTAGTTCATTCCGTCCCTGCCCCGCGCTGCCCTCTAGATGTATTTACTAGATGTTGTGGCAGCTTTACCGGCTTGCACAATATGACGCCTGGACACCCCCATCGTCAACGCAAATTTAAATTTTTTTTGACAACTTTTGTCTTGACCTGAGCCCTGATTTTAGACGCGACGAGACGTCGCATGATTCATCGCCCTAAGCGCGCGCGCACCGCTCAAAGATCAAATCAATCAAAACCTGTGCAATGCGGCAGACTTAGCGCAAAATGTTAACCAAATCCGCGAAGACCGGTCAAAAAAGTTAACGCACAACCCAAGCACAGACAGGCTCATTGTAGCGGCAGGATAATCATGGTTTTGTAACTTCAACCCTACAATCAGGACGTGTCCATGCTCCGATTCTCCGCCCTAACCGCGCTTGTTGTTGCAGGATGCACACCTTTAAATGGGGAAGCAGATCCGGTGGATGGTCGTACGCAGGCCCGATTCACCGAACGTCCAGTCCATCTTTTTGCGGCGCTCGAAGAAACCTGCACCAAGCCCGCGGATACCTTTGTGCGCAAAAGCCCGGATCTGGTACAGTGTCGCACCTTTTTGCCCCCCGAACCGACAGCCGCGATCATTTTGAGTTATGATGGCACGATCAAAAAACTGCCCGAACTGGTGGTGCAGCTGTCCGGTCAGGTCGAATCAGACAGTTATGTGCTAGAAAACAGCTATTTTCTGGACGTCCCCCAACTTCGTGGATCGACGCTTCAGGTGCGTCAGGGCGACAGGCGTGTGGAACGGCGCATGATCTCGCTGATGCGGGCCGCTGGCGGCATGCCAATGTGAGACGGCCAGGATTGCCGATGGCCGACGCTACCAAGCCAGCACAACAAGTGGAACCTCCGCGGTTCGCTAACACGCATCACAAATCCAGCTTTCGGACTTTGGCGCCGACCCCAAAAAAAAGGGCGCTCCAAAGAGCGCCCTTTTCCAATGTATGAATGACAAACTTAACGCTTGGAAAACTGGAAGCTCTTGCGCGCTTTGGCTTTACCGTATTTCTTGCGTTCCACAACACGGCTGTCGCGCGTCA
>CBDTVL010000276.1:0-4914 GCA_965363755.1 uncultured Sulfitobacter sp.
ACAGCGGACCTTCGTACATCATGCGGCGAACGGCAAGTTAGAGCCATTCGCGACCGATGCTGCATCAAGCACATTTCGACGTTTAGAGCAGAGAGCGGCCCTTCGATCTTGACAAGACAACGCACTTAACTGCCCAGTAGGTCCACTCAAAAATGGACGCCTTATCAGCGAGTGCTGCATGATCAAGAACACTTTCTCAACCAAAGGAGTGACCAAGGTTTATGGTGAGGGGCGTTCGGCCGTTCATGCGCTCCGGGGCGTCGACCTGGACATTCCGGAAGGCGAGATCGTCGTGCTGCTTGGCCCGTCTGGTAGCGGCAAATCAACCTTGCTGAACATCATCGGTGGTCTGGACCGCGCCACCGAGGGCGAAGCTTTCTTTCAGGATCAGAATCTGTCCGAGATGACAGATAAGCAACTGACCCTTTACCGCCGCGACCACGTGGGCTTCGTCTTTCAATTCTACAACCTGATGCCCAGCCTGACCGCCCATGAGAACGTCGAGCTTGTCACCGAGATTGCCCGCGATCCAATGGACCCGGACGAAGCCCTGGCGATGGTCGGCCTGCGCGAGCGCGTCGATCATTTCCCGGCACAGCTTTCGGGTGGTGAACAACAGCGCGTCGCCATCGCGCGGGCCGTCGCCAAGCAACCTACGGTCCTGTTTTGCGATGAACCCACGGGCGCACTCGACAGCACGACCGGGCGGGCGGTGCTAAACGTGCTGAAGGACGTGAACGAGAAACTGGGAGCGACCGTCCTGATCGTGACGCACGCCGCCAGCCAGGCCGCGATGGCCGACCGGGTCATTCATTTTGCCGACGGCAACGTGCGCGAAGTAGTGGTAAACAAGAAAAAACTTACACCCGAGGAGATTGATTGGTGAGCCCGCTCGACCATAAGCTCCTGCGTGATCTGTGGCGTATGAAGGGTCAGGCCTTCGCCATCGGCATGGTGATTGCGCTCGGCGTCGGAATGCTGGTGATGATGACGGGGCTAGTCACCTCTCTGAATGAAACCCGCGCGGCCTATTACGAGCGATACCGTCTCGCCGAAGTCTTCGCGCCCGTCACGCGCGCGCCAGATCGGCTTGCAGGACGGCTGGCGGCCATCGAGGGCGTCCGCTCAGTCGAGCCGCGCGTCACTGGTGGCGCGCTCATTGATCTGACCGATGTCGACTTGCCGGTGCAGGCGCTGGCGGTGTCGCTGCCCGACCTGCGGGCACCTCGCCTGAACGACGTCTTCCTGACGGACGGGCGCATGATCGACAGCGACCACACCGAAGAAATCCTTCTGCTTCAGTCGTTTGCCAACGCGCATGGCCTGCTTCCTGGCGACCGCATCCAAGCCACGATGAATGGCGCGCGCCGTAGTTTCCGGATCGTGGGTCTCGCCCAGGCGCCTGAGTTTCTCTATTCGACAGCCCCCGGCGAAATGATCCCCGACGATGCGCGCTTCGGTGTCATTTGGATGAGCCGTTCGGCCTTGGCTGCCGCCTATGACATGGAAGGCGCGTTCAACGAGGCGCTGTTGTCCCTGTCGCGCGGGGCAAACGATGCAGCGGTTCTGGACGCCGTCGACCGTATCCTTGATCCATACGGGGGAACCGGGTCCTATCCGCTAGCTGATCAGACTTCCAATCGGTTTGTCAGCGAAGAGATCAGCGGGCTGGCGGCTGCCGCAACCGGGGTGCCCCCGATCTTCCTCGCTGTCGCGGCCTTCCTGCTCTACATCGTGATCAACCGCATGGTGCAATCCGAGCGCGAAGAGATCGGGTTGATGAAGGCCTTCGGCTACACCAATGCCGAAGTCGGCGCGCACTACTTCAAGCTGGTGATGGCGATTGCGATCGGCGGCGCCTTGGCGGGGTGCCTGATGGGCATCGCAGGTGGGCGGGCGCTGATCCAAGTCTATGTCGCTTATTTCAAGTTCCCCTTTCTGGTGTTTCAGCTTGACCCAGCGTCCTTTGTTACCGGTGTCAGCGTCAGTATTTTGTCCGCGTCGGTCGGTGGCCTCATGGTGTTGCGGAGTGTCTTTGCGCTAACGCCTGCCGCCGCCATGCGGAGCCCGGCCCCGGCCGATTACAGCCGCACAGGCCGGATCGGGAGGGCAATGAACGCCTGGCTCGATCAACCCTCGCGCATGGTTATGCGCCGCATCACGCGGCAACCCGGGCGCATGGCGGGCGCGATGATCGGCATCGCCTGCGGCATGGCGCTCAGCGTATCGATGATCACGATCTATGCGGGCTTTGACCGCACCATCGACCTGACCTTCAACGTTATTGATCGCAGCGACGTGACGGTTAGCTTTACTCATGCGGCCTCGAAATCGACGATCTTTGAACTTGGCCGGATGCAAGGCGTGACCTTGGTCGAACCCGTGCGCCATGTCCCTGCGGTGTTGCGCAACGGGCGCGACACCCACCGCGGCGTCGTCACTGGCCTTGCCCCCCAAGCACGGCTCAACCGAGCGCTTGACACTGATTTGGCCAAAATTCCCCTACGTGATGGGGGCATCGTACTGTCCACGGCACTGGCTGACATCCTGAGCATCCGGCCCGGTGACATGCTGACGGTCGAGGTCCGCGAAGGTCGACAACCGGTCCTGCAAATCCCGGTTACGGCAGTGGCCGAAAGCCTTCTCGGCGCGCCCGCATATATGAATTTGGACGCCCTCAACCGCGCCCTACGCGAACCCAATCGGGTTTCGGGTGCCTATTTGTCGATCGATCAATTGCAAGCAAGCGAGATTTACTCAGCGTTGCAGGACATGCCGACTGTCGCTGGCGTCAGCCTGAAGTCAGATGCAGAAGTTGCCTTCAAAACCTTGATGGACACAGGCGCGGGGGCCATTCGCTACGTCATGGGGGCAATCGCCTTCGTGATCACCTTCGGTATCGTCTACAATGCTGCCCGCATTGCCTATGCCGAGCGGTCCCGCGATCTTGCCAGCTTGCAAGTCATCGGTTTTACCAAAGGCGAGGCGGCTTTTGTGTTGTTGGGCGAACTGGCGATCGTCACACTGGCCGCGCTGCCACTTGGCAGCGTCTTGGGCTATTATCTGTCCTTCGGTATAGCTACCGGGTTTTCGAGCGAGCTTTACCAGATCCCAGCGATCTTCGACTCCGCAAGCTATGGGTTCGCGGCGATGGTAGTGATCGGGGCCGCAGTGGCCTCTGGCTGGTTGGTGAAACGCGATATTGACCGGGCCGACCTCATCTCGGCCCTGAAAACGAGGGAGTAGGCGTCATGGCCAAAGCAAAGAAACGTTCCCGCCTGATCATGACCACCAGTGCTGTACTGCTGGTCGCGGGCGCGCTGGCGGCGGCCTTCTGGCCCAAGCCCACCATGGTTGACATGGGTGATGTGACGCGCGGAACCATGCGCCTGACCATCGACGAAGAGGGTCGCACCCGTGTCCGTGATGCTTATGTCGTCTCGACTCCCGTCGCAGGGCAACTGCAACGCGTCAGTGTGCAACCTGGTGATCCGGTCGTGCGTGGGGAAACGATCGTGGCCCATATGCGTCCCGCCAACCCTGCAGCCCTCGACGTGCGCACCCGTGAACAGGCCTTTGCCGCGGTCTCCGCGGCAAAGGCGGCGTTGCGCGTTGCGCGGGCCGATCTGAACGCTGCCTTGGCGAACCGTGATCTGGCGCAAACCGAGCTTGCCAGGACCGAACGACTGGTCGAGCGAGGCATCACCAGCGACGCAGTACTTGATCGTGCCCGCCAAACCGCGCGCGTGACGCAGGCGTATGTCGACACGGCAGAAGCTGCGATTTCCATGCGCGAAGCCGAAATCGTCAACGTCGAGGCGCAACTAATCGGGTTCGACGATCTTGGACTTGCTGCTGCCATCGGTAGCACCTCAGACTCCATACCGCTTTATGCCCCTGCGGATGGTCGCATCCTTCGGCTCATTCAGGAAAGTGAGACATCTCTGCCCGTCGGTTCGCCAATCATGGAAATCGGTAACATCGCCAATGACCTGGAAGTAGTGGTCGAACTGCTCTCGACTGATGCAGTACAAGTTGCGGTGGGCGATCCGGTGATTATTGCAGATTGGGGAAGATCAACGGAACTGATGGGGGAAGTCATCCGGGTCGACCCGTTCGGGATCACCCAGTATTCGGCCCTCGGTGTTGAAGAGCAGCGTGTGAATGCGGTCATCGCCTTTGCCAGTCCGCCCAAAGACTATTCCGGTCTAGGTCATGGCTTCAGGGTGGAGACCAGGATCATCGTCTGGGAGGCAGAAGAAACCCTGATTGTCCCCGCCAGCGCCCTCTTTCGAAGCCGCGACGCTTGGGCGGTGTTTGTCGTCACCGACGGAACCGCTCAACATCGCACCATCGAGATCGGCCCGAACAATGGCATTGAAGCACAGGTCACGAGTGGATTGTCCGAGGGCGACAGTGTGATCCTTTATCCGTCTTCGGCCCTGTCTGAGGGGATGAGCGTTGTGGAGCGGGTCATCAATTGAACATTTTACCTTTAGCGATTGATGACCCAAAGCACCTCATTCCCCCGGTGGCGCCTTTGGTGCTGGTACTTGTGGAAACCATTAGATTATTGAATTTCCTGATATGTCTCTTTGACCGCGAATATTTGATGCCTGCCTAACTTGTCTCGATTGCACACATTTGCATTCTGGCGACTTCGCCCAGTACAGCAGCCATCCTGATCACCAAGTGCTGCTCAGGGTACGAATGTCAGCAATGCGAAAGCTGCGCCGCAGCGTTTGCGAGCAGCGTCAAGATCCGATCTGGATACGGAAGTTCACTCTGGATGCCGCGACGCGAACGGTAGGTTTGTCCGCACAGCGGACCTTGGTTCACGCCGCAGCGAAGGTCGGCTGTCCGCCCTTAGTGTCGAATGCTGCACTTGCACATGGAGTCTGCTTCCGGCCTATT
>CBDTVL010000277.1:0-4887 GCA_965363755.1 uncultured Sulfitobacter sp.
GCGCATTTCGCGCAATATGGGCACGGCCGCACGCACCTTTTCTCCGCCCAGTGATCCGACCATTTCCTGAATAAGCGGAGTAATCGCGGAAAGCGCCTGATCGCGCGCGCGGCGACCAGCCGGGCTGATCGCGACCATCTTGCGGCGTGCGTCATCCCAATCAGGACGAATATGGACGTACCCGGCCCATTCAAGCTTGTTCAACGTGTTTGTCATCGCGCCGCGTGTGACGTGAAACTGATCTGCCAACTGCGCCGGGCTGCGTTCATCACTGATCCACGCCAGAGCGTTCAGCACCGAAAAATGCGAGATTTCCATGCCTTTGGGCAAAACCCGACTAAGCCGGTTTCGCAACAGCTGGTCCACAGTCAGAATTTCGCTGACCAGCGAAACAGCAAGGGCATTGTTTTCTTGGTTCATTCAAGGTCCGTCGAATTCTCGGATATGCGACAGCGATGGGATGCGATCTCGCGCATTTGCCACCTTTAGCGGGTCAAAATCAACCAGATGCACGCCGGGATCGACACCTGCATCCAACAAAACCTCGCCCCAGGGGGCAACAACCATCGAATGGCCATAGGTTTTACGAGACTGACCAACTGTTGCCAAATGTGTGCCGGTCTGGGCCGGCGCCATGACATAACATCCGGTCTCGATCGCGCGGGCCCGCAGCAGCGATTCCCAATGCGCTGCCCCGGTGACAGGGGAAAACGCGGATGGGACGGTTAGAATTTCGGCCCCCGCCAACGCCAATGCCTGATACAGTTGCGGAAACCGAATATCATAACATATTGTCATGCCGATGCGAGCAAATGGGGTCTGCGCAACCACGGCCCGCGTACCGGGGCGATATCCATCTGATTCGCGATAGATTTCTTCCGGTGATACCTGCACGTCGAACATGTGGATTTTGTCATACCGCGCCCGAACCTCGCCATCTGGACTAATCAGAAAGGATCGATTGGCAAACCGGCCATCCGGACCTTCCGTTTTCAGACCTAACGAACCGATCAGCAGCCAGATACCGAGATCTTTTGCTTGTTCCTGCAGGGCGGCAAGGGTCTGATCATCACACTCCGCTTGCAGCACCTGCATCTGCCGCGCGCGGCTTGCAGACACACAGTTTGTCACCTCGGGCGTCATGACAAACCTTGCGCCTTTTGCAGCGGCGACGGCGACAAACCCTTGCGTTACGTCTAAGTTTGCAACCGGATCATCGCTGGCGTTCAGCTGTATCAGCGCCGTTTTCATTTATCCGGCCAACAGTGGATCCAACTTGCCCGCCCGTTCAAGTGCGTACAGTTCGTCACAGCCCCCCACATGTGAATCGCCAACAAATATCTGTGGCACCGTGCGGCCGCCGTTGGCGCGTTGTATCATCTCGGCCTTTCGTGCCGGTTGCGTCAGGACATTCACTTCTGAAAAATTAACGCCTTTTTGGGTCAGCAACCGCTTTGCCGCGTGGCAAAAGCCACATAGCGGTGAGGTGTAGATTTCGACAGATGGCATTCCGGAGCCCTTTCAACTGACTTGGTGTCAGCGATTTAGACATCCTTTGCAACCCGCGCCAGTGACAACACAGAAACGTCACTGGCTCCGGCCGCCCGGCAGGCTTCGGTTGCCGCAGCAAAAGTGGCGCCCGACGTCATCACATCATCGACCAAGAGCACCGGACGGCCGATCATCCGCCGTCTGCGATTGGGATGAACAGAAATCGCATCCTCCAATGCGGCAAAACGCGCGTCTTTTCCCAAACCATCAAGCGACGGGGTCGATTTGATGCGTTGCAGCAAATCGGGACAGCAGCTTAGTCCGGTTTCTTCGGCCAGTGCCAGCGCCAACACTGCTGACTGATTGTAACGCCGTTTCAGTAGCCGTATCCAGTGTAGTGGTATTGGGACAATGACCATATTGGGTTTCAGGATGTCACGGGCCGCACGCGCCATCCAAAGTGCGGCGGGCCGCGCAATTTCTTGTCGATCACCGTGCTTTAGACCCAACACTATTCTCCGCGCGGCATCTTTGTACAGCAGCGCAGCCCGCCCTTGATCCCACGGGCGGGTTGTTGTCAGACAGTCGTCACACTGCAGCGCGTCCGGCCCCGCGTCACCCGGGAGTGATACCCCGCAACTGTCACAGATCGTGCCGCCAATAAATGGTGTGTCGCGCCAACATGGGCCGCACAGACCAAAGTCACTCTCGACCATCGTGCCGCATCCCAGACATCGCGGCGGATACAGCAATTGAAGCGCTGTTTGAATCTTGGTTTGTGCCATCTTAGTATCACCCAATGCAAAATACCGAACTTCTGACCGACCTTACTGCACTGGCCCGCAACCGGGCCCGTGCAAAACCCGATGCCTTGTTTTTGCAACGCGCCGCGGTCGATGATGTGCAGGATCGCCTCGCGATGGTTAACAGGCGGTTTACTACGCCTGCAATTGTGACGCCTTACCCTGAAATCTGGTGTGATTCAGTTCCGGATGCGGCCATTATTGCCGATACAGACACGCTTGCCCTTGAACCGGAGCACCATGATCTGATCATCCATGCGTTGTGTTTGCACTGGTCCAATGATCCGGTGGGCCAGCTGATCCAGTGTCGTCGCGCGCTAAAACCGGATGGGCTGATGATCGCGATTCTGTTTGGCGGACAAACCCTGATGGAATTGCGGGCGGCCATGTCGGAAGCCGAAATTGCCGTGACCGGCGGGCTCTCTCCGCGCATTGTTCCGATGGGCGAAATCCGGGATCTTGGCGGCCTGCTGCAAAGGGCGGGGTTTGCCTTGCCGGTCGCGGATTCGACCCAAATAATGGCGACTTACCCATCAGCCCGCCATCTGATGCAGGACCTGCGCGCCATGGGCGAGGGCAACGCCTTGGCCGCAAGGCTGCGAGAGCCGACCCGAAAAGCTGTGTTTGACAACGCCGTGCAGCTTTATGCGCGACATTTTGGCGACCAGAATCAGAGAGTCCCGGCAACTTTCGAGCTGGTGTGCCTCACAGGATGGGCCCCCGACGACAGCCAGCCCAAGCCGCTGCGCCCGGGATCGGCCAAACAGCGACTCGCGGATGCCCTTGCTGTCACTGAAACCAAGCTCTCAGATTGACGCGCCGACAAAACCCTCTATCTCAGGCTGATCATAGCTTATCAGGAAAACACCATGCCGGACGCCACCAAGACTCCGACGCGCCCAGCGCACACCACCGCGGATCATCCGGCATTTCCAACCGCAAAAGTTGGCGTGCTGCTGGCCAACCTCGGGACACCGGACAATTACGACTACTGGTCGATGCGACGGTATCTGAATGAATTTTTGTCGGATCGGCGTGTGATCGACTATAGCCCGTGGAAGTGGCAGCCGCTGTTGCAGTTGATCATCCTGACAAAACGGCCGTTTACCAGTGGCGCGGCCTATAAATCAATCTGGAATCACGAGGCCGGAGAAAGCCCGCTGTTGACGATCACAAAACAACAGACACAAAAAGTCAAACAGGCCATGCAGAACCGGTATGGCAATCAGGTGATGGTCGATTTCTGCATGCGGTACGGAAACCCGTCTGCCAAATCCAAAGTGCGGGCGATGATTGACGCTGGATGCCAGAAGATACTGTTTTTCCCCCTCTATCCTCACTACGCTGGCGCAACTTCGGCAACAGCAAACGATCAGTTCTTTCGGGTTTTGATGGAAGAGAAATGGCAGCCGGCCGCGCGCACGGTCGAGCCCTATTTTCAACATCCGATGTATATTGATGCATTGGCCCAGTCGATTGAGCGGGCATATTCCAAGATTGAAGCCCGACCTGATATTCTGCTGTGTTCGTATCACGGTATGCCAACACGATACCTGACACAGGGCGACCCCTATCACTGCCACTGCCAGAAAACGACTCGCCTCCTGAAAGAGCGGCTGGGATGGGATCACACCCAGATCACCACAACGTTTCAGTCGCGTTTTGGGCCCGAAGAGTGGCTGCAACCCTATACGGTTGAGGAAGTCGCGCGGCTGGCGGAAAGCGGCAAGAAAAATATCGCGATCTGCGCCCCCGCCTTTTCGGCGGATTGCATCGAGACGCTTGAGGAAATCAACGAAGAGATCAAAGAGAGCTTCGAAGCGGCAGGCGGCCAACACTTTACCTATATCCCGTGCCTGAACGATGATGACGCCCATATTGCAGCTTTGGGTCAGGTGATAGAAGATAATCTTGGCGGCTGGGTTGAGTAAGCCTGCGGGCAATAAAGCTGGACTTTAAGTTCTGTACCCCACAAAAAAAAGGCGGTGGAAATCCACCGCCTTTTCTTTTGTCTGTAACTTAGACTTAGTTGGCAGCGATTGCTGCGCCAACAAGTACCAACAGAGCGATTGGCAACCAGATACCCGAAACAGAACTTCCTGTTTCTTCAACAATAACTGGTGCTTCGATCACTGGCTCGGCCAAAGAGCCGGCAAATGCAGTCGAAGCGGCGGCTGTCAGGGCAGCAGCAAGAACAAGTTTCTTCATATTATAACCTCCAGAATTCGCATGGCGGAATACATCCGGCACGCACCTAAGACTTACCTCGTAACCTTCTCTAACCAACAAACTCATTGGAATGCAAATGTAAGTTAGCAATTCATCGCTGTTAAAACGGGAAATGTCGTCAAATTAGCAACACTTGAGTGCCGACTTTTGCCCTGGCAAATAGTTCGGCGATATTTTCGTTATAAAGTCCGATGCACCCGTTGGACGATTGACGGCCAATTTTGCGCGTGTCGTGGGTTCCGTGGATACGATAATATGTCCAGCTCAGATAAAGCGCGTGAGTACCCAACGGGTTTTCCGGGCCCGGACCAATGTACTTCGGCCATTCCGGGTTCCGCTTCAGCATATTGGGCGTGGGCCGCCA
>CBDTVL010000278.1:0-4872 GCA_965363755.1 uncultured Sulfitobacter sp.
CTTGAAATTGGCGGGTTAGTAAAGATTTCGCTGCAGGTTGAAATGGTTTTGGATGGAAGCATGGACGGCAAATTATTGCAAACTTCTCAATCACGAAAGCCCGATATCGCCCGTTCTCGTTGTCGAAACGGCAGGTGAGAATTCTCACTTCAGTTGTGCAGGGAAGGTCTTGTCATCTGGCGAAGTTGCGTCGCAACGTGCCCGCCTTAAGCCGGTTTGATCTGATAACGCCGGGCCGCGGTTCCGGAGAAAATACAGGCCAACCAATCTTGTTTTATCTTTTAACAAAAGACACCTGCGTGATCAGCCTTGCGGCCGGACACAAAAACTACGTGCGTAATCTGATTGCAAGGTCAACTCTAGCACTTCGTGTTCAAAACCGGAAAAGAATACAATGCTTGTTCAGGAATACCTTGACCGTTCTCCATTAATCCACGCATCGTTGCGGCCAACAAAACGCGGGAGTCGGTGAAATGGACACTTTTCTTAAGGCCGCTTTGCTGATCTGTGCAGCAGGCGTATCTGTTTTCTCATCCACATCTGCGGCCCTTGCTGGCCCCGGTCGGCTTACAATTGAGTTGAACAAATTTGAAGCGAACGACAGCGGCGGTTGCCGGGCGTTTTTTCTTTTTAGAAACCAGACAGAGATGACCTTCGAAGGCTTTGAAATGTCACTAGCTGTTCTGGCCACCAATGGCGTCATTGACAGGCTGCTTACTATTGATGCCGCGCCGATCCCTGCAGCCCGCACCACACTGAAGCTTTTTGAAATTCCGGAAATCACCTGTGACAGTATATCCGAAATCTTGCTGCACGAACTCTCAGCCTGCCAGCCACAGAATGCCGATCAGATGGATTGCTTCCCAATTCTCGATCTGGTCAGCCGCACGTCGGCGCCATTGGTGAAATAACCGATGGAACGATTTATCGGCATCCTGGCAAGCGGCGGACCAATCGTTGTCGTGTTATTGGTCCTTTCGGTGTGCTCTTTGGCGCTGATTGGCGCGAAGCTATTACAACTGCGCGGCACGCTTTCTGGTGAATCGACCCGCATCAACGCATATGAAACTTGGGCCACAGGTGACAAACACGCCGCGATCCGGGTGATCGAAAACGGCACCACGCCAACTGACCGCATACTGTTGGCGGCGATGCAAGGAACAGAAGCCGGACACGCTCGCACAGTTCTTGAATCCGAACTGGAATGGCGTGGCAATAGCGAAGTCGCCCAGATGCAACGGCGCATTCCCCTGCTGGAACTAATTGCAATGATCAGCCCGCTGCTAGGGCTACTGGGCACCGTCCTTGGGATGATCCAATCCTTTCAGGAACTGGCCCTCGCCGAAGGTTCCGCCAACGCCTCGTTACTGGCTGCAGGCATCTGGCAAGCGTTGCTAACCACCGCCGCTGGCCTATTGGTCGCTATTCCAGCCGCCGTTGCTGCGGCGTTACTAAACGCACGTGTTGAACGGGTGGCGCAACAGATCGAAACCAACGTCGGTCGGCTTTTTGCCGCCGAAGACAGCAGACGGTAGCCAACGCACCAGACCCCTAGTGATGGAGGTGACATGCAACTTGCGCGACCTAGACCGCCTCAAAGAGTGATCTCTTTGGTGCCCCTGATTGACGTGCTGCTGATCATGCTGGTGTTCTTCATGGTCACCTCCACCTACCTAAACCTTGCCATGATCCCGGTTGTGAACTCATCGGATGCAATCAGCACGGCGACACCCGCCGCCACCAACACCGGTGCACCGCCGTTGATCATCCGCCTTGGGTCGGATGGACAGCCCCGCATTCGCGGGCAGTCCACCTCCATTGCCGACCTGTCGGTGTTTCTTGCCTCACATGTTGCTGAATACCCTGACATCTCGGTTCTGATCTGGCCCGCGCCGCGCGCTGCAACGCAATCGCTGGTGACGCTGATGGACACCCTGACCACTGCTGGCATCAGCCGCCTTCGCATCCTGCACATGGCCCCAATCGAATGAAACTTGCCCGACGCCAACGCAATAGTGCGCCAGAAACGATCATCCCTTTGATTGATGTCGTATTCTTTCTGTTGATATTTTTCATGCTGATCGGACGCATGGATGCGACAGCGCCGTTTGAGGTGTATCCTGCGTTTTCCGTCACCGGCTCCGAAATGCCCGGCGGCGGCGTTACCATATCAATCGGTGACACCGGCGACATGGCCGTCGATGGCGCCAAATCTGAACCCGACGCCATTCTAACCCGCCTTGCCGATATCCTTGCTGAAGACCCGCAAACACTGGTGCGCATCAACGCGCACAAAGACGCGGATTTGGCTAATGTGTTGCCGCTACTCGCCAAGATAGAGTCACTCGGCGCCCGCGATGTGGTGTTGGTCGTAACCCCGACGCCGCCATGAATGCCGGAAAAACCGCGAACTGGCTGACACCCCTGCTCGGATCGCTGGCAGCCCACGCCGGCATCTTGGCCGTCCTGGCGCTAGTCGTCGAGCCACATCCCGCGCAAGACCAATCGATCCCCAAAACGCAGATGAGCATCCAAACCCAAGACGTCAAACGCGCTGACGCCAAGCAGGCCACCGCCAATGCCGAAACCCTGACTGAGCGCAAACCAGACGGCATCGCGCTTGGCCAGGTCATCGTGCCCCAATCGCGTGCCGAACCAACGCCGGTTGAGGCTGAATCAATTAGTCCCATCATGCCGCCAACAGATGTTATTCAGCGGACGGTTGGCGAAGCCGATCGGCTAAGCTCGACATCGCCAGAAACAACTGCCGGAGCCGCCACTGTCCCCAACGCAGCGGCAATCCCGGAAATCACCGCCACCGCAAGCCCACTGCAGCAAATCGAAACCCCGCACCAAACCGGGTTCAAACTGGATCTGGCCGCTGCACCAATTGAACTGGCAACGCTTTCAGATCGCGCGACCACCGCCTCTTCGCTCGCTTTGCCTGCAGAGGCGGGCAAAGCCGCGCTGGCATGGTCTGGCGGTGATGGCGTTGCAGTTGAACCTTCTTCATTGGCTGCGATTCAGGCCTTCATGCAGCCCAGCGACCTCAGCGATCCCGGAAGCGGTGCCCGTCGGGTTCGCGACGGGATCACGGCGGTTCTGGCCGCGGTGCCCTGCGCCCGCCTGCAAACGACATTCATTCCGGAAACCGGACAGCTTGAGCTGCGTGGCCACATTCCCGAAGATGGCCTTCGCGGACCGGTGCTCTCTGCGCTGCAACAACAGGTCGGCAACGCCATCCCGGTGACCGATCAGTTGTTGATCCTGCCGCGCCCACAATGTGATGCTCTTGTCGGCATTTCCGACGTGGGCCTTGCGCAGTCGACTGAACAACTTACCAACCCTCGTATGATTGGCGAAACCGGGTATGCCAAGCGCTACTCATATTTTGCAGGTCAGCGGCTTAGTTTGGAACTAGTGGCACCAGACTACGATGGTTATGTTTATATTGATTATTTCACGGCCGATGGAATGGTCATTCATCTGCAACCTAACCAAGTCGTTCCCTTGGAATTTGCTAGCGCCAAATCACTGCTGACCGTCGGCAATGCCCGCGGTGACAAACCATGGCTGGAGATCACAATCGGCGCGCCTTACGGTCAGGAAATCGCCGCCGCATTCGCAAGTTCCGTTCCGCTATACGAAGGTGTCCGCTCGCTTCAGGAAACCGCAGCCCCTTATCTGAACTTTCTGAAATCACAAGTCGCTCTGGCACGCGAAACCCATTCCGACTTCAAAGGTGAATGGGTGTATTTCTTCATTTCGACCGCTGAAAACTAGCAGCCCAAACCGCGCCGGGTTACTGGCACCCGCCCCCGACCTGTGTCTTCAGAATCTGCTTGAACGCTCGACTGCTGCACCCGATTTCTGCGCATTTCTGTGGCAAACATCGGGCCGGATGTCGATCTGGTGTATTTACCCGAACGGCGATCTTCTCGACCGGTCGGCACGCTGGTTTGGCGATGCCTGCGCAGCGTTTGATACCCTGCGAACATGAGACCGCGTCTCCCCGATACGCGGATAAGAAATGACAAGTCGGGATCAGACCTACTGATCTTTCAAAAAGAAGGGTCAGATCAGATAGTATGGCAGAAACAACCGCCAGACCCAGAGCAAGTTTCGCATATTCATGGTCACGCAGATTTTCGTGGCCGCTGCCGTTTGGGCGGCGGATCCCAGCCCAGATGTCGGCTCTGCGCGGGCACGTCAGGAATCACGCCGACGTCCGGCAGCGGCAGCGCACGAGAACCGACCACAGGACCGGTGCAGCCGTGGCGCGTCCGGACGCATCGGCCATGCCTGCGTTATCAGGCCGGCCGATCCAGATCGCCACCATATGGTCTCGGCCGTGGTCGACCGCCCAGACGTCTCTGCGTCCTGAAAAGGTGCCCGCCGTCTACGCGGCGCGCAAAGCACCGTTTTGGGGGCGGCAAGGCCCGCATCCGTGCTTAATCCGGCAATGCCCCATCACTGCTGAATGAAATCCGTTATCTGGTGACCTTGATCGCCCAATACACGCCAATTTCCGTCAATACTTGACTGAAAAGCAGCCTGCGAATCATAGTTACCCATGGTCAATTAAGGTTGGATCGATGGTGAGACCGTCAAAACCACGTTATTTGAGTAAGAAGTTTCTACTGGGGGTTGCTGTTTCTACGCTGCCCTTGGCCGGATGCGATCTGTTGGGAGTCGACAGCGCGGCGTTAACAGCATCGCCATCAAACAGCAGTGTAACAGCCACAGCCGAAGAGGCCGCTTTGTTCGAGCGCGCCCGAGGTTTAGGTACTGTTGCGGCGACGGAGGAGTTTCTGCGCGCCTAAGTGTCACATCCCGGACGGTAGTATGGCTGTTTGTTGAACAGTTCTGGTT
>CBDTVL010000279.1:0-4847 GCA_965363755.1 uncultured Sulfitobacter sp.
TTGGCTGGGATGGTAGGATTCGAACCTACGATCTACTGTACCAAAAACAGGTGCCCTACCGCTAGGCCACATCCCAACACTCGAGCGCTATTTACGCTTGAACACAACGCAGATCAAGACCGCAAACGCAAAAAAATACCTGTTACTCTTTGGGCGCTTCTCGTTTGAGAAGATCTCCGTCCGGCAATTCCTCCCGTTCCTGAATCACCATCCTTTACAGCTCCATTTCCACCTTGATCTGCAGGTCTTCAATTTGGCGGGCGGGCTCGGCTTTGGCAGGGGATTTAGGGGTTGTTTGGGCACGAATGGAGCGATCCCGCCAACTGTGATCAGGCGATTGGTTGGTTCAGGCATCTCGATACCTGCTGCATCAAATTCTACCAGAGAGAGACGCATAGCCTAACCTCTGGTGCGGGCAAAGCTGGTGTTATTCTGCGCAATCCACGCGCCTAGCCGTAACGTCACCGCGCTGTCGCCCAATTCACTTATCCAGACGTCTGCCGCTGGTGCCTCTAGCACAGCTGTCACGCCATCCATGGTGGTGCCACGCCGATTCACGATGCCGAAATACACCGTCACAGTGACCTTTTAGAACCCGGCCAGGTTTCCAAATATGCCGCGAATACGAACGGCGATAGCGGCGTCGTGCGCAGCGCCGTCCTCAACAGCAATGGGACAACTTGGCTGATCTACGCTTTGCGCCGCAACAATAACGGGCAACGCAAGAAAAGAAAAATGAGGGAAAATCGCATGGTGGGAAGATCAATCTCTTTCAAATCATAAGATGAAGCCTAGCGGAATAGCTGATGTGATCAGAGGATTTCTGAACTTATATCGGACAAATCTATGCTTTGATATTCAGTAGTATCGCACCGCCGCGTTTGCCGGCAGCTACTGCATCATGGGCCGCCGCGCACTCAGCCATGGCGTAGATACGATCGACGGGGCAGGTCAACGCGCCATGCGTCAACGCGTCGGTTAATTTCTGAACCGCGTAAGCTCTTTGCGCCGGGGGCAATATGTAAACCAAAGCCAGCTTCACTGTGACGGCCTTGAACATAAGCGGATAGAACGGCAAAACCGGTTCCATTGCCTTAGCAGAGCCGTAACATACGATGGTGCCGTTTTGGGCAATCACGGCTGTGTCTAAGGCAGCATTTGCGCCGAATTCGACCTCTATAATGCGGTCCACCAAACCATCGGCGGCCTGTAAAACTTGTTCGGCCAGATCAGGTGCGGCGTAGTCCAGCACGATGTCTGCGCCTGCGGCCTTAACCCGATCACGGACCGTGGCATTTGCTGTCGCAATGACTTTTGCACCGCCCCATTTCGCCAGTTGTACCGCCAGAAACCCGACGGTGCCTGCGCCCCCCTGTACCAACACCGTCTTTCCGCGCACTTCTCCATCGCTGAATACGGTATGGGCTGCAGTCAGTCCCGGAATGCCAAGTATGGCGCCGGTCTCAAACGATGTGCCGTCCGGCAAATGAACCGCCTGTTGCGAGGGCAAAACACAACGCTCGGCTGCTGTGCCGAAAGGCCGCTGCCATTGCGCGTTCCAGATCCAGACCCGTTCGCCGATCCGCGCCGGATCAACGTCTTCGCCCACGTCAGATATCACACCTGAACCATCGCTGTGCGGGATGATCACCGGATAGGGTAACTCAGTCACGCCTGCGCGGGCACCGGCCCTTGCCTTAACATCAGAAGGGTTCACTCCTGAAAAATGCAGATCAACCTGAACTTCACCGGGGCCCGGCGGGGAACAATCCAGATCTTTCAAAGACAAAACCTCCGCCGCCGGGCCAAAAGCAGTGTAAGTAATGGCTTTCATGGTGCTCTCCGGTGGTTGGGCTGAGGATAAGTCAGAATACTGGCGATTGAATTGGCGATGCTGTGCCAGACTGACAAGCTTATCCTAATCGGGAGGAAGAGACGATGAAAGCGCTCAGAACACCAGATGCGCGATTTGAGGGGCTTGTGGATTATCGTTTTGCCGCGAATTACCTGACAGTAGACGATTTCGAAGGCGGCCGCTTGCGTATGCACTACCTTGATGAGGGCTCGCGCGACGCAGCCCCAATCCTCGCGATGCACGGAGAGCCGACATGGTCTTATCTTTACCGCCACATGATTCCGATCTGGGTCGGGGCAGGGCACCGGGTTATCGCGCCTGATCTCGTCGGGTTTGGTCGTTCAGACAAACCGACCGAGCGTTCCGATTACACCTACCAGCGTCACGTCGATTGGATGCGGTCAGTGGTGGAGCAACTGGATCTGCAAGAGGTCACCTTGTTTGGTCAGGATTGGGGGGGACTCATCGGATTACGGCTGTTGGCTGACATGCCAGAGAGGTTTGCGCGGATTGTTGTTTCCAACACAGCATTGCCAACCGGTGACCAGTCGATGGGTGCAGCGTTTGAAAGTTGGCGTGCGTATTCACAAACCGTTCCAGAGTTTCGCAGCGGTCGCATTGTTTCGGGCGGCACCCAGACCAAACTCAGCGGGTTGGAAGAGGCGGCCTATGACGCCCCTTTTCCAGACGCCAACTATCTCGCCGGTGCGCGGGAGTTCCCGATGCTGGTGCCGTCAGTGCCGGATGATCCTGCGTCCGAGGCGAACCGGACGGCTTGGAGTAGCTTAAAGGCATTCGATAAACCGGTTTTGACGGCCTATGGGGCCGACGACAAGATAATGGCGGGCATAGATAAGGTGTTTCAAACTAAGGTCCCGGGGGCCGCTGGGCAGGATCACGTCATTCTGTCCCATGCCGGGCATTTTCTGCAAGAGGATGTGGGGCCAGAACTGGCTGCAATCGTGAACCGTTTCATCGCAGGTTAAAGAGCTATTCACGAATCTCGTTCGGCTTCACACCCCAAAGGGCCTCTTTGCGTGCCCATCCCTTATAGCCGCCGGTGGACAGGCGGCACCATTCCAGCGTGCAATCGCCAAGCCGGGCGACAACCCCTTGTTCCAATGCTGCAGTGATCGATGTGGTCGGGTCTGGGCGGGAATGAAGCGTCAGCATGTCTTTTTCGACAATCACCGTCCGATTGCCTGACAACAGCGAATAATGCACCCAGCCGCCGACACCGTCACGATCCTGTACCCGGCGCCAGTGGCCGTGTTCTGCCGTGATCTGAAGTGGCATGTCACGGCGCGTCAGAACCCAGTCAATCCGGTGGCTGAGTGACGGGCCGCGTCGGACGTTGCCCTCTGCGGCCTTCATCGACACGTAGCGTGGGATGGGCAGGTTGGTGACTGCCCCTTTGCTTTCGTCAGCTTGGGCCTGCGAAGATGTCGCACCTGCCAGCCACAGCACCGCGCATAGCGCGGCACACATAATCTGAAGGCCAATTCTACTCATTTCACCGCCTGATTTATTACCTGATCGACCGCCAACACATCAATTTCTCAGCGAGGTTCTTGTGCCTCGTCCTTAGTTCGGCCACCATGCCACAAAGAGGTCGGCCAAGGAAAGCCGTCGGAGGACTATGATGCCAGCAGAACGTTTGAGTGTTGTCGTGACGCGACGGTTGCCCGAAGCGGTTGAGACCCGCCTGTCTGAGCTTTTTGATGTCCGATTGCGTACCAACGACACGCCGATGACCCGGCCAGAGCTGATTGAGGCCGTGCAAAAGACTGATGTGTTGGTGCCAACTGTAACTGACACAATTGACAGCTCACTGATTGGACAGGCCAGTGATCGATTAAAACTGATCGCAAATTATGGGGCCGGGGTTGACCATATCGATGTTGCTACTGCCCGCCAGCGCGGCATTCTGGTGTCAAACACCCCGGGTGTTCTGACCGACGATACCGCTGATATGACACTGGCACTGCTTCTTGCCGTAACCCGGCGCATCCCCGAAGGTCTGGCGCTCATGCAATCGGGGGAATGGGAAGGCTGGGCCCCAACTGCGCTGATGGGGGGGCGTGTCGGAGGCAAGCGACTGGGCATTCTGGGCATGGGTCGCATTGGTCAGGCCGTGGCCAGACGTGCGCGTGCCTTTGGCATGCAGATTCATTATCATAATCGCAAACGCCTGCGCCCTGAGATCGAAGCTGAGTTGGAGGCGACATATTGGGCCAGTCTGGATCAGATGGTGGCGCGTATGGACGTGATCAGCATTAACTGCCCGCATACCCCCAGCACGTTCCATCTGATGAATGCCCGGCGGCTCAAACTGCTCAAACCGTCCGCTGTGATCGTCAATACTTCACGCGGTGAAGTGATTGACGAAAACGCGTTAACTCGAATGCTGCGGTCTGGCGAAATCGCCGGGGCGGGGCTCGATGTTTATGAACATGGCAATGACGTGAACCCACGCCTGCGCGCGTTGAAGAATGTTGTGCTGCTGCCGCATATGGGATCTGCAACTCGTGAAGGCCGGGCAGAAATGGGCGAAAAGGTTCTGATCAACATCAAAACCTTTGACGACGGGCATCGGCCACCGGATCAGGTCGTTCCGTCGATGTTATGAGACACAAATGTGCCGGATCCGGAACCAAACCGGCATATCCTCTCTAGGAATGGATTTCAGAATGACACGTCTACTTACGACCCTGTTTTTGATCCTTGCCAGTGCGGCGGCAGCGCAACAGACAGCCGACGCTGTTCAGCCAGAAGCGGCAACCAGCGGCACTTTTGAATCCCTTTCAGTGGAAGTTCAGGCCTCGCTGGCAGCAAAACAGGCCGGTCAGCCGGTGGAGGCAGATAACTGGATGGTCACGGCGGCCAATCCGCTGGCGGTTCAGGCCGGAGCCAATGTCTTGCGTGCAGGTGGTACAGCTGCCGATGCTATGATTGCTGTGCAAACTGTTTTAGGTCTGGTTGAACCGCAGTC
>CBDTVL010000280.1:0-4823 GCA_965363755.1 uncultured Sulfitobacter sp.
GCGGTTCGTCGTTCTGCGATAGTTCCTCTACCACATTTGGCGAGAAATAGCGTGACAGGTTTGCGCGTTCGCGTTCCAGCGCGGCGGTTCCCATCAGCAACCGATCAAACCGACGCATGGAGACGCCCAGAGTGACTGCAACAAGGACAAAAACGACAATCTCTTGCATCCGGATATCAAACTGAAAGCTGTTTGGGTCCAGAACCTCCAGCATCCTTGTAGACATGCCTGGGACATTGGCCATGGCCTCAGTCAATTCTGGCGTTGGAACAAAGTGCCACCACTGGAAGAGAATTGCGCCTAGCCAGAGGCCGGATGTCCATGTTCCAATTGAAATCACAGTGCGCCACGAGAATGCCAGTGTGCCCGCCGCAAGGATCACAAAGAAATAGATGAAGTTGCCAAACCGAATGGTAATGGCTGGCGACAGACTGCCCTCGGCAAACGGATTCTGGAAACCGAGAATTAAGGTCATCAGCGTGAGATCGCAAAAAATTACCACGAGTTCCGCGCGTGAAAGACCAACTCTGCCCATCCGACGCTGTATCCAGCCGACTCCTGCGACTGCCAGCAATAGCACCTCGAAATACAGAACTTCCGGTCTTGGGTTGAGAAATGGCAACATGACCGCAATCACGGCCAGCGCGACCCAGCGGGACTTTACGGCTAGTTCAAGCCCCTCTTTCTTGTGCCGCTCCAAAACCGCCCTCGTGTAGTCATTGTCCGGGTTTTCGGGATCAGGAAATCGTCTTGCGAACCATGATTCGCGACGGGGAGACGAGTCATCGGTCATCTGTGTCATAGGCTGGCGATCCTTGGCGCTTTTCTTTGTTAGTAGCACATCTTCGCACCTTATCAGGTCCGGGCGCGAACCGGTTCGACGCACAGGTCAAAAAAAGGCCCCGCCAATTAAGGCGGGGCTTAGGTGAGTGCCCGTTTACAGGCGGCCATACAGGCCACAGGCACCGGCGGTATTCGGTATTTTGATTTGGATCAGTTGGCCATTTCGGCGCGGATTTGCTGGCGCAGCAGGTCAATCGGAACCCGTTTTCCATCGCGCTTAAAATGCCAGTAAGTCCAGCCATTGCAGCTAGGTGCACCTTCCAATGCCGCCCCGACCTGGTGAATCGATCCTTTGACATCATCACCAATCAACGTGCCATCGGCGCGCACTTTGGCTTTGTGCCGGTTGTTGAGGGAGTAGAGCTGTTCGCCCGGCCGCAACATGCCGCGCTCGACCAGTTGGCCAAATGGCACACGCGGTTCAGCCCGTTTCGAGGCGCTAACCTGCAAAGCTTCGCGATCAAATTTACGCACTGAGGCAATGCGTTTCTCGGCCACGGCGCGATAGGCGGCTTCGCGTTCGATTCCGATAAATTCACGGCCTAGCATTTTGGCGACCGCGCCCGTTGTGCCGGTCCCAAAGAACGGGTCCAACACCACGTCGCCGGGATTGGTCGAGCCGACCAGAACGCGGTGCAGCAGGCTCTCTGGTTTTTGCGTCGGATGGGCCTTGTCGCCATTTTCGTTCTTCAGACGCTCATGCCCGGTGCAGATCGGCAGGACCCAGTCGCTGCGCATCTGAATGCCTTCGTTCAGCGATTTCAGTGCCTCGTAGTTGAAGGTGTATTTGCCCCCCTCCTCCTTTGAGGCCCAGATCATCGTCTCATGCGCATTGGTGAAACGCTTGCCGCGAAAGTTGGGCATCGGATTGGATTTACGCCAAACCACATCATTCAGCAGCCAGAACCCAGCATCCTGCAACGCGGCACCAACCCGAAAGATGTTGTGATAAGACCCGATCACCCAGATCGCTCCGTTGGGCTTAAGCAACCTGCGAGCCGCCTTCAGCCAATCTTTGGTAAATCTGTCATAGGCGGCGAATGACGAGAATTGATCCCAGGCGTCGTCAACAGCATCGACAAGGGAATTGTCGGGTCGATGCAGGTCACCCTTCAGCTGGAGGTTGTAGGGCGGGTCAGCAAAGATCAGGTCAACCGAACCTTCCGGAAGGTTGTTCATTACCTCGATGCAATCGCCATCGATTATCGTATTGATCGGGAGCGCCGCGGCGCCCTGTGCATTTGTCATTCGTACTGCCTCTGTCCCGGCGCTTTGTGCGCTCACTGATTGGGGACAAAGATGAGTCAAAGCTGATTCGCCGTCAAATTCTTTTTTGAATCAATCACTTAAGATTTAGTCTTGATACAACATCTTGTGGACGGGTTTGAACGAACGTCTATGGTGTGGGGATACACCCAAATTTTGCAGTGCCAACCTGTGACTTTTTGATGGATAGCCTGCGTTTGTCTCCCATCCATAACCGGGATGCTGTTGCGCCAAACCCACCATGATCCGATCGCGACAGGTTTTCGCAACAATCGAAGCCGCCGAAATCGACACCGAACGTGCATCTCCCTTCACAATTGCCCGCGACTTAAGGGTAAGCCCACGCGGGATCATGTTGCCGTCGATCAATACATAATCAGGTTGGATCAGGAGGCCTGCGATCGCCCGCTCCATAGCCAGATGACTGGCATGCAAAATATTCAGCGCGTCGATCTCGTCAACGCTGGCGTGGGCTATGGACACATCAGCCACACGCATTAACGTGTCGCTGAGCATTTGGCGCGTCTTTGCGTTCAGTTTTTTTGAGTCGTTCAGACCAATCGGTATGTTGGCAGGGTCCAGCACCACTGCGGCCGCAGTTACCGGACCGGCCAAGGGCCCACGCCCCACCTCGTCTACACCGGCAATGCGCAGGTAGCCTTGTTGAGTGGCAGCCGTTTCAAATGAATAGTCGGGAGCAGTCATATCTGTGGATGCCCGCAAAACCCAACGCATATCAACCAAAAAAGGAAAGGACGCACCATGTCCCTTCCCAAGGCGCGGCGCGCGAGACAAGTGCGTCGCCGTACCACTTTAGTTGCGGGCGATAGAATATCCCTTGTTGCGCAAACAACGCGCGCCATACCCGTGGTGCAAACGACCTCTTGAACGAACCTCGGTGTAGCAGGCGTGCGGCAGCTTGTTCACATGACGGAAGTTGTTGTTCAGGCAGCGGTTGCCAAAGATCCGCTGTTGTCCGCGACGGGTGTCAATATTGCGGAGGCAATTGCGCGGCAGAACTTTGCGCGACACGCGGTGCGGTAGAGGTCTTTGCTTTGGCTGGTGGTGAACATTTCCCTTATGACGTGAGGGCGCGCCGTATTTATGTTTGTACTGACGAGCCGGAGCCCGATGGCTGTTGTCGTGTTTTTGCTGTGGCAGCGGCGCGTAGGTGTCGCGGGACGTGTAATTGGTAGTTTTGTTCTTTTTATTAGAGTCGTGGATGATTGCGCCGATGATGGCCAGACCGGCAAGTCCAGCCAGAAAGTTTGCCGTGTCTCGATCGCCCGCCGCAGCGGAATTGGCTGAATAGGCGGTAATTGCAATCGAGACGGATATAATGGCAGCGATGAATTTACGGTGCATGGGGATTTTCCTTTCGGGTCAATTTCATCTGAGCCCGATCAAGACGACCCGGCGATAACCCCAGTTGGCCGCGTTGCCACCAGACAGGCAATAACGGCGCATGGCTATCAGATATCATCAGCCAAAACCGGTGGTGATATTGAATAACCGGCGGCGACAGCGCACAACGGACCCTATGAAACAGATGCTTTATTCGCTCGCGGTGGCTATGTCCTTCGCGCTGGGTGCTTCGCAGGCCGGGGCCGCTGATTGTTATGCCGATTACAAGGCCAAGCAGGACAAGCCCTTGCGGCTGCACTATGGTGTGGTGCAGTTGAGCGGTGATTGCTCTAAGGGTGCCGCCAAGTCCCAGATTTCCGATCGACTGGCGGGTTCCGGCTGGAAATTGCTAAATGTCCTGTCGGTGTTTGGACCCGAAGGATTGTCAGAAAGGGAAGACAGTGCAGGACCTTTCTACCTCCGCTATTGACGCCCGCCGGTCCGGCACCCGGATCGTCATCTTTGGTCTTTGCGCAATTGTCCTCATCCTGCTGATTGCGGCGATTGGTTTGTTTGCCGCCTTGCCAGATGCCGGTGCCTTTGACGCGCGCGTTGAACAGCTATTCATCGAGAACAACGATCTGACAACGCAGGCTGAGATCAAGTTGTTGGAGATACTGGCCCAATCCGGCACCGCATTCTCTGATACGCTGTCCAGCTACCGAGTGGTAATATTTGTGCTATTGCTGTTTGCCACTGCCCTATTGGTCGCTGCATTGGTTTTTCTGGTCATGCTGGTCACACTGAACCGGCGGATGGCTCAGATTGAGCGGGTTGGCATACAGGTCAACTCGCTTTTGATCAGCCGCGAGGAGAACACTGTCTATCTGAACAACCTTGGCTTCAAGCTAACCGATGCTGCAATGGAGACACTGTCGGTGCTGGCAGAGGCGCGAATGGACGACGATGTATTGTCGGGGTCCGAGATCGAAGGTGTCATTTCAGGGCGCATTGCCGCTGATTGTGACGAAGCGGCAGGTGCAACGCGCATCAAGCGCTTGCGCGATACGTTGGGCAATCAGATCGTGTCCGAATTGCTGGTCAAGAACATCGCGCGGCGTGGCTACATGCTGGCCATAGACAAGGATGTCATTCAGGTAATCTGACAGGGTTCATACCTGCACGCCTCTCAACCTTGGAGTCTGAGCGTCGATGCCGCCCATGTGCGCGGGGATCCTTCGAAAAGCAAAACGGGCGCATCATTGATGATACGCCCGTTCTGGTCTTTGATAGTCGATCCCCTGACGGGGTCAAACCTTACGCCAGAGCGATGTTTGTCGCGCTTTCGCGGCCGTCACGGCCAGGTTCGA
>CBDTVL010000281.1:0-4812 GCA_965363755.1 uncultured Sulfitobacter sp.
GTGTCCTTTTCGACCCAGCCGGGTCATTTCGAACCAAAAATGTTCCTGAAAAAGGCGACGTCTTATATGGCATCACCCCGGCAGTTTTCAATATCTACAAAAGCTCGCATTCTCGCAGGACGCACCACATTGTCACACAAGAAATTGAAGTGACCGCGGAGCAGGCTCAGATTGCCTATCAACTGGCAATTCGGAATGGTCCTGTTCCCGGCGCGCTTTGCACAAGCGCGACAACCAAAATTCTCTCTCAAGTGCCAGGGTTTGAGTGGGTGAAATCGACGTACTTTCCCGTCAAGTTTATGAAACAGATCGAGACTTATCCCGGTGTAAAAACCGAAAAATACTATGAAGACGACGAAGGAAACGTTGTCGATGCGCTGGCATTGCTCTGAATACTGGATTGGTGGCTCTTCAGCCCATCAGATAAAGTAATCCGTACAGGGTTACCGCCCCGGCTGCGATCGCAGCAAAAACGTTTTTAGTGGCCATACCGACAATGATCGTAGCGAGGGCAGCGAATGCGCGCGGCGCGTCTAGTGCTCCGTCCGTTGCGGCAGGCCAGACCACCAGCGGAGCCACCAGCGCGGGCAAGACAGCGACAGCCGTGTAGCGCAAATGGCGCAAGAGCCATTCAGGCATCTGGCGATTGCCAACAAGCCCTGCAAACGAAAACCGCAACGCGAAGCTGCCCAAACCAAGCCCTATGATTATTGTCCATATTGTACTTGTGTCGATCATTGCATCCTAGCCCTGTTTGCCGTCCACAACTCGACCTGCGCACCCACTATCATGCCCGAAGTTCCCGCAATGATAAGCCCCAGATTGTAAGGAACTGCAGCGCACACCAAAGACATCACAATCGCGACAATCGCCGCCGCGACATGGGCACCTGTACGTAACATCGGAGTGATTAGGGCAAGAAAAGTAATAGGCAGCGCAAAATCCAGCGCAAACTCGGGTGGGATCTGTCCGCCGACCAGCGCACCGACAAGAGTGAAGGTATACCATGCGGGGCAAGTCGGGGCGACAACACCAAAGAAATACGCGATCCGCTGCGGGATGGTCAGGTCTGGCTCAGCCTCATATTTAGCAATGGAACAGGCGTAGGTCTGATCTACGATGAAATATGCAGCAATGGCCCGCTGCCAGAATGGCGCGCCACCGATAAAGGGGGTCAGGGACGCTGAATACATCGCAACCCGCAGGTTCACTGCAAGGGAGGAGATCAGGACAATTGCGGTCGGCACGTCGTCGACCATCAATTGCAACGCGGTGAACTGCGCGGCACCGGCGAAAACAACGATACTAAATGCCATCGCTTCGACCAGATTCAGGCCGGCCTCGGTTGCGAGCACGCCAAACAGAACGGAAAAAGGCACAATGACCAGCAGAAACGGTGCGCCGTCGCGGACGCCCTGCCAAAACGCCGCTTTGGTGGTGGAGGAAGACATCGCTTGCCCTTAAACTACCTCTCAGCCGTAACTGTGAAATCAAGGGGATGCAATTGGCTAAATCCGAGGATCTAAACGGGTATCTGGTTGCGCCTGATCCGGCGCGTTCCGGATTGACTCGGGCTGTGCAAGGCACCGATCACGAAGGCAACATCAGTCGCATTTCGGTGGTCGAGGAACGCCCATTGACGATTTTTCTGAACGGTCAGGAAATTGTGACTGCGATGACCATTGGTGATTATCCCGACTATCTCGCGCTGGGGTTTCTACGCAATCAGCGGATGCTGAGTGCCGAGGATACCGTGACGGGTGTCGATTATGACGAAGACTTGGACACAATTGTGATCCGTACTGCCGAAAAGACCGATTTTGAAGCGAAGATGCGCAAAAAGACCCGAACCAGTGGCTGCGCCGTCGGCACTGTCTTTGGCGATATGATGGATGGGTTGGAGGGCATTGTTCTGCCTGAGACCATGATGCGGACTTCGTGGCTTTATGATCTTGCGGCCAAGATCAACCGAACGCCTTCGCTTTATCTTGAGGCCGGCGCCATCCATGGCACCGTGCTGTGCCGCCAAAACCAGCCGCTGGTCTATATGGAAGATGTTGGGCGGCATAATGCCGTCGACAAGATCGCGGGCTGGATGCTGCTTGAAAAAGTCGAGCCCGACGACAAAATCCTTTATACAACCGGGCGGTTGACCTCTGAAATGGTGATTAAGACGGCGTTGATGGGCATCCCTGTTCTGGCGTCCCGATCCGGGTTCACCGCCTGGGGCGTCGAGATTGCGCGCGAAGTTGGCCTGACGCTGGTCGGACGGATGCGCGGTCGGCGGTTTATTTGTCTGGCCGGAGAAGAACGCCTGATCTGGGACGCAGACCCGGGTGAGGTGGCGGACGAGCCGCACAAATCCGGTCGAAAAGGTGGCAAAACATGAAACAGCCGCTTGGTGTGATTCTTGCCGGTGGGTTGGCGCGCCGCATGGGTGGCGGTGACAAAGGGTTGTTGCAGCTTGGTGGTCAACCGATTCTGCGCCGCGTGATTGACCGGCTTGTCCCGCAGGTCGACATGGTCGCGCTGAATGCCAACGGTGATCCGGCACGGTTCGATGCATTTGATTTACCGGTTCTGCCGGATTCAATCGATGGATATGCTGGGCCGCTGGCAGGTGTTCTGGCAGGGCTGGATTGGGCCGCCAAGATGGGGGCCGATAGCATTGTGACAGTTGCAGCAGACACGCCCTTCTTTCCTTGCGACTTAGTGCCGCGCCTGCTGATAGAAAGCGAAGGGATGGCCAATCCACTGGTTCTGGCCGCGACGCCGGACCCGAAACGCGGACAAGTGCGCCATCCGACATTTGGGCTTTGGCCAGTGTCTTTGCGCGACGACTTGCGGGCAGCGCTGAACAACGGTTTGCGTAAGGTGGTTCTGTGGACGGATCAGCACAATGGGCGCCAAGCGGTGTTTGACAGCAATGGGATTGATCCGTTTTTCAATGTGAACACACCAGAGGATCTTGCGGTCGCGCAGGTTGCATCGGAGACTATAGCGTGAATTTATTTGGTATCGTTGGTTGGAAAAATGCAGGCAAAACAGGTCTGATGGAGCGGTTGGTGAGCGAGATCACATCTCGCGGTTATCGTGTGTCCACGGTCAAACATGCCCATCATAGCTTTGATGTCGATCACGAGGGCAAAGACAGCCACCGTCACCGTGTCGCCGGAGCGACCGAGGTTCTGTTGGCCTCGCGTAACCGGTTTGCGTTGATGCACGAACTGCGTGCCGAGGACGAGCCGAGCCTTGAAATGTTGTTGCGCAAGCTCTCCCCTGTCGATCTGGTTCTGGTTGAGGGGTACAAGCGCGACGCCCACCCAAAAGTTGAGGCTCATCGCGGCGAGACCGGGAACCCCTTGATTGCGCCGGGTGATCCAACGGTGCGGGCCGTTGCATCTGATACACCATTGGAGATCGATCGCCCTGTGTTCGATTTAAATGACACCAAGGCGGTGGCTGATTTCATTCTGGCTGAGGTTGGATTGTGACTCAATTTGACACATTCATCATGGTCGACTGGTCAGGTGGAAATGACCGTGGACCGACACCCGTCAAAGACGCGATCTGGGCCTGCGTTGCGGCCACTGGGCAGATTGGTGAACCGGTCTATCTCCGCAATCGCCGCGTTGCTGAAACTTGGATTGGTGATCGTCTTGAGGCTGAACTGGCCGCCGGTCGGCGGGTGTGCATCGGTTTTGATTTACCGTTTGGCTATCCGCAAGGATTTGCCAACGCACTTGTGGGAAGCAGCAATCCGTTCAAAGTTTGGGATTGGCTGGAGGCTCGGATTCACGACCACGATGACAAAAACAACCGATTTGACGTCGCGGCAGAGATCAATGCCCAATTCGACGGCAGTGGTCCATTTTGGGGCAATGGCCTCAAGCGAGACATCGATGCGTTGCCCCGGACCAAGCAGGGGTATTCCAACCCGTTTCCGGATCGGCGCGCCGTCGAAAGTCTGGCCAAAGGCAGTTTTACCTGCTGGCAACTTGCCGGGGCAGGCGCGGTTGGTTCTCAGGTTTTGATGGGTCTGCCGGTCCTGGAGCGGCTGCGACGACGATTTTCCGCTGACATTGCTGTTTGGCCATTTGAAGCGCTTGATGCACCAATAGCAGTGGTCGAAATCTGGCCGTCCTTGTTTGTCGGTGCTGGGCCAGAAGATATGATTAAAGATGCGTGGCAGGTTCAGGAAGTAGCCCAAGTATTGTCAGAGCTGGAGCCGACCGCGCTGGCCAAAATGCTGGATGTGAATGCGCCTGAAGAAGGGTGGATATTGGGTGTTGGTCATCAGGCCGCGTTGCAGGCAGGCAATTTGGTCCCGCCGCCTTTGCGCAATGATTGTTTCGCCCTGCCAGCAGGCGTGAACTGGGCCCCTGTGGATGCGGCGTTGGCCCTGCTGCGCAACAGGCTGGCGCCGGTCACGCAGGTTGAGAGAATACCAGCAGCGCATGCATCCGGACGCATCCTCGCAACCTCTGTGGCGGCAGAACGCGCCAACCCACCACATCCCAATTCGGCCGTCGATGGCTTTGGTTTTGCCGGAATGGTAACTGGCGGAGCGCATCAGTTGCCGTTGATCGAAGGGCGCGCTGCCGCCGGAGTCCCCTATACCGGGGAAGTACCCCAAGGCTGCGCCGTAAGAATACTAACTGGTGCCATCCTGCCGACAGGCGTGGATACGGTGATTTTGGAAGAAGACGTCACAGCAACAAAAGCTATGATCGCATTTAACGGACCGCTCCGGAAAGGTGCGAACGCACGTCGCGCTGGCGAGGACGTTGAGGCCGGCGACATATTGTTTGA
>CBDTVL010000282.1:0-4811 GCA_965363755.1 uncultured Sulfitobacter sp.
TGGTTGCCGAAGGGACATTGCCCGAGTTGCGGCGCGAGGCGGCCCTGCCAGTAGCGATGCATATCACTGCGCTTAACGGCTATGACGCAGACATCCTGTCAGCTTTACCCAATGCAATCCGGGTCAACGGCGCGCTTCACGTCACGTGCACACAGGACGATAAACTCGCGACACTCGCGCATGTCGCAACGTTGAAAGACAAAGTTGCCGACATAGAGATCATCCCGCCCAGCCTTGAAGACATTTACAGCCATTTCAGCCGGAGAGACGGCCAATGATCGCGCGCATTCTCGCCACGGCCATCACAGAGGCTCACATCGCACGGCGCAACCGCTGGGTCTTGATTTCGGTGGTGCTGATGGTGGTCTTTTCGCTTGTCCTGTCGGCAGTTGGGTCGGCTCCCGGCGGCGTAGTTGGCGCGGATCGTCTTTCGGTGGTTGTGGCCTCACTGACGTCCTTGTCAGTCTATCTGGTGCCATTGGTGGCGCTGTTGATGTCGTTTGACGCAGTGGCGGGCGAAGTGGAGCGCGGCACGCTGCCATTGCTGTTGACCTATCCGGTTGCCCGTTGGGAGGTTCTTGCGGGCAAACTGCTGGCGCATACATCCATATTGGTCATCGCACTAGTGGCCGGCTATGGCGCGGCAGCGGCAATTGCGGTTGCCACTGATCCAGCAGCGGTATCCGGCTTTGCTGCGCTGTGGCGGCTGACATGGACTTCGACGTTGCTCGGCGCGACGTTTTTGGGGATCGGCTATGCATTGTCGTCCATGGCGCGCCGGGTCTCTGGTGCTGCGGGGTTGGCGATGGGGATTTGGTTGGGTCTGGTGGTGCTCTATGACTTGGGCCTATTGGCGGCTGTTGTTGCCGACGATGGCGGCACTTTCACCACAGATATCTTTCCTGCAACACTGCTTGCCAACCCTGCCGACGCCTTCCGCCTGTTCAACCTGACGGCCTCTCAAGCGACCGCAGCGGCATCCGGGGTGGGCGGAGCAGCGGGGGCCATCCCGCAATGGCAATCTCTGGCTTCAATTTTGATCTGGCCGCTTTTCGCGCTTGGGCTTGCCGCGCTGGCATTCAGAAAGGTCGAGCCATGATACGTCCGCTGATCGTTCTGACATTGCTGACGGTGACGGCATGCAGGGAAGAAGCCACACAAGATATCTCTGCCCTGCCGCTCACAGTGGAAGCTGTCGGGCATTTTTGTCAAATGAACCTGCTGGAGCATGACGGCCCAAAGGCACAGGCACATTTGGCAGGGCTACCCGGTATGCCACTGTTTTTCAGCCAAGTGCGCGACGTCGTCGCCTACGCACGAATGCCTGAGCAAAGCCACGAAATTCTGACGATATGGGTCAATGATATGGGCGCGCCGGGGGCCACATGGTCCGCACCGGGTCCGACCAACTGGATCGTCGCTGAAGAGGCGATCTATGTCGTCGGCGGGCGTCTTGTGGGCGGCATGGGTGCGCCAGAAATAGTACCTTTCTCAGATGGTCAAAAAGCCATCGCGTTCGCAAAGGTCAACGGCGGGAAAGTCATGCGATTGCCCGAGATACCAGATGATGCCGTATTGGCCCCCGTCGTCTTGGACGGCGACAGCGATGATGCCGATTTCGACAAACGCCTGCGCGCCTTATCGCGCAAATCAGGAGATTAAGATCATGACAACCCGCCGCCGTTTTCTGGCCATCAGCGCCGCTGCTGTCACCTTCCCAAGCCTGAGCCTCGCGGAACCCGTCTACACGTGGCAAGGGATCGCCCTTGGCACCCGTGCTACGCTGCGTTTGGCGCATCCGGACGCTAAAGCAATCAGCGCACGGGTCGCGACCGAAATCTCTAGACTTGAGGATATTTTCAGCCTCTACCGCAGCCAAAGCGCATTGATGCAGTTGAATCGGGCTGGAGTGTTACATGCGCCGCCGTTTGAGTTGCTGGAATGCCTGTCGTTGGCAGGCGGGGTCCATGCGGCAAGCCGAGGCCGTTTCGATCCGACGGTCCAACCGCTCTGGGCTTGTTATGCCGAAGCCTCCGCGCAGGGTGCGTTGCCTGATGACGATACCCGCAGCAAAGCCCATGCGTTGACCGGCTGGGAACGGGTCAGATTCAACTCAACAACGATATCCATGCGGCAAGGTATGTCGCTGACCCTGAACGGCATCGCGCAAGGCTATATCGCGGATCGCGTGGCCGACATGTTGAGCGCCGAAGGGTTGACGAATATCTTGATCGATACAGGCGAGTTTCGTGCGCTTGGGACGCATCCAGATGGCACTGCGTGGCCAGTCAAGCTTGCCGCTGGTGGCGAAGTCCCCCTTGCAACCCGCGCGCTAGCCACCTCTTCACCGCTCGGCACGACTTTTGACGAAAACGCGCAAGTAGGGCACATACTTGATCCACGCACCGGCCTGCCAGCGCGCACCATTTGGCGGGAAATAACGGTTTCCGCCAAGTCAGCGGCCCTTGCAGACGCTCTTTCGACGGCGGGGTGCTTGTTCGACACCCGCGTAGACCTCGACACCTGTTTGGCGCAATTCCAAAATGTCCAGGTGGAGGCAGCTCTATCTGTCTAAGTCCGAAACGGCGTTGTTGCAGGGATCGCGGTTGGTCTGATACCAGAGCCTTTTATCGCCATTCTGGATGCCCTTGATGCACGGCGTCGCGCGCATTTGAAATATGAGGACGCTGTGACGGAAACGGCGCCGCGCAAGATGGTCGAGTGATCTGCACCCGGAACGCCAAGGTTGTCGGCTAAATACCATGCAGCGAAGCCTTGCGACTTATCCGCAGCCCGGGTCGAGTTGCTCCCAGATGGTTTTGGGTTTGATGCAGGTTGGCCTTGGATAAGCAGTGCCTGCAGCACCAGTATCGGAAAAGAGCTCTGCAATGGGCCGTTTGTAACTAGTGCCGAATCCACCAAACTTTTGGGCCCCAAATTCTGGCGCAACACTGGGCGCGTTATTGGATCGTTGTCTATATACGATGTCTGCAATCGACCGATTTCATACAGGGTTAGTATTCCTGTTCGGCTTCATCGGGGAGCGCTAGGGTAAAGCCGATCTGGTAGGCCTTCTCTAGCAAAGCCTTGCGCCGTCTCGCTGACCCTGTCGAACCATTCAGCACCTCCAGCTTCCGACGGACAAAACCGAAGTAGCCAAATGTCCCCTTGGTCCAGGCGGTCTCCAAGGCAGCCAGGTAGCCCTCGTTTTCCATCTCGTCCGAACGCGCACCTGCGGGGATCAAGAGAACTCCGGTGCGCGGTCGCTGAAGCGATCGCTCCGGGTCATCCAACTGATCGTAGGCCCAGCCCCAGGTCCAGACTCGGTCGACCCAGCCCTTGGTCATCGCGGGCATGCCCCACCAATAAAGCGGAAAGACAAGACAGATTGCGTCCGCCCGCGCGATCCGGGTTTGTTCGTTCAGCACATCCTCCGGCATGGTTGCTCCGTCGGCTCCCTCTATGTCAGCCATGGACCAGCGAGGATCAAAACCTTCCGCGTGCAGGTCCGCCAGTTCAGCGGAATGCCCCGCAGCTTCGACCCCCGCAATGAAATGTCGGGCGACAGCGGCGCTGAACGAGGTTGGGTTGGGGTGGTCGAGGATGGTCAGTACATGCATCAGCCTACTCCGCGGTATGGGATTGCGAGCCGGCTATGGCGCAGTAATCTTAATATTCGGGTCATAGGTAAACCGCGTGATATGCTGGTCTTTGCGCGGCTCAAGCAGCCAGGAGGAAAAAAATCCAGTCTGCTCCAATAGTATGACCTGTCTCGTTTCGGGATCGATATAGACCGTGTCGGACGAACCAAAAAAGGCGTTGTTCATGTCCGGGTTGGGATCGGTCTTGGTGGAGTAACGCACTATGTCGAATGTGTTTCCTTCCAGCGTGACACCATCCGTGCATTCCGTTGCCGTCAGGTTTTTGGCCTGTTGCGCCTGCATCGCATTGTGCCAGGGTTTGCGGTTCTTTGGATTGGTGTTCTCAGATGATGCCCATGGGCCGTCCGGTCCGGGGCCGCTCCAGGTATCGTCATCAATGGTTAGGGTCATCGCGCCACCCTTGATGCCAGAGATTGTGCGGAGTGGAGTTTCGACAATAGTTTGGAAGGTAATCGAAACATTGCCATCGGCATCGGTCACCTGTTTTTCATGTCGGTGTGGTGGACGCTGATAGGCATCAAGCGGGCCGCCCGTAAACATTGCCGCAATTTGTGACGTGCAGTCATCGGCTAACGCCGGTTGCCAGGCTAAGGCGCAAACGGCGCTGGCTGCTGCAAGAAGGGCCTTTGGGAGCGACTTCATGGTAGTCTCCTATGGAGTTGAGTGACTCGTCAAGCGCGGAAAGTTTGATCATCCAAGTCCGATGAACCCGAACTGCCACTGACCGTAAAGCCAAGACCTGAATTCGTCTAGACGAGTGATGTGGGGTCAGCAATCCAGCCTATCCTGACCCCACATCATCGCTGATCGCCGATCGCTGGGCATGCTCAGATACTGGTAGAAGACGCGGAGGAAACCGGCGTTAGAGTTGGCCTTTCGCGCCGTTTTTTGTTTTTCTACCGTAAATCATTCTGAGAACCCGTTATTCCAGTGATTTCTTCCATCTCAATCTGCCAAACACCGCGTTTCTAAGGGCCGTTCGTGACCAATCACAGCACACAGCGGCTCATATAGGACAGGAGTTACGTGATCTGGGCGTTGCTTCGGCCCGTTGCAGACGTTCATTCAGCGCTTTTGCAGTAGCACTTTCGAGAAGAACAGTTAAATGCTTACGTCCAGTCTGGGAATTCATTCGGGTCAGGAAGCAAT
>CBDTVL010000283.1:0-4788 GCA_965363755.1 uncultured Sulfitobacter sp.
CAGACATAGACCAGCGTTTTGGTCGCGGGACTGTTCAGAATTTTGCGTGCAGAATTCCGGTTTAAGCTTTTGGAGGTCTGCGGATCAACAAACACAAAATAAAGTGCGAGGTTGCGGTCGTCGCCGCCGCGTTGGGTCAGGTCCGTCGGGCGGACCCCTTCAATCACATTCCACTCCCAGTTCGCTTGTCCAGCTCCACCGTGCCCCGGATCCACCGGTCGCCAAAGGACAGAGACCGTTCCATCGGAAACGACGTCAAGCTGACGGCCGCGCAGCCCATAGTCATTGGAAAAAAGCCGCAGAAAACCCTGCTCCTTCCAGCTCCGGTCGAAGGAGATGTTTCGGCTGTCCGCATAGGCAACGCTCATGAAAGAAGAGAATGTGAATGCTGTTGCCGCTGCAAATTTCAGCAAGAATCTACCAATCACAAAAAAGCCCCTCCAATTCGATCCATTGTTCACCGTGGGTTAGCCGACAAATCCTCCAAGATCGGGCAATCTGGTCTGTGATCGCCATGGCAGGACTTCACCAAATGAGCTAGCGTGTTTCGCATGGATTGCAACTGTGCGATCTTTTCGTCGATCTGGGTCAAATGTTGTTCAGCAATCTGCTTGACCTGCGCGCTCTCGCGCGTGCTGTCGTCATAAAGCGCCAGTAAGTTGCGGCAGTCTTCGATGGAAAACCCCAGTGCACGCGCACGGCCAAGGAAGGCCAGTTTGTGCAGATCCTTTGCTTGAAAGGCACGGTAGCCATTGTCGCTCCGCAATGGGCGAATGAGGCCAATATCTTCGTAGTATCGAATGGTTTTCGGCGGTAGGCCTGCACGTTCGGCAACTTCTCCAATGTTCATCTGTAGCTCCTATTATGCGGGTTGCGAGGAGAGGTTGGCTTGTTCCGTTGCGGGCATCTTTCGTTCAGACATGGGCGGTTTGACTTGGCGCAAGCGCAGGGCATCGTGTCGCTTCCGCCATATTCGTACCCACGAGACGTTGGTGCTAATAGGTCAACTTTGAGTGACGTGTAGTCGCAATGAGGGCCACCAGAATAAACTAAGAACTCTGACATACGCTGCACGTCCTCCTAGTTTTCAAACCCGCCCAGATCCTTGAGGATCGGGCAGTCGGGCCGGTGGTCGCCGGAGCATTCATCAATCAGATGCGAAAGTGTGTCGCGCATGGCTTCCAGGCCGGCAATTTTGGTTTCGATATGCTCAAGATGTTCGTTCGCGATGCGTTTCACATCGGCGCTGGCACGGGTTTTATCGTCATACAGCGCCACCAGCGCACGGCAGTCTTCGATGGTAAATCCCAGCGAGCGGGCGCGGCCCAGGAATGCCAGTTTATGCAACTCCTGGTCACGAAACGCCCGGTAACCGTTGGCGTCGCGCAGCGGGCGGACCAGACCGATCTCTTCGTAATAGCGGATGGTTTTTACCGGAAGCCCGGACAGGGTTGACACATTGCCAATATTCATTGGTTTTCCTTTCTCATTCGGCTGCCGCAATTTTCAATACGGCGTCTGATTGGGCGGCGGGCTGGTCCGGCTCTTGCATGGCTGGTTTGACCCAGCGCAGGCGCAACGCATTAGTCAGCACGAACACGCTGGACAGCGCCATTGCGCCAGCAGCCAATACCGGCGACAATAGAACACCGCTGATCGGATACAACACACCGGCAGCGACTGGGATCAGCAGGGTGTTGTACCCAAATGCCCAGAACAGGTTTTGCTTAATGTTGCTCATCGTGCGTTGGCTGACCGCGAACGCATTCACAACACCACGCAGATCGCCCGACATCAGCACGACATCAGCAGCCTCGATAGCAATATCGGTGCCGGTGCCGATGGCGATGCCGACATCGGCCACTGCCAGCGCAGGGGCATCGTTGATACCGTCCCCGACGAAGGCCAGTTTCTGTCCGTTCGCGCGCAGCGCCTCCAGAGTTGCAACTTTACCTTCCGGCAACACCTCGGCAACTACGTGGTCGATGCCAAGTTCGCGCGCGATGGCGTCGGCTGTCCCTTGATTGTCGCCGGTGATCATCGCCACTTTCAGCCCCAGATGATGCAGCGCGGCAATTGCGGCCGGGGTGCTGGCCTTGATCGGATCGGCCACAGCGATGACAGCGGCGGCCTTGCCGTCAATGGCGGCATAAAGCGGCGATTTTCCCTTTTTGCCAAGGGCCTCACCGTCCTTGGCGAGCGACCCAAGTTCAACACCTTCGCGCACCATAAGACGGTCGGCGCCGATAAGGATAACCTTACCTTCGACACTGGCCTGAACCCCGTATCCGGTGATCGAGGTGAAATCGCCTATCTCAGGCAAATCAAACCCCTTGGCTTTGGCGGCCTGCACGATCGCCTCGGCAATCGGGTGCTCAGATGTGGTTTCAACCGCCGCCACCAACCGCAGCACATCGTCGTCTTTAAACCCGTCCGCCACGCTCAGATCGGTCAGCGCCGGGCGCCCCTCGGTCAGGGTGCCGGTCTTGTCCACCGCCACAATCGTGGCCTCCTGAAGCATTTGCAGCGCATCGCCCTTGCGGAACAACACGCCCATTTCGGCGGCGCGCCCGGTGCCCACCATAATCGAGGTCGGTGTTGCCAGCCCCATCGCGCAGGGGCAGGCAATGATCAGCACAGATACACCGGCCACCAGCGCCAGACCCAGCGCCGGATCCGGCCCAAACGCCAGCCAAACCAGAACTGTCAGCGTTGCCACCCCTATGACGATCGGCACGAACACGGCGGTGATTTTGTCCACCAGTCCCTGGATTGGCAGTTTCGCCCCTTGCGCCTGTTCGACCATCTTGATGATCTGCGCCAGCATGGTGTCGTCGCCCACCTTTGTGGCGCGATAAGTCAGCGCGCCGGTACCGTTCACCGTGCTGCCGACAACGCTTGTACCGACGGTCTTTTCCACTGGAATAGGCTCCCCGGTGATCATGCTTTCATTGACGTAGGACGCCCCGGTCAGAACCTCGCCATCCACCGCAATCTTTTCGCCGGGTCGTACCTGGATTACATCCCCTGGCACAATCTCTTCGATTGCCAGTTCAATGACCTGACCACCACGCTCGACCCGTGCGGTCTTGGCTTGCAGGCCGACAAGTTTACGTATCGCCTCGCCGGTGCGCCCTTTGGCGCGGGCTTCCAGAAAACGCCCCAGCAGGATCAGCACAACGATGACGGCGGCGGCCTCGAAATAGACATTCACCGTCCCTGCCGGCAGCAATCCTGGCACAAATGTCGCCACCAGCGAAAACCCGTAGGCAGCGGAAGTGCCTAGCGCCACAAGCGAATTCATGTCCGGCGCGCCTTTGAAAAGCGCCGGGAAACCCTTAGTGTAGAACCGCAGACCCGGCCCAAGCAACACCACTGTGGTCAGCGCGAACTGGATCAGCCGGTTGTTTTGCGTGCCGATCACCTCAGCCACAAACACATTCACTGCTGGGATGAAATGACTGCCCATTTCCAGCGCCAGAACCGGAAGCGCGAAAATCACCGCAATCAGCGTCATGCGCCCGAGCCACTTGATCTCGGTGGCTTTGCGGTCGGCCTTATCCGCCCGGTCAGACGATTTGGCTTTCGCCTTATACCCGGCATTGCTCGCCAGTGCCGCGATTTCGGACGTGCTTGTCACTCCGGCCACATAGCGCACCAGAGCGGTTTCCGTCGCCAGATTAACCGAAGCGTCCAGAACCCCGCTGCCCGCTTTCAGCGCCTTCTCAACCCGGCCGACACAGGAGGCACACGTCATTGATTCAATCTCCAGCGTCACCTCGTCGATAACCGCAGGATAGCCGACATCGGCCAGAGTTTGCGTCAGAACTGATGTGTCGACCGCGGCATCATAACTGACATGTGCAGTCTCCGTCGCAAGGTTGACCGAGGCGCTGCCAACCCCTGGAATGGCTAACAATGCCTTCTCCACCCGACCAACACAGGATGCGCAGGTCATACCTTCGATCTGAATAGCTGTGGTGTTTTGAACGTCCATTTATTTCAACCTATTGCCGTGTGATTCTCATACAGTGCTAAGGGCTCCTGTAGGTGGAGGGTCAAGGATTATCCAAAAAATAACTGAATATTTCTTTCTTGACCTTCCAGCGCTGGACCTTTTGAGGGCGAAAGCAGGCAACATAGGAAGAATTCGGTGACCAAACTAAATGTTCCCGGTATGAGCTGTGGCCACTGCAAGGCTGCGGTACAAAAAGCGGTAGCGGGCGTTGACCCTGGTGCCCACGTTGACGTTGCTCTGGGGAACCGGACCGTCAGTATCCAAAGCGCAGAAACTGACGGAGCACTGATCGAAGCACTAAAGGCGGAGGGCTACGAGGCTACAGTTGCCTGAATTGACATGGCGGTACCGGCACTGATTTAATATATCGGTACAGCAGTCAGAGACACACCCGATCAATCGTGGTACGTTCACCAACCCAACCGCCGTGCCCTTGCGCAAGCTTTTGGTCGAGTTGACCGCGACGGTCATCTTAATTCGTTTTAAAATTTCAATTCATTTTCCGAAAAAATTCACCATCCTCTCGTGTATGCAATCGCTTAGATCTAATGAAACGACGATTTCGCCGTCCTTTTCTCTGTCCGAAAGATCTTTTTCGCATAGCTTTTTGTACCTCTGGTAATATTCCGACCTTTTTTCTTCATTGGCTGCGTCCTCTGCGCGGTGTTGCGCAACCTTCACCAAGATAGATCCGACGTAAAATGCAGTTACTGCCAGCAAGGCCACCACGACGAGGCGAAATATTGTTTGTTTGTTTATTTTCATTTCGC
>CBDTVL010000284.1:0-4784 GCA_965363755.1 uncultured Sulfitobacter sp.
CGCCATGTCTGGTCGGTCTGTGGTGCAAAGCGCTGTCAAAATGACGAGCAAGAGTGGTCAGGTTGTTGCTGGCAGAGCTGGTGTGTTTGACGAGGTGGTGTGTAGTGCGGATGCGGACTATCCAGCCCCATCCACAGGAAGCAGCACAGGTCCGATTGCGTCAAAACCAACTGTGACACTGCCGCCCACTTCCAGAGGATTATCCACGTTTTCGCTGACCGCGAAGAGCACGCTGAATGCAGACTGCAATGTATATTCCATCCGGCTGCCGACATAAGTCGCCTTCTTGACGGTCATAGGTATCCCGCTCTTGGCATTGAGCAGCAAACGCGTTGGGCGCACTGCGAGTTGGGCGGGGCCAACCGGCAGTCCGCGAGACGGCAGATTGTGCTGAAATCCGGCGATGTCAATCGTCGCCGTGTCGCCGCTGATTGCGGTTACGTTGCACTGAATGATGTTCGCCTCACCAATGAAATCGGCCACAAATCGATCCGCCGGGGCGTCATAAAGTTGGCGCGGCGTACCGATCTGAGCGATGCCAGCATTGCGCATGACAACGATCTCGTCAGAGACGGCCAATGCCTCCTCCTGATCATGGGTGACGTAGACCACGGTCAGGCCTAGGTTTTGTTGGATGTCCCGAATCTCTTCCCGTACCTGGCGGCGCAGCTTTGCATCGAGATTCGAGAGCGGTTCATCAAAGAGCAAGACCTGCGGTTCCAGCACCAAAGCCCGCGCAACGGCGACACGTTGCTGTTGGCCGCCTGACAGCTCCGATGGCAACCGGTCGCCGTATCCTTTGAGCCCAACCAGATCGAGGCCCTGAGCCGCGCGATCTTTTGTTTCCGACTTGTCGAAGCCCGAAAAACCAAGTCCGTAGGACACGTTTTCCATCACGCTCATGTGCGGGAAGAGTGCGTAGGATTGGAACACCATCGATACATCGCGGTCGGTTGCGGGCAGCAGCGTTACATCCCGGTCGCCAATGTAAATGGTGCCCTTGCTCGCCATCTCAAGCCCCGCAATCATGCGCAAGGTTGTGGTCTTGCCGCAGCCTGACGGGCCCAATAGGGTGACCAGCTTGCCCGCCTCAATCTCAAGATTGATGTTATCTACTGCTACCACGTCTTTGCCGTAGATCTTGGTGACATTTCGAAAGCTGACCGGGGCCGCCTTGGAATTGATGCTCATCGCTTGGGTCCCCTAAACATTGCTGCGCGATTGGGTCATGCGCCGCCCGATCTCGGTCCGGCCAACGATGACCTGCATGAGCGCAACCACGCTGAGCATCACGAAGATCAGTGTGGTGGAATAAGCAATCGCGAGGCCGTAGTCGTTATTCTCAACCCGCCCGATGATATAGCTGGTAGCCATATCGTATTCGGCGGAAACAAGAAAAATCACCGCCGAAATCGCTGTCATTGCACGCACGAAGCTATAGACCAGCGCGGCCAGAATGGCCGGCCGCAGCAGCGGCAGAATGATACGGCGAAAAGTTTGCCATGAGTTAGCCCCAAGTGTCAGCGAACTTTCATCAAGTGATTTATCAAGTTGAGACATGCTGGCGATCCCTGCACGGACACCCACAGGCATGTTGCGGAAGATGAAGCTGACGACAAGGATGATACCTGTCCCAGTGATCTCGATCGGGGGCACGTTGAAGGCAAGAATGTAGCTGACGCCAATGACCGTGCCCGGAATGGCGAAGGACAGCATTGTGCCAAACTCAAATGCGTTTTTGCCGGCAAAGGTCTGGCGCGTCAAAAGATAGGCGGTGATCAGGCCCACGATGGCCGTCGGCGGCGCGGCGATCGCTGCGATTTTGAGCGTGGTCCAGAAACTGTCCCATGCCGAGCCGATCCACTGAATTCCGAATTCGTTATAGCTAACCCTGAAAGCGGTGAGGTAATGCGTGAAGGTCAGTGAGTTGTCCACGCCCCAAAGCTCTACAAAGCTGCCGAATACGATCATCACATAGACAATGATCGTGAACCCGCCCCAGATAGCTGCAATGGCAAACACCGGTAGCGACAGCCGCTTGGGCATCAGCGGATGAACGCCTGCATCACCTTTACCTGTGACAGTTGTATAGCTTTTTTTGCCTAGCCAAGCTCGTTGAGCGTAAAACGCTGAAAGGGTAAAAAACAGCAACACTATGGCCAGTACCGCCGCGCGTCCCTGATCATATTGCGCGCCGACAATTGCGAAAAATATATCCGTTGATAGCACATTGAAATTTCCGCCCAACACCAGCGGATTGCCGAAATCCGCCATGCTTTCGATGAACCCCAACAAAAATGCATTTGCCAGCCCCGGGCGCATCAGCGGTAACGAGACTGTACGGAAGGTCTGCCATCTATTTGCCCGCAGGGTCTGCGCGGCCTCCTCCATCGAGGGGCTGACACCTTCGACCACGCCAATCATCACCAAAAAAGCGATTGGCGTAAAAGCCAGCGTCTGAGCAATCAGCAGACCGGGAAGGCCATAAAACCAGCGCGTCGGCTGCACGCCAAAAAGATCAGCAAAAAAAACCGTGACGGCGCCAGAGCGTCCCAATAGCAGGATCAACGCCAGCCCAATCACGAAGGGCGGCGTAATTATTGGCAGAACCGTGAGTGCGCGCAAACCCCGCTTGTATTTGAAGCCGGAGCGCGTCACGACCAGTGCAAAGACCAGCCCCAGCGCAGTGGTGACGACGCCGACAATAATCGCTAGGAACAGCGAGTTCCAAGCCACGCCGCAGCGCGCCCCGCTCAAGCACCCCAGACCCCATATCCGATCGTCAAAAAACTTTGCGGTGAAGACGCTAGCAGAATAGCCGCCATCCTCGGTGATGAATGCAGCGATCAACATTTTGGCGATGGGGAAGAAGACAAAAACCGAGACAACGACGACTATCCCACCAATGGCGCTGACCACAAATACATCGCCATTCACAGCCCCGCGCGCTGCAATGCCCTGAGTGAAGAGAAACAGAAATGAGGTGGCTAGAAGCAAAGCGCCATAACCCATGCCGAACTGCCGGTCGCCCAAATCGCCGAATATTGCCGTAAGCCAGGCGAAATTGAAGCCGCGAATGCCGATGCCGAAACCCTGCGCGATCAGCATGGAAAACCCGATGGCTCCCACAAGGATCAGAATAGTGCCATACGCGGGGTCTGACTTGCGCAGCCGCAAAACCGCCAGCGATGCCACCAACGGCAAAAGCAGGGGTGCCAGCCACAGCTTTTCACCCTGCGCCACCAAAAACGCAGCAGGGGCGTAGTCGGCATCAAACGGATAGCCGTCAAACAGCCAACTAAAACGGAAAAACCCGTCTTCGACCCCGTACCACGGGATCAAAAAATACCCGATCCACCCGGCAATGATCCAAAAGATCAAAACCGGGTTGCGAGTTTCTTCAGTTACTTCATTGCTCAATGTGTTTACTGCGGCAGGACCGAAACGTCGTCATCCCACTTTTGCAGTAGCCGCTTACGCTCGTCGCTGGAGCCGTAAAGCTTGAAGTCATAGTCGATCAGATTGATCGCTGCAGGGTCCGGCGCCAGTGGCGACGATTCGGCGCTAACATTCGACGGCACTTGGAAAGAGTTCACCTTCCATGCTTCCGACTGTGCCTCGGCACTCAATGCCCAGTCGTAGAACATTTTCGCCTCGTCCACATTGCGCGCGCCGTCGATGATGCTCATCGATCCGATTTCGTATCCGGTGCCTTCGCACGGTGCCACGCCGTCAACCGGAAATCCGGAGACCGCCTGTTTCACCACACCGTGAAGGAACGCTACGCCGATGGTGTTTTCACCGCGCGCCGCTGCTTTGATCGGGGCGGAACCGGACTTGGTGTATTGATTGATATTGGCGTGTAGGCCTTTCATGTATTCAAAACCCTCGTCTTCGCCGAATATCTGCACGATGGTGGCCAGTGTTGTGTAGGCCGTGCCCGACGAGTTGGGGTTCGCCATCTGGATGTGGCCCTTGTAGACCGGGTCAAGCAGGTCCTTCCAGCAGGTCGGCAGCGGCAAATCGTTGGCTGCCATCACCTCGGTATTATAACCGTAACCCAATACGCCCAGATAAATTCCGATGGTCTTGTCGTTGGCGGCAGCCGCTTGGCCCAACGCCCAAGGGTGCAGTTCGCCGCGCATCGGCGAAACATAGGCCATGGTCAAACCTTCTTCGGCCGCTTGCAGATGCGGGTCTCCGGTGCCGCCCCACCAGACATCGCCCTTGGGGTTCGAGCTTTCTGCTTTGACCTGAGCAAATGTCTCACCCGAGGATTTCCGGGTCATGTTGACGTCAATGCCAGTCGCAGCTTCGAACCCACGCGCCATGACCTGGCAGAACTCGTCGTCTGCACTGCAATACAACGTCAGTTTGGCAGCCTGCACGGATCCAGTTGCCGCCATGAGTGCAAGCGCAGATGCGCTAAGCGTATATTTGAATGAAGTCATAGTGATCCCTCCCAGGAAAATCTGTTTTGTAACAGTTTTGTAGCAAGAGGTTATGAAGGTTGAACCGATCTTGCAAACTAATTCCGATCCCTGACCCGGACAGTCTTCAAGGCGGCTACGATAAGTTATCTGGTCGACTCGCTTACGCCGCAATGGTTCCGTCGGCATTATGGCCGGCATCAAACCTGCACCCTTGCTCGGGCTGTAGCTTCAGACTGAACCTGCTCAGATTGCGCTAAACTAATTACCGCCTCATTTTTGCGAATGTTGTCGCGCAATCATATCGCGATCAAGACTCAAGAATGCCAATAGAGCCAAGCGGCGAGGCCTTCT
>CBDTVL010000285.1:0-4761 GCA_965363755.1 uncultured Sulfitobacter sp.
ACTGCATGTACAAGCTTGGGAAGCTCCGTGCAGTCCGCTTCGGTTATGTCCGATGCCGATCCGTATCCAATGGCAACAGCGAAAACAAAAGCCAATTCATGCCCGTCAACGTGATGGATCATATCGAACATTTCTTCGAAGTTAGACTGCGCTGCAGCACGATCATCTTCAGGCAAGCAGGTATAAGTTTTACCGACGGCAATACCAAGCTGCCGGGCCTTTTTTATAACGCTGTCATCATGAGCTATCGCCGAAGTCGCCAGCAGCGCACTGAGGCCGATGGCAAGGGTGAGGTTTCGCATCATTTTGATTTCATCTCCAATACCGTCTTGAAAAGGCGCTCGCAGGCCCGCTCCCAACTTGCGCTAGCTGCTCGGCTCGTAAATCCGTCATCTTGCCAACAATAATGGATCGTAGATTAGAAGCAAGCCACCGAAGTCATACGCAATAACCCACTTCGAAATGACGTTCATCGAGGCAGACCTTTGCAGCAAAATGCACGAATGGCTGCAGAGGGACGATGCATAAAGTGAGCTTACGACTTGAACGCCTACTCCGCCCCACTCAGCACACCTCCAGCACCACCCAAGCCCCAAACATGTCCGAGGGTCGGCAGAGGGAGAACTGATTGTGCGGCTTGCGGTGGGACTTAGCCATAAATCATGCAGTGTTATCAGCGTTAGGTGAGCGTCGGGTGCCCCCCGCCTAACGGCTGTGTTTTTGGTGCGTTACTCTGATTGAAACGGCCAAGCTGAACAAAGTTGACCCACAAGCTTGGCTCATATGGGTTCTGGAGCACATCGCTGACCACAAAATCAACAGGCTAGACAAACACTGATGCCTTGGAATTATGATCCAGAGGTGTAAGCCGTTTACTCTTGTGCAATCAATAGCCTACTCAAAAGTTTGCGAATTTCGTCGATATTTCATATAACATGCGAAGGGCGATTGGCATTGGAGCGTGTTCACATGAAATACCTTTCGTCCATGATTTCTGCCATGGCGCTACTCACGGTAGTCACGGGTCCGGCTAATTCAGAGACCAAAGAGAAGACTGTTTTCGTCACGAGTATCACGTTCGATGGCAACACTGGCGGCCTCGCAGGAGCAGACGAGAAGTGTCAGGCAGATGCTGACCGCCCGGCTTCAATTGTCCCATAGGGTACATACTTAGCTTGGCTATCCGACGGAACTGACAGCCCTGATACTCGCTTCACCAAGAGTTCCCATCCTTACATCCTGCCCGACGGAACGATGATAGCCGAAGATTCTGCGGACCTAACCGACGGGTCACTCCTTCAACCAAATCAATGTTGATGGGAATGGTACGCGCTTAGGACAAGTATATGTCTGGACTGGCACGAATTCGGACGGCACAACAGCGCAAGATTTCCTAGCATGCGACAAATGGACGGCGGACCCCGCAGTCAATTTTCGTTGGATGGGTGGAAGAACCAACCGAGTTGACAAGCTTTGGTCTGTTTATTCCGGTCGCACAAGCTGCAGCAAAAAGCGAAAATTATGGTGCTTCCTGCAATAGGAGCTGGCTACCAGCGAAACAGCGCGAATAAGCAGCCTAATTTCGACGTGCGGTCTCTTTTGCAATGCTTCTCTCAGCTTTTGAAATGAATGTGTATGTTGCACAACCGATCTCTTTCGAGAGAGTCACAGAGCGATCACCATCTTCGCCAGTGTTTTCAGCGTAAGCGATCAGTGACCGCGACCCGCGTAGATCGGCCATGAACGAGATAGCGGCGGATGGTGCACCGTGAGTTCACCGACGGTAACAGGAGGTTGGCTCATAGGATGGGAACTAAAAGGCAATCCAAAGAGGAAAGCACCTCCCCCATGCGGTAAGCGTGCTTATGCTGGCTTTTCATTTTCACCAAAGAAATCTGTTGAGGTATCTATACGCGTGAGACTTCCCGCCACCCCCCGTGGCCCGGTCGGTGAACACGTGGTTTGAACCGATGGTAGCTGTCGACCACCCAAATAGCGATGACATCAGCATGGCTGTTTATGCCAAGCGTGGTGATCTGGCAGGAGTGTTTATGGGGACGGAACTCGCTAAAGGTGCTTTGGACTATATCGACGAATTGTTGTCGGGTGGTCGGCAGGTTAGGTAAACGCTGATCGAGACCGCCAAGCTGAACGGCGTCGATCCGCAGGCATGGTTGACCGATGTGCTCGCGCGCATCGCAGATCACAAGATCACACGTCTCGAAGAACTGATGCCTTGGAGCTACGCGGCACTGGCAACGTAGCAGCGAGCTGCCGCTCCACGCAAAAAATCCTATTTGGACTGTCCCGATTGCACCGGACGGCCGTCATGCCGTTCGAAGTTGGAACCATTTGGATCAATGGAAAATTGACACATCCGAACGATTATCAAGGCGTTTGTTACTCTGTTACGCTGTTGCGACCTGCGCAGGACGGTTTGGCCAAAGGGCGCGCATGGCTGCGACGTTTGAAGTCATGTGTCTAGGTACCGGACAAAAGATTGATACGATCAAGAGCAATGTCGCAAGCGAAAACGACAGTGCCCCTGACGGGATGACCTTCGGGTCAGCCGGGACGCCGCTTGCCTATAGCGCCCAGCATACCTTTTGGCCGATGTCTTCTACCGGCGGCACTGTCGATAGGCATAACATCGACAACAAGCTTTTGCTGCTGTTCCCCGGAACGGCGTTAATAGCATATAGAAAGAAAGATGCCAAAATAGCGGCATGAAAACTGACCCGCTTCATTCGTCGGCAGCAACCGGGCCCGCCGCCCAGGTCGAATTCCTGGTCGCAGCCCGGTCGCGCGACGCGCAGATCGGCCTGCTGTGCGACACCCGCCCGTTGCATCGACTGCTGGTCCAGTTGGGTAGCGGAGAGCGGCAGCCGAGTGGCCCAGCTGGGCGCTACAGGCGTTGCGGCGAAGAGGTGGTAATCCATGGAGCGTTGGGCGGCAAACCTTGCACCGTGCGCACCAGCCCCTCGGATAGGGTCGCATGTGAAATGGCGGATCTGTCCGACTGGTTTCGGGCACTTCTGACCTCGCCGCCCGATGACCAATGTGAACGGCGCGCTGGCCTTTCCACGATGTTCGGAAAATTCCTGTGCATCCATCCTTACCGAGACGGCAATGGCCGCGTCGGACGCATCCTGTTCAAGCGCGGCTGCGCCCTGCTCGACCTACCCCTTGGCGAGCAATGGCGGTTGGATGAGCGCTGCTATGGCCGTGGGTTGGGGCTGGCCGCCGAGTGCTCGATGAAGTCGGCACGCCCGATCGCGGCATATATGGAGCGTTTCTACGTCTGATGGGCGTAGGGCGAGAAAGCTGATCTATGGCAATCATTTACGATCTGTTGGAATTGGACGGCTCCCCGAATGTGGGTGACACGCTGGGTGTGGCCGGATCGGGCGCCGATGTTACCCTGTTGGGCACGGAAACCGATGCGACGGTTGCAGATGATGTCTCCGACAGTACTGGGGGCGTAGCAACCGAGGCCGGGCTGCGTGTAGGCAGTGGCGGTACTTATCCCACCGATATCGACGGCATTTCCCATGATGTGACGACCATACGTGAGGTGACCTATGATCTGGGTGGCGTGACCTATACCGGCCATGTGATCAGCGTTGAGCCGGTTGGAGGCGGCACTGAGAGCTTTTTCTTCCTGCCCGAAGACGGGTCCGATCCGGTTATGGGTGAGGTCACTATCCTGTCGGCGACCACGATCTATTTTGTTGATGCCGATGACCTGGCGATTGATGACATCGTCACCTTCCCGGTCTGTTTCCTGAAGGGCACCTGGATCACCACGCCGACTGGTCCGCGTGCCGTGGAAACGCTGAAACCTGGCGATTATGTCGTTACGCTGGATCACGGTCCCCAGCCGATCCGCTGGACGCACAGTGACACTAATGCCTTGGAAGAAGCCTCTACAGATGACAAACCCATTCTGATCAAAGCCGGTGCGCTTGGCACCGGTTTGCCCATCCAAGACCTGATCGTGTCGCCCCAACACCGCATCCTTGTGGGCGGAGCAGGGAAATTGCGGAAGGTATTCACAACTGAGGCGTTTGCCCCGGCGAAATCCCTGACATCGCTACCCGGCATCCGACAAATGAAGGGCAAAACCCAAATCAGCTGGATTCATTTCGCTTGTGACCGGCACGAGGTTGTCTTTGCCAATGACTGCTTGTCGGAATCACTCCTGCTTGGACCGATGGTCATGAACGGGCTAACAAGCACGGAGCGCCAGACTCTGACTGAAATCTTTGGTTCTGCCCAGTCGCCCGACGCTGCACTGAACGGCCCGCCAGCCCGCGAGTGTCTCAAGGTCGGTGAGGTTCGACGCCATCTCGCAAAGTGTTTGAAGGAGAAGGGGCAACGCACCGCAAAGGATATCAGGAAATGGGATGTCGACCTTGCAATGGAGCAGTACGAAGGCGAGCGTTTGCGTGAAGCAAAGTCGATGAACCAAACCCACGATAGAGCGATTGGGGGGGCCTAGTCGTCGAATTGAGGTCGATGCCAGGGTAGTCAGACCGGACGTTTACTTTGCTCACGTCTGCCAACATGAATGAGGTCGAAGCGACGGCAGTTTTTGCCCAAGTCAAAGATCGTACATTAGAAAGGGTCGACCAAGGATAGGCTGGAGTCTGGACCTATAATCTTCCTGAAAGTGGCCATTCGCTGCTGGATGAACCAAGGTCGGCGGTGCGGGACAAAACTACCGTTAAGCAGGAGCGGGTCAAATGGCGCTTTCGGCCT
>CBDTVL010000286.1:0-4737 GCA_965363755.1 uncultured Sulfitobacter sp.
GCAAACGGCTTCATTTGGTCGCCGTATTGCGCCAAAAATACGCGCACCCTGTCAGGGTCGTGTTTACTGAGATCGCGTAACCACCAGCCGACAGCTTTTTGGATAAACCAAGCCCGATCTGGCACATAAGACGCAGCCCATCCCAGAACCTGCTCGCGGATTTTGTCATCTTCCGGCTTGGGAAAGTTCAACTTGGCCCAAGGCAGGGTGATCACCAACGCCGCGCGTCTGGTCCACAGATGGTCTGATGTGGTCCATTGCGCGACCTGTTCTACGCGACTGGGGTCCGCGATCAGACGTTTCTGGCCGGCCATGCAGGCATGATCTGCAATCGCCCAGCTGTCAAAATCTGACACCCAGCCTGCAATCAATGCCCAGACCGCCTCATCAGGGCGGATCCGCGCCTGCGTCAACAGTTTTGCAGCGGCCAGTCGGGCTTCATAGATATCGGTTGTCCAGAGCTCTGCGGCAAGGGCGGTGCGTTCCGGCACATCGAAGGTTTGCCTCCAGTTCTTGGTCAGATCGTTCAGCACCGGGTTGGCAACGCCCAAATACACCCGGTCCACCTTGTGATAGGCGGCGGCGCCTGCAGCGCGCTCCGGATTTGCGTCGGCGCGAATCTGGGTGAGAGCGTTCTGAGCGGCAGCGCTCAACTCGGGCTTTGTTGTCATTCCACGGTCACGGATTTTGCCAGATTACGCGGTTGATCCACATCGGTTCCTTTGGCGACAGCCGTGTAATAGGCCAGCAATTGCGCCGGCAGGGCGTACAGGATTGGTGTCAATATCGGAGACACGTCAGGCATCTGGATCGATTCAAACACACCGTCGCTGGCCTCCGCCAGACCGGCGGCATCCGAGATCAGGATCACTTTGCCTTTGCGTGCCATCACTTCCTGCATGTTCGAAACGGTCTTTTCGAACAAGTTATCGCGCGGGGCCATGACCACCACCGGAACCTGTTTGTCGATTAAGGCGATGGGGCCATGTTTCAACTCGCCAGATGCATAAGCTTCAGCGTGTATATAGCTGATTTCTTTTAGTTTTAGCGCACCTTCCAAAGCCAGTGGATACATACGGCCCCGACCCAGAAACAACACGTCGCGCGCCTCTGACAGACGGCGGGCGGCGCGTCGCGTTGCGGTCGGATTGTCCAGCGCCAAGCTCATGATGGCGGGCAGGCCGCGCAAATCCGACAAGTGATCCGCCAGATCTTCGGGCGTCATTTTGCCGCGATCCACGGCCGCTTTCAGCGCCAGCATCAAAAGCACGGCCAACTGGCACGTGAAGGCCTTGGTTGATGCCACACCAACTTCGACGCCCGCTAGAATCGGTAAGGCCAAATCACTTTCGCGCGCAATTGAGCTTTCCGCCACATTAACGACTGAAACAATTTTGTCGGCCTTGTCTTGGCAATAGCGCAGCGCGGCCAGTGTGTCTGCGGTTTCTCCGGACTGGCTGACAAAAATAGCAACCGTACGCTGGGTAATTGGAGGCTCGCGATAGCGAAACTCCGATGCGACATCGACCTCGACCGGCAGGTCCGCCAATTGCTCAAACCAGTATTTTGCGGTCAGGCAAGCATAAGACGCCGTGCCACAGGCCACCATTGTCAGCCGATCAATTTTGCTAAAGTCTAGGCCCGGATCGGGCAGGACAATCTCGTCACCCCCTTGCGGCAGGTAATGTTGCAAGGCGCGCGCCAGCACATTCGGCTGCTCGGCGATTTCTTTGGCCATAAAATGCTTGTGACCAGCTTTGTCGATGCGGGTGCTGTCAATCTGGATGGTTTTGATCGACCTGTTGGCCAGTTTTGCATTGGCATCGCGAATTTCGAGCCCGGATCGGGTCACGACTGCACGATCGCCTTCCTCGAGATAGGTGATTCGATCCGTCATTGGCGCCAAAGCAATCGCGTCCGATCCGACAAACATCTCACCGTCGCCATGCCCGATGGCCAACGGCGACCCTTTGCGCGCAGCGATCATTAGATCATCCTCGCCTTGAAACAGGAACGCCAGTGCAAAAGCACCCTGCAACTTGTCGAGGGTCTTGTTGGCGGCCTCGATCGGGGTCGCACCGGCATCCAGAAAATGCTGAGTCAGCAAGGCTATGGTTTCGGTGTCGGTTTCAGTCTCAAACCCGATGCCATGATCCGCAAGTTCCGTCCGGAGATCGCGAAAGTTCTCGATGATCCCGTTGTGAACCACAGCGACGTCAGCCGCCTTGTGCGGATGCGCATTGCCAACCGTCGGAGCGCCGTGGGTGGCCCATCGCGTATGGCCGATACCCGACTTTCCGGCGAGAGGATGGTGCACCAGTTCATCAGACAGATTGACCAGTTTTCCGACAGCGCGCCGACGATCCAGAACCCCCCGATTGACGGTGGCAATCCCGGCACTGTCATAGCCACGATATTCAAGTCGTTTAAGCGCTTCTACGAGGATTGGCGCAACTTCATGGTCACTAAGAACCCCTACGATACCACACATTATGACTGCCCTTTGTCTCTTTGTTTTTTCTTGGCGAATAGATGATCGAACAGCTTCTTCGCCATGCCCGGCTTATTGACTTGCGGGGCCCGCGCAAGTGCCAGTGCCTCGCGCTCAACGTCTTTGGTGATCACCGAGCCGCTTGCGGTCATGGCATTATCGCCAACAGTCACCGGGGCCACTAGCATCGTATTGGATCCGATAAAGACATTTTTGCCAATCTCTGTGTGGTGCTTCATTACCCCGTCATAATTGCAGGTGATCGTGCCGGCACCAATGTTGGTGCGCGCACCAACATTTGCATCACCGATATAAGACAGGTGATTGACTTTTGCGCCTTCGTCGACCCTGGCATTTTTGATCTCAACAAAGTTGCCGACGCGGGTGTCCTCGGCCAGCTCAGCGCCGGGGCGCAATCGGGCATAGGGGCCTACTATGGAACCGCGAGAAACGTGACAGCCCTCAAGATGGCTGAAAGCACGAATGCGCGCGCCCGATTCAATCGTGACCCCAGGCGCAAAAACGACGTTTGGCTCAATCACGGTATCGCGGCCAATCACAGTGTCATAGGCCAAATAGATCGTGTCAGGGGCCATTAAGGTTACGCCATCCTCCATCAAAGCCAGCCGGGCCCGGTTCTGAAATGCAGCGTCAGCCTGTGCCAGTTGGACTCGAGAATTAACGCCTATCGTCTCGGCTTCATCGCAGGTCACAACTGTCGCACTGAGTCCTTTGTCTCGGGCAATGGCAACGGTATCGGTCAGATAAAATTCACCGGCAGCGTTGTCGTTTCCAATCGCATCGATGAGATCAAACAGGATTGCGGCATCACAGGCGATCACACCGCTATTACAGAGGCAAATGGCACGCTCTTCTGCCGTGGCGTCTTTGAATTCGACGATGCGTTCCAGCGTCTCACCTTGCATGATCAGGCGCCCGTAGCGTTCGGGATTGGCAGCCTCAAAACCCAGCACGACCAGATCATGGGTGGCGCGCGCCTCGACAATGCGATCAAGTGTCTCAGGCTGGATGAACGGTGTGTCTCCATAAAGAACAATGACGTCACCCTGAAATCCGTCAAGCGCCGGGCGGGCCTGAGCCACCGCATGGGCGGTGCCCAGCTGCTCTGTCTGAAGTACGATCTGAGCCGTCTCGTCCTGTTGTTGGGCCAGCTTTGTTACCTGATCAGCGCCGTGACCGGCGACGATCACGATCGTTTCCGGGCAAACTGATGCGCCAGCTTGCATGGCATGCACCAACATCGGTGCACCGGCAATTGGGTGCAATACCTTTGGCAACTCGGAATTCATCCGGGTTCCCTGGCCTGCAGCAAGGATGACCAATGCGATGTTCATTTTTGTTTTCTCTTTGTATTCGTGTTGCGCTCGTTTTATCCGGTTGCGGACGGCACGCAAGGCTGCATGCCATCAAACAAAATTGCAGCCTGCAATATGCTGCTGCGGAAATACGCTGATTGGCGCGAAATGGGGCAGGCATGAGAACGGTTATTTTTGATCTCGACGGGACTTTGGCGGACACCAGCGGAGATCTGATTGCCGCTGCCAATACTTGCTTTGTGGACATGGGAGTTGGCGAAATGCTGGACTCTGTCAAGGATGCTGGCACGGCGCTGCGCGGCGGGCGGGCGATGCTGACGCTGGGGCTGGCTCGATTGGAGCGAATGCATGATACGGACACGCTGGATTATTATTATCCCAAGCTTCTGGCGGCATATGCGGAGGCGATTGATGTCCATACCGTGATCTATCCCGGCGCCATGGAAGCGGTCGATGTGCTCTCCTCACGTGGATATGGTGTGGGGATTTGCACCAACAAACCCGAAGCTCTGGCTGACCTGTTGCTGCAGCGGTTGGGTGTCCGGGATCGGTTTGCGTCCATGATCGGGGCGGATACGTTGACAGTGCGCAAACCTGATCCGGAACCGCTGCGCGAAGCGGCGCGCCGGGCCGGAGGTGATCCGGCGCGCTGCGTTCTGATCGGAGACAGCGACACGGATCACAACACTGCTCGCGCCGCAGGCGTGCCATCCGTGCTGGTGACGTTCGGACCTGCAGGCGGTGATATGGCGGCGCTGCAACCTGATGCCTTGCTGGATAGCTTTTCCGATTTGCCAGATATGGTTCAGCGGCTGATCGGCTGAAATAGTAGCCATGTCCGCGGTGTAAGCTCGGTGTTCTTGCTGCCAATCTCCTGCGAGTTACAACTATTTTTTTGCCATCTGCTAA
>CBDTVL010000287.1:0-4678 GCA_965363755.1 uncultured Sulfitobacter sp.
GGGTCGGCCGCGCTCCAGAACTACCCGGTGATTGACTACATCGAGTTTCGTGATGCCCTAGGTGTGGATGCCCGCGCCTGGTTTGATCCGCATCGAGAACGTATCCATGAAAACGCAAGGTCGCGTCGCGGTGATCTTTTGCAACTTGAGCAGATCGCAATGGGCTATCCTTCGCGCGAGCCCTTTCTGACTAAGTTGAAGCTCGATCCGCCCGACGCCAACAGTGGGCAGGCCGGGGTGGCGCCTGCCCCTGGGGCGCTCTGGATGCTCACGGTGACTAAGGATCAGCAAATCATTGTACTGAGTTGTCGAACTAGAGCGTCCTCCGATCTTGGTGGAACTCGGGCATTTATAGAAACTGATGCTATTTGATGCCTTGATGATTGTGTCATTGAAATTCAACCGTTCGTGTCTGTCGCATAGTTTATCTCCTTCGTCACAGAGCACGCCATCAAAGGAGCAAAACAAAGCCCCGACAGGTCCACGACGCGGCAATTCAACACCGAGACCCTTATTGTCAGAACCTGCGATTTCCGATGGTCAGGTGGTCAGACTATCCCCAAGTCGACGGTTCCAGCCGGAAAAGCAGTGCCAGCTGCTCGTAGACCGCTGGTTCTTTGCGTTTTAAGGCCGCCGGTCTTTCAAAGAAGACCTCAACCGCCACCGCGAAAAATTCTTCATGTCCAACCGCGCCGTAAGCGTCGAATACCGTCTTGCGGCCCGCTTGGACATGTTCAACGTGGCTCGCGTATGCTTTGAGGAACACGCGTTCCCAGGCAGCGAAACTCTGGCTCCTGTTGAGGTTCGGGACACCATCGGTGTGGCCTGACAGGTCGTCGATCTGGTGGGCGAATTCATGAAACACGACGTTGTGGCCGTCCATGTCGTTGATGGCACCCTGTTTGGTATGCGCCCAGGAAAGAATGACCGGCCCCCGCGACCAGCTCTCACCCGATCGCACCGTTTCGCGTTCCGTTACGACATAGCCACTGTGCTCTGTCTGTCGCGACTTGAAGGCCCCCGGATAGATTAGGATTGTGCTAAGATGATCGTACCACGTATCGCTGTTGACGACGAGAAGGCAGGCTTGCGCAGCAATAGAAAGCTGCATTTCCTCGTTCACTTCCAACCCGTTGCACCCGATGAACTCGACCTGGTTAAGGAAAGCGTTGATCTTGCCTTCGAGCTGCCCGCGTAATTCGGACGGAAGTTTCCGAGTCAGGGGTACCTGTTCTGCGACGATGGTTCGCTGATGCTCCGAAAGCGCTGATGCGAGAAGGCTTTTGCGGATTTGTTTTCTTGACCAGTACCGGAAACCAAATGCACCTGCGCCGACGAGCAAGAGGATAAGAAAAACTGTCATGAGTGCTTACCTCGTCGTCCAGACAATACTTAGTATAGTTAATTATCGCTTGGCGCAAAACAACTGGCGGCATTGGCGGGCATTTACTGCGACGAGTTGAGCAAGTTCGAATGTCAGCTCCGTCCGGAGGCTGGTTACCCCCATTCAGCGAGCAGATGTGACATCCGGGAAAGCCCGACATCCAAATTCGCAGTGGCACCACCACCAACTCCCATACGGATGTGGTTTGGAAGTCCATAAGCGCTGCCAGGTAGTAAAAATGTTTTGTAAGGGTGAGCCAGCAGGCGTTTAGCGAAGGTGCCACTGTCGATACCCTCCGCAAGCCGAGCCAGACCTATCAATCCGGCCTCGGGCCGATGCCAGGACAGTTTTGGCTCGGACGCGATGTAGGCGTCCAGATGATCCAGAGTAGCGAAGCTGTCACGTCGCGTCTTGGTCAAAGCCTGGCTTAGCCGGTTTGGGCGAAGAGCAATTTCAGCAATTGCTTCACCCATGACATTCATGATTTCACTGCTGTTTTCGCGCAGGATGATCGCATCCATCACCATGTTGTTGTCTCTGCAGATAAGCCAACCGGTACGTAGACCCTGCAGCCCCAAAGCCTTTGACACGCTGCCTGTGGTAATGCCCCGGTCATAGATGCCGGCAATCGACAGGGCCCTACCCGCTGTCCATTCCAGCCCGGCATAAACCTCGTCTATAATGAGCCAGGCCCCGACCTTGTCAGCGATTTGCGCGATCTGGTGCAGCTCAGCTGTGCTCAGCAACTTGCCGGTTGGGTTGTTTGGGTTGGTCAGGAAAATCAGCCGGGTTTTGTGGGTGACCAGGGTTTCAAGCTGATTCATCGGCAAAGCCCAGCCTTTGGCCTCATCTCTTTCAGCCAATTTGACCGTGGCCTGTCTGGCCTTGGCCAAAACTTCGATCTGCGGCCATCCGGGCTTTTCTGTGACAATCTCGTCCCCGGCTTGGACAAGCTGCATGAACGCCAGGTAATTTGCCTCAGCGGCACCGGCAGTGATCAGTACATCATCGGCTGTACAAATCCCCTCCAAGCCCGCCTGATCGATGACACGCCGTCTCAGGGATGGCAGGCCCCGAAAGGATTTCAGATTCCAATCAAGCGACATTTGCGAATCAAGATCATCCAGAAAATCGCCCAGTTTCGGCGACTCTGCTAGCGAGAAACCAATAAAGGCCTCGGGATCTGCCTCGGTTGTATCAAGTAAGTACCGGAACAGGGTGTGAATCTTGACTTTCATTTGGGACCCGCGTTGGCTGGCGTAAAATTGAGGGAAATCTTATGCAAGCCAAAGACTATTTGAAAGGCCGACCTGTCTCTTTGCATGTTCTGGATTACGGGCTGTTCAAAGTGCATGCAAACGGCAGGATCATCGGCATTTGCGGGTTTTTGATCCAGACAGATGCAGGTGAATCCGTTCTGGTCGATACCGGGTTTCCGCAAAAATATGCCGAGGACAAGGACGCAGCAACCAAGGAAGATCAGTTATATGAGTTTGGTGAAGTTCTGGAGTGCGAGATGGTGAATATGCCCGCGCGCCAGCTTGCTCTGGCGGGAATTAAACCGGATCAGATCGATCTGCATATCCTGACCCACACTCATATTGACCATGTCGGCGGCCTTGGTAATTTTCCGCAGTCCCCGATTTTGGTATCAGGTGAAGAGCGGCGTTTGCCCAAGCCACTTTACTGGGGCGACGCCCAGCCGCTTGAATGGCCAGATCAGGACTATCTGGTGATAGAAGACGACGTTGACGTCGGCCCCGGGTTTCGTGTTCTCACCTCACCGGGTCATTCCCCAGGCCAGTTGGCGCTGATGCTGGAATTGCCTGAAACCGGGGCGGTTCTAGTTGCCAGTGACGCGATCTCACGTCCCGCTGAAATTGACGAACAGTTTGCCGGGTCCTGGGATGCGGCCAAAGCAATTGCCAGCGCAGAGCGCCTGATGACCTTGGCCAGGGACACCAAAGCGTTTGTGATCTACGGACATTCGCCTGAGCAATGGTCAACGCTCAAGAAATCGCCCGAGGCGTATTTCTAGCGCACATCCCGCCCCTGGTTGAGAATGATGATATTGCCGCTCGAAATATCGCCAGCGGAAGAAATCAGAAATGCAACCCAGCCTGCAATTTCAGACGGGTCCATCGCGCGTCCATGTGGCATCGCTGAAATCGCCTTCTGCAACACCTCATCCGACAGTACATCGAACAAGGGCGTGGTCGTCATTGCTGGCGCAATCGAATTAACGGCGATTTTTTCCGTTGCATAACGCCGCGCAAGATCTTTGGTTAATGTGTCCATCGCTGCTTTACTAGCGCGGTAATGCGGCGGGTCGAAGGCGTCAAAGTTATAAGCCCCATTTGATGAAATGTTCACGATCTTGCGTACACCAGGGCGGCCCATCATCAAGGGAACAGCTTGCTGGCAGCAATAAAACGCAGAATTGAAGTTAACCGCCATCTGGCTGTTTAATTCCTGTGCCGGGATATTTGGAAAATCTGACATCAGGCAGGTGCCCGCATTGTTGATCAGTGCGTCCAAACCACCGTACCGGGCCTTGATAGTGGCAAATGCCCCGGCAACTGCACTGTCATCCGTCAGATCAACAGTCAAACCGTGAAAACCATCTCCGACAGATGCAGACGTTTCTTCGAGCCGTTCCGCTGAAACGTCCAGCCCGACGACTGTCAGTCCGTCTTGCACGAGCTTAAGGCAGATCGAACGCCCCATTCCTCCACCTGCTCCAGTGACAACCGCGATTTGACGAGACATATCGATCTTTAACCTCAATTTCTCTTATCCGGAGTTCAGCAGGAGGGGATGTCTTGAAGCAGCGAAACGGGTTGGGTTGTTTCATGAAACAACGCCAAACAACCGCCCTACCCCGCTCAAGCCGTTTTACTCTGACAGTGCCCGTGTAACGCCAAATCTTTTGCTTACAATAAACCTAGCTATGGAATGCGCAATACGCCAGGTGATCAGACCGACGTGCATTGCTTTGAATTAAATTCCTGACTGGGCCTACAATCATCAACCCGAATTATCCGATGGGCCGTGACTGCGCAGCAGCGAGCGGTTTGCAGGTCAGAGTCCGGTAATGGGATGTACCGGCTGCTTCACCAATCCCATCGGCGGCTCATGTCGTCAACAAGAACAGCGTGACGAACGCGTCCATACAAATCCACGTGTTTCAATCCCGCCCTCCGTCAAAACGAAGATCCTAACAGGACAGGCCAATCAGCGGCAGTGTCAGATTAAACCGATCTGCTGGTTCTACCGCCGCTCCGAGCGTCTAAG
>CBDTVL010000288.1:0-4647 GCA_965363755.1 uncultured Sulfitobacter sp.
GTGTTATTGATGCAAGTCAACAGCAGTCCATTCATATGATCTTCGGCTTGGCGTAGGGTTTGCTTGAGGCTACAGGCTGTGGGGTTCTGTCGCAAAGTTTGAGAATGTGGGCCGGCGTACAAACCTTTGTGTCGCGCCAATAGAGCGCTGCATTCACCTGCAATCGCCTAGTTGGATTGACGCGCGTTAGCGCACGATCATACAGCTGCAGGGCGCCATGTGATTTACTTTGTACGATACGCTGCCTGCGAACAGTCCTTCCGAGCCTCCAAGGCCGCGACTGCCCAGTACGATCAGGTCAGCCTGCTCGCGTTTGGCGATCTGGACAATTTTTCGTGCGGGGTCGCCCTCGATCAACACCAACTCTATTTCAGCGACGCCTTTCGCGTCTGCGGCATGTCGTCCGCGTTCGAGAACGTGTTGGCCGATTTCCTCCAGAGTGGCTTGCGAAACAACCGGCGGAAAAAAGGCGCTGCTCACATGTTCAACAACGGGATGTTGGTCTGGATCAAGCTCGTCATAGGCTTTTTTGCTAACCTGTTTCATGTCGATGGAAGCACGAAGCTGTTCGAGCGATGGTCCGCGCAACATGACATACTCCAAGGTCAGCTTCGCCCCATAATTGGCGGCGAGATCACTCGCGAGATCGACGGCTTTGTCTGCCTGATCCGATCCGTCTGTCGCCGCCAGGATACTCTTGATCTCTACCGGACCCGGTTTCCCGTCTTTGTCGTGAACCGTCACGCAGGGACATGGGGCGGTATGAAACACTTTGTGCGAGACACTTCCCAGAACAAGCCCTTTGAGTTCGCCGAACCCGCGGCTACCCATGACAATGAGATCCGCAGACGATTGCTTCGCATGATAGGTAATTCGCTCGCCAGGATCGCCGAGGTCGATGATCGTCTCAGCCTTCTTGACGCCTTTGCTCTTGGCCAACTCGCTGGCATTGAGCAAGAGCTTCTTACTCATGTATCCCAAAGTGCGGACGCGTTGTGATGGGTGGGGTGGGATCCCCGTATCCTGGCCTTTGCTTTCCGCGTCTTTGAGCTCACGAGATGCAGCGTTGTAAAGCGCTTCGGGCACCTCTTCGTCCGCAGCGCTGATATGCAGCAAAACAAGCCGGGCGTCGTATCTAGCGGCAAGATCTATGCTCAGATCCAAGGCCAATTGAGCGTGCGTTGAACCGTCGAGCGGAGCCACAATGGATTGGATCATAAAATATCTCCTTTGCTAAGGCTGGGCGTCAGCCATCGTGCGACATCTGCGGCTTGTTTGCTCCCAACAACGACTGTCACCCTCAAAGCAACACCATCTCGGCACAAACCACGCCGTGACTGTTGAGTGTAAATCTGCGGGGTGCTGAGGGCGTTGATTTCGATCAATCCAGGAGGGTCTGTTGCATTAATTTGACGTTTGGGCAGAAATGCGGGTTCTGTCGCAAACTTTATCATAGGACGGAATGATCCGTATTGCCAGACAACAGATGCGGCACCCGCGCAAATCATGCGCGGTCCGATCGTTTTTCGTGGTGCGGAAAATGCCATGCCACGACTTAGCTCACATCCTCTTGTTATCATTAATCACGGCAGCGGCTCCGGCCAGCTGACCCATATGAATTTGGCGATCCATTTGGCTGATGCAGGATACATCGTTGCTGCGCCGACCCATGCGCATGACAACTTTCAAGACGAAAGCGGATCAGGCACTGCGGACGTGATCAAGGGCCGCGCAGAAACAATATCCGAAGTGATTGACCGTATCTCTACACCCAACCCGCTCAGTCTTGTGGTGGATGGCGAACAAATTGCAGTGGTTGGGTTTTCGGCAGGCGGTGCGACTGTGCCCGCTCTTAGTGGGTTGAGCAACTGACGTGCAGCCTCGCCTTTCCCAGCGGCAACGCTCCGTTTCCAATCGGGATAGTCAGCAGAGAATTTGTGAGCGCAGTACGGATATGAGCCGCCATGTTTTCTGGGTCATTTGCCGCGTGCTCATATAATCCAAAATCTTCCTTAACCAGCTGATCGAAAAACCGCTGCATGTCAGAAATAACCTCCAAATCTGCATTGGCCTGGACAAGCAACGAGGTCGATGTGTGGACGCACCAAATGCAGAGCAAACCGGTTGAAATACTGTTCTCAGCCACCCACGACCTTATGTCAGGCATAGTATCAACAAGTCCCTTCTGAGGAGCGGTGACTTTGAGACGTGATATTTTCTGATGCATATTCTCATCCATTCTAAACCTCCATGGCGCTCTAAGCGTTACGCTTTCGGGCTTAGTCTAAGACATCGCGCTTAAGGTACGTAGTCCGTCGGCTCGGGATCTTGTAATGATTCGAGATAGTTCACCATTTCAATCAGCTTAGTTGGCATCGGGGTTTTTACTCCATTTCCGGTGTCAAAATCGATCATGTCACCTTCCAGAAAACCGTCAAAGATCGGCATATCCTCGCGCGGGAGTGTGCGTCGGGAATAACCGTCTAAGATAGACATGACCTCAAGCATAGGCCAAACTCCGTCTCGCCGCGCGGCAATCTGAGTCAGGTCTGCCGGCGATAAACCGAGACCAGCCGCAGCAGGACCGTCGCCGCGCCCGGTGGTGCCGTGGCAGGAGACGCAATTTTCCATATATAGAATCCTCCCCACGTTTGGGGTTTCCAGCGAGCATCCCATGGCAAGCAACGGAGCCAAAAGCAGAAGGCGTCTCATATCTGACCTCCTTTCGTTGGCGTTTGATTGAAGCTAGCGAAGCGGGCCAGAAAGTGTCTTGATCCTGATCAAGCGCATCGGCTGTCACATCGCGGTCGAAGCCTGCCATAGTCTGGTAACAATCTCTTCCGGTTTGGTCGTTTGATCGCCATCCTTGATCCTCCGGTCCCTAACTATAAGAGGTGGTGCTTCGAGGTTCCTTTTAGGATTGCGCGCCATCAAACTGCTCCCAGGCTTCAAGCGCTTGAGCTGCATACATAAGTGATGGTCCTCCGCCCATATAGATTGCGACGGCAAGCATTTCCTCAAATTCCATTCGTGAAGTACCCAAATTTACCAAGGTTTTTGTATGAAACCCGATGCAACCATCACATCGCAGTGCGATGGCTATTCCCATTGCGATGAGTTCTTTGGTCTTTTCGCCAAGAGCGCCGGAGGCGCACGCGCCTTGTGCCATCTGCGAAAACCCATTCATAGTCTCGGGAATGTCCTTTCGCAAAGTGCCGATTTGCTTTGAAATCGCGTTTGTCAGCTCGGGGTATGATGTCGTGCTCAACACTAATCTCCTTCTTCATTCGATTTGAGGGTCATTGCTTACTCAGTTTTCTGCTAAAACTCTACGACCTCTGCATACGACGGGAGACGCGCCACTCGCAGCTTACGGCGACGCCGAGCACGGAACTAGAGCGCCTGTAATCAGTTCCTTGCGGATAAAGTGTTCGGAGCCTTAGGGTGAGGTGGCAAATCTGTTTGCGTTACGTGCCCCAAAGACTGAGAAGGACGGAGTGCCTGAAGCACTTCAGGAAGCCACGGTCACAACCGGAGAACGGATATCGCACCGCTTACCATTTCTTCGACAGACCCTACCTCTCTTAAGAACCCGTCGGATAGTCTGCGCGGGATTGCATTTATGGCTGGTGGCATGTTCTTGTTTTCGGCAGTCGACACCCACGCCAAGTTCCTCACTGACAGCTTCCATCCAATACAGATCGCATGGTCGCGACAGCTTGGGCTGCTTGTTGGTGTCTTTTTTTTGCTAATGATCCGTGGCCGCGACATACTAAAGACGCAGCATCCTTATCTTCAGATGGGCCGGGGAGCGCTGGCCGCGGGTTCTGCAACGCTCTTCATTGTAGCTATATCCTTTGTGCCGCTCGCCGATGCCGTAGCTATCAGTTTTGTCGCTCCATTCGTCGTGACAGTATTGGGGGCACTTATACTTGGCGAGGCGGTCGGTATCAGACGTTGGGTTGCTGTCTCCATTGGCTTTCTGGGCACTCTGGTGGTCATTCGGCCCGGAATGGGGGTAATCCATCCGGCGGCTGTGCTGGTACTCATTGCCGCCCTGCTTTTTGCGCTTCGCCAGATATTGTCCCGAAAACTCAGCGGCTCCGACAAAACGATCACAACCGTAGCCTATACTGCATTGACGGCCAGCGCTTTGCTGACCCTTCCATTGCCTTTTGTATGGCGGACGCCGGAATGGGGATTTGAAATTGCGCTACTGACCAGCATGGCAGTTCTGGCCGGAATAGCTGAAGTCATGGTGATAAGGTCATTGGAGTTGGCTCAAGCAGTTGTTCTGGCTCCGGTGCACTACAGCTTGCTGATATGGGGGACATTCTATGGTTGGATGGTGTTCGGCCAATTGCCTGACCTTTGGACGTGGATTGGCGCGCTGATCATCGTTGCGACTGGTATTTACACGCTGCATCGCGAGAGGTTGGTAGCAAGACGTAAATAGGAGCCATCGTTGCGCGAGCGTTGAACGGATAACCGGCGTGGCGGACCGATAGAGCGTATCCAGCCCAAAATAGGGTGCTGTCATGTGTGGACGGCTCCGTTTACGCAAGGGTTGATTTGAACTGATTTTGATCGTTGCAGGTTGCGGTCATGTGTCCGGCCTTTGTGCGCGGTGCATATAACCGCTGGCCC
>CBDTVL010000289.1:0-4606 GCA_965363755.1 uncultured Sulfitobacter sp.
CAGTCCGGATCTTTGGCGTCGTCGTCGCCTGCTTGTCCAATGTAATCAGCATGTCTTGTCCCCGTCCCGAACCTCGCGAAGAACCGATCTTGCCATGAAAAGGGCAGACCGCGAGGGTCAATGTGATCGTCCGGGATGGAACACGTATAGAAGAAAGTGTGAGCACGCTTGATCACATAACGGCGTCGGTGCTAAAATTCTTGATCGTCGTGGCGGCGTATGTCCTGTGTCACGGGATTACGCTGTTCGCCGTAGCGCCCGTCCAGACGCTGGTCCTCCCACACGTTACAATTTTTGCCAGTTTGATCTATTTGCCTCATGGCTTTCGCGTGCTGGCAACATGGTTGATTGGATGGAAAGCGATAATACCGCTGTTTGCAGGTTCGTATCTCTCAAATCTCGTGTTCGCGCGGGACGAAGTTCGGGCTGTCAATGATCCGGCAATGCTCCAGTCAACAACCGTTGGGGCCCTGTCCGCATACGCTGCATTTGGACTTGTGAGGATCTTCGGGCGCAATATCACTGCAAACCGAGGCCGCATCATGGACTGGAAGTGGCTGCTGATTGTCGGAGCCGTGGCCTCTGTTTTAAACTCCGTTGGCCAGTTAGTTGTGTTTTCCGGGTTGATATTGCCGGACCAGGTCTTTGTTGCGCTTGTAGTCTTCGCCGTTGGTGATCTGTTCGGTTTAACTGCAACCATGTTGATGTTGATGGTAATATTCCGCTGGTTAAGACTGTTTCATAAACCGGGTTAAACGTGGCGGTGCTTGTTTTGAGGTGCTGATCTGACCTTTCGGCGAATTGTCAGAGATCATCGGCTTGAGGCAGGTAGGGCGCTGGCCTAACGTCGACGGATGACAAAATACGCCACCGTTCATTCGTCAGATCACACCGTGTACAATTTGTAGATCTGATCCTGCTCGCTGCAAAACGGCGGACCGTGCGCGGTCCATGCGACCTGACAGGATGTGACAGTTAACAAGCGGCCGACTAGGAGCTTTCTCAAGGAAGCGGACTTGGGCTACTGGTTTGCGCTGGCGCCCAGAGACCCGATGCCGTTGCCAATTGGTACGGGCTCGACTCTCCCCATCCGCGACGTTGACACCAGCCTCACTCCATTCTCGACGCGTCAAGTTCCGAGAAATCAACGCCTCGTTCGGCAGCAAATGTCCGCGTTGCACGCAAGCTTTCTGCAGCGCCTGACAGGTGACTGGCAACAGAACGCAGCAGACTGGTCGCAACAGCGGCGTCGTTCTCGATTACGGCCAGCAGTTCGCTTGCACCTATGCGCAGAAAAACGCTGTCTTCCATTGCGATCAGGTCCAGCGGGCGTAGCTGATTTTGGATCACAGCCAAATCGCCGATCAATCGTCCGGGTTTAATTTCTGTGATGAGATGGCTCTCGCCCTCAGTGACAGGCCAGTACAGCCCCGCCAAACCCTTAACGCACAAATACGCCGCATCGGCCTCTTGCTGAGCCTTGAAGATCGCCTCTCCCGCTTTTGCCTCGTACCATTGCGCGCTAAAGGCCAGCAATCGCTGCTGCTTTTGATCTAGGATGCTAAACAATTCGGCCTGTGCCACGACACTTAGTTTGCGGTTCAGATCTTGGCGCGCATCTTCGTCAAGCGGTTCTCCAGCCCGCTCTGCGCCGTCAATGCGGCCATCTTTGATTTCGACAAACAGGTCATAGCTCTCAGGGTTGAAAAACTCTCTTTCAATGAAAATCATGGTTGTTTCGGGCATCAAATCACTGATCCGCTGAAGCGTAGATGCCCGCGAGTCGCCATCATGGCTAGCAAGCGCATTTCCTAGGATCAGAATGTCAGGTTTCTTGATTCCCGCGCGGCTGAAGGCGATACGCTCCCGAAAAACAGAAGGTAAATTCTCTCCGCCCTGCGTCGTTTCGACATCGAAAATCGACTGTGCTGCTAAACGACGTAAACCGTTTTCGTTCAAGACATCGACGACGATATCTTCGATCAGCTTTTCGCGAGCACCGGCCATGCTTGATATCCGCCCAAAAATAGCGTTGCCCAGAACCGACATCACCGGAATATACCGCTGCGGGTCAAGTGTCTCGAACAACCCATCAAGCTCTGCAACCATTTGCGCGGCGCTCTTTTTGCGGATTTCCACAACCCGCTCTCTGAAAGTATCGCTAAAGGCAGGACCAATCTGCTCTGCGGAAAACGCAAACGGAACGGTCAGCATCAAGGCATAATCTTCCGGTGGCAGCCCTACATCACCAACTTCGCGCCGCTTTTCCGTGATCCCGCCAAGGCGGTGATACAAGTCATCCGACATGTTCAAACGGCGAAACAGCGGATGCCCGGTGCCATCGGTGCCAAAAGTTGCGGTCAATCCTTCAATCAGACTGGCCGACATTTGCGCAAGTTCTTCCACAATCCCTGCAGACCGCAACATTTCGACAAAGTTGACCTCTTGCGACAACGATGTTTGCGTCAACATTTGTGTAGGCATCGCATAAAGAAGATTGCTACCCAAGGGTGAAACCGGATTGAATTTCTCGGGATGATAGGCATGCACGATATCATCCATCCCGGCCTTGGACAGCCGTTTGGCGATTTCGGGCCGTAGCTGAACAATTGCGGTTTTCAGTTCCTGCTGGGTGTTCGGTTCAAGGCGGGATCGCAGGGCACGGCGTACCATGAAGTCATCGACGCCCATCGCTTTAACCATTTGGAACCACCATTCGCGGATGTCATCCGAAGACCCAAAACCTGCTATCTTTGGATCGACCCACTCGGCACCAAACGGGTCGGTACTGTTGCCCGCACGCGCGGCTTCTTCTTGCCAGCGCAAGACATCGGCAGAAAAGTTCTCATCATAAGCGGGCTCATTCTTGAATGGCATCAACAGGTTTTCACCAAGCGTACCCTGGAAAATATGAGGTTTGGAGTGAGCATAGCCAATGCTGTTGGCGACCACTGCCTGATGCAGTTCATTGAGCGCGTGCCCGGCAATCCGCACGTTTCCGCGGTGGGGAATAACCTCTCGCGTCAAAATATCGGCAATTGCCAGTGCCTCGGTTTCACTGTTGGTTTTGATCGCGACCCGCGCGCCCTTCGGAATGACCAGGTTGATATCTTCCAAAACCGAATGGCCATCGTCATCGAGCACCGTCACATCGTGCAATTCGATGATGCCGTTCAGTTTTGGGAATGTTTCAGGCGCTCCTTCGAACAACGCCTCATCGACCAAAGTCTTGGGTGCGAACTTCTCTGTCACGACTTCCCAGCGCAAAGCCATATCCTGTGTTTGGTTGTAATAGGCGAGCAGCTCTTTCCATGGCGATGAAAGATCCTTGTAAGCAGCCAGCGCGGCGACAAGTGCCCCGACGGTAATCTGTCCTGTGATCGCTAAATATCCACCGACGGAATAGAAAAAGAACGGGGTCAGCTGGTTGATGAAGTTGTTCAGGAACTTCATGAAGAACTTCTTCTGGTAAATATCAAGTCGGATGCCGAACAAGCTTCCTAAGCGGCTGGAAAACAGTGACATCCGATACCGCGCGCCGCCGTTGGTGCGAATATCGCTCACACCTGCTGCGGTTTCTCCGATATCGGCGGCCAACCTGCGCACCTCTTGAATCCTTGCCTTGTTCAGTTGGTTGATCTGGCGCTGTAGCTTTGGAATGATCCACGCTTGCAAGGGGATCAATGCAACAGAAGCTAAGCCAAACCAAAAACTCTGCGCAAACAAAAATACCAGAATGGTCATCATCTGACCGGCTTGAAACACAGGTTGCGACAGCATATCGCCCATAAGGCCGCCCATTGGTTCAGCCTCCGATGTCACCATCGATACCAACTCACCTTGGCTGGTTGTGCGAAAAAACGGGCGCGGAAACCGCAGTAGGCGGGTCAGAAGTTGAAACCGAAATCGACGCAGTAAGCGTTCAGCCAGCACGCCCTTCATTGTGTTGAGCCGCATTTTCAACAGCCCGTTTGCCAGCACGGCCAGCAGGAACCCGATGCAGAGAACCATCAATAATTGCATTTGGCTTAGTGATACACCCAGCAGTGTCACGTCAGCACCTGATCCACCGATCGCGTCGTTGATGATCCGCTTGGGTAGCTCCAGCGATACATACAGCAATGGGAACGTCAGCAATGTGACCAGCAACAACACAAGCTGTCCGCGTTTCGAATATTTCCAGATGAACTGAAAAAGGCTCTTTTCCATTCTAGTAGTATCCTTGAGAATAAGGATTGTAGAGTGCCCTAAATCACACTGCTTAACGAGGCCAATTTTTACGCCCGGATATCAACGCAGGGGCGGACCAAATTGCTAACAGAGTCCGCCGTTTACCAAGAGTATCCCGGCCAGAGCCAATATTGTGGCGTGGTCAAATTAGGCCGGTTTGAGGCGGGTAGCCGCATTGGCCACTAAACGACAATTGCATGCGGCAAAAGGGGTACGACCGCAGTTGCAGAAACAGGGGGGCGTCTTGTGAGCGGATTCAAGAAATGTTGGTCTTCAAAGCTAGGTCTCTTGAATGGATACGGCATTTCGCCGGTCTGATTGCACCCTTACATGACATTCGCGTGTCGGTTTAGGGGACAAATTGATCAAAAAAACC
>CBDTVL010000290.1:0-4599 GCA_965363755.1 uncultured Sulfitobacter sp.
CCATGGTGCATCTCGCGCCAACTCTGGTGGGGACATCAGATACCGGTTTGGTACGGTTTCGACTTCGCCTCTCACGGCTCATATGACGACGAAAACGATGGCTCGCTGGACATGGTTGAACTCGGCCGATTACTGTCAGACCAAACCCTCAGCCAAGGCGGAGAACACCACCACGCCGCTTCCGATTTCACAACTGTTTCGGGTCAGTTTGACGATGTGCTTGCCGGTCTGCCAACCCCTTTGAATCACTCCAGAGTTATTGAAGTGACCGACAAAGAGGCCGCGCTACATGCCGTTGCCATCAGCCTCGCAGAATATGCCACCCATCAGGACCCGACCCAACTCACCTACCCCGTTTGGCGAGACCCCGACGTCCTCGACACATGGTTCTCCTCCGGCCTCTGGCCGATCGGCACCCTCGGCTGGCCCGAGGACACACCGGAACTAAAGAGATACTTCCCGACCAGCGACCTGATCACCGGCACCGACATTCTGTTCTTCTGGGTTGCCCGCATGATGATGATGCAACTCTCTGTCGTCGATCAAATCCCGTTCTCCACCGTTTATCTGCATGGCCTTGTGCGCGACGCCAAAGGCAAGAAGATGAGCAAATCGACCGGAAACGTGGTCGACCCGCTCGACCTGATTGATGAATACGGTGCCGACGCGCTGCGGTTCACCAACGCAATCATGGCATCGCTTGGTGGCGCGCTGAAACTCGACACCCAACGCATTGCGGGCTATCGCAATTTTGGCACCAAACTGTGGAACGCATTCAGCTTTGCACAACACTACGAAGTCCAGTTTACCTCTGAAAACACCCTGCCTGCGCCGACCCAGACCCTGAATAAATGGATCATCGGCGAAACCGGGAAAGTTCGGGAAGAGGTTGACGCAGCCCTCGCCTCCTACCGCTTCAACGACGCCGCGAGCGCGCTTTATGGCTTTGTTTGGGGCAAGGTCTGCGACTGGTACGTGGAGTTCTCAAAACCGATCCTTCAGGGCGACGATGCCGCGGCCAAAGCAGAAACGCAGGACACGCTGAAATGGGTGTTGGATCAGTGTCTGATCCTGCTGCACCCGATCATGCCGTTCATCACCGAGGAATTATGGGGCACATCTGCCGCGCGTCCCAAAATGCTGATTCACGCCGATTGGCCGACCTATACGGCGGCTGATCTGGTCGACGCAAAAGCCGACCTTGAAATGAATTGGGTGATCGGCCTGATCGAATCCATCCGATCCGCCCGCCAGCAGATGCACGTGCCTGCGGGCCTGAAAGTCCCGATGCTGATGAGCGCACTGGACGATGCTGGCCGCGCCGCATGGGCCCGTAATGAACCCCTGATCATGCGTCTCGCAAGGGTCGACAGTCTGACTGAAGTCAGCAACTTCCCCAAAGGTTGTGTCACCATCCCGGTGGAAGGCGGCAGTTTTGGCCTCCCCCTCGCCGATATCATTGATATCAAAGAGGAAAAGTCACGCTTGCAAAAGACGTTGGACAAATTGAATAAGGAACTTGGTGGTCTGCGCGGACGGCTTAATAACCCCAAATTCGCGGCATCTGCCCCGGCAGAGGTTGTTGCCGAAACCCGCAACAACCTGACTGCGCGCGAAGAAGAAGAGGCAACCCTGAAAGACGCCCTCGCACGCTTGGAGGAACTTGGTTAACCCTTTGGTTTTTCCGAAAGTCTTCCGCCGAAAGCGCGCGCATCCTCGGCGGGACAGTCAGATGCGCCGGTGAGAAAGTAACTGCCGGCCTTTGGGTGGTAATGGGCAAAGCGCGGCTATACATCATGGTGCCTTAGTCGAAAACCGGCAGGCGCCCCTGCATCTGCGCAGCAATCACCTCCATTTGGTCGGGCTTGCCAATCAGATCAGCCTGCGCCTGAGATTCTGCGCGCAACATCTCGGCTTCGCCCAGAGCTTCAGATTTCAAAATCAAAGCTTTGGCCTCGCGGACCGCCGACGGGCTTTTCCCAGCAATCACGCCGGCCAAATCCAGCGCTGCTGTCAACGGATCCTCTGCAAGTTCCGTCACTAGCCCCCATTCCAGCGCCTGCGCCCCTGACACAGGTTCGGCTGTATAGGTCATCCGTGCTATCACGTCTGAGCGCGTCAGGCGGGGCAGCAACACCATCCCGCCCATATCAGGCACCAACCCCCATTTCATCTCCATCACTGCAATCCGCGCATCCGGTGCGGCGATGCGGATATCCGCGCCCAGCGCCAGCTGGAATCCTGCCCCGTAGACAACGCCGTGTAAGGCGGCGATCACCGGCATTGGAACTTTGCGCCAAATCATCGCCACCTCCTGATATCGATTGGTTTCTCCATGGGTTCGGGGCATCAGAACGGCTGCTGGCTCGCTTTGCGCCAGCGACGCAAAACTCATGATGTCAAGTCCGGCACAGAACCCTTTGCCCTCGCCCGAAATCACAACCGCCCGCGCATCTGACGTCGCAACCCTTTGCCCAGCCTCGATAATTGCGTCTATCATCGCATCATCCACAGCATTCAGCTTATCCGCACGAGTCAGGCGCACATGGGCTACATGATCGGAATATGTGACGGCAACGCGGTCCATCGGCAGGCTCCTTATGATGCGCCATGTTCACACCCCAAAGCGCCGATAAAATCCAGCGCGACGTAAGGGCACAAAGCTCTACTCAGCCCACGCCAGCTTGCCAAAACCGCGACTGTCCAGTGTCATGATATACAGCACATCCCCCACAGCGCGGCCTCCCGTGGCAATACCCAACGAGCCACTCGGATTCTGCAATACCTTTAGAATCTCTCCGTTGCCGTCAAAATGAACCATAATGCCGTGCTCAACCGCCGCAGGCCGCACCCACGGCCCCAACCGCCAGATCACCTTGCGCAAGAACGGATATGGCATTAGCGCTTCGGCGGGCACCCGTAGACTGGCAAACGCCATCCAATAAGTGCCATCCCCCATCGGTTCGATATTGTCGGGATAGCCCGGCAGGTTCCCCATCAACACTTCGCGCGTACCGGCTTTGTTACCGCTCAACCACAACTTATGCACCGTTGCCCGACCCGTCTCAGCAATCAGCAAAAAGTCTTCGTCCGGCGACAATGCCACGCCGTTGGCATAAACAAACCCCTCAGCTATCTTTTCAACTACGCCGTCGGGCGCGCGCTGCGCCACATAGCCGTCTGGTGATTGCTCCCACATTGCCATGACAGCCGTCGGTTTTGTCCCACCCATCGTTTCGGGATCAAAATGATCTGACGAATTCGAAAAATAGACCGTCCCATCGCGCCCTACATCCAGCTGATTAGCATAGATCAATGGCGCACCTGCAACCTCTGCAACCAATCTCTCGAGCCCAGCCTCTGTCCACCGCATGATGCCCTGGAAACTGTCTGCAATGTACAGCGCTCCGTCAGGTCCGATATCAAGACCCAAGGGCCGACCACCAAGTTCCGCCACTGGCTTCAGGACATCGCCATCATACAGGTACAATGTGCCAGCCTGATCGGCTGTGTAAAAGCTTCCATCTGCGCGCACCGCCAAGTCTTCAGGCCCAACACGCCCGTCAGGCAGCAAAATCACCTCAGCTGCGTTGAGTGCGTCGTTGGGTGCAAACGCGCCGGTCAGACCCGGATTATCACCTGGAACATAAGCCAGAGGCGCGACGGGAACCGGCCAGAACCCTAGGTAAGACAGCACAACCAGCAACAAAATCAGGAACGCGCGCATAAAATTCCCCTTGAATACAATGCCGTCCAGTCTGACTACCGCAAGTCTGATTGGCAAGCCGGGCTTGTGTCTGCTGGCGCCCTGCGATTATCTGTGCCCATGTCCTATCCGCGCTACACAAAGCTCGCCCAGTCCTTGCCTGCCTCGGTCCCGTTTGTTGGTCCTGAAGCACAGGAACGCGCACAAAATGCGGCTTTCGCCGCCCGCCTTGGCGCAAACGAGTGTGTCTTCGGCCCTTCACCTCACGCGATCAAGGCGATGCAGGACACAGCACATGATATCTGGATGTATGGGGATCCTGAAAGCTATGAATTGCGCCATGCCCTCGCGGCGTTTCATCGCACGGATATGCAAAACATCGTCGTTGGCGAAGGCATCGACGGGCTGCTCGGGTACCTGGCCCGCCTGATCATCGAACCCGGAGATGCAGTGGTCACCTCCGAGGGCGCATATCCAACATTCAACTATCATGTCACAGGTTTTGGCGGTGTTCTGCACAAAATCCCTTACAAAGACGACCACGAAGACTTACACGCCCTGATTGCCCGCGCAGTTGAAGTAGACGCAAAACTGATTTATCTGGCCAATCCCGACAATCCTATGGGCACCTGGTCTAAAGGCGCAGACATCGTAGCTGCACTGGAGCAAATTCCCTCTGGTTGCCTGTTGGTTTTGGACGAAGCTTACGTCGAATGCGCCCCGTCCGGAACAGAGGCGATTGTTGATCCCGAAGATCCGCGCCTGATCAGAATGCGCACCTTCTCAAAGGGCTACGGCATGGCGGGCGCGCGGGTCGGGTATGCAATCGGGGCAGCAGAATTGATTAAATCCTTTGACAAAATTCGCAATCACTTCGGGATGAACAGGGCAGC
>CBDTVL010000291.1:0-4568 GCA_965363755.1 uncultured Sulfitobacter sp.
CCGATGATTGCTTATGACCCGACGTCAGATTGGTCACCTGCCGAATAACCGAGCACCAGACCGGCGTATCAGCATCCCTCTCCAATGATTTTGGCCGGGGGTGCTAATCCGATATTCCGCTCCGCTTAGTCGCAATGCGGTAGTAGGCCCATAACAATCGCGCCGCGACTGAGCGCCACGGTGTCCAGTCCTGCGCCATCTCGCGGAATACACGATCTTTTGGCCGGTCTGGCAGATCGAACAGCAGTCGCGCGCTTTCCTGCAGCGCCAGATCACCCGGTGCAAATACATCCGCGCGGCCAAGGCAGAACATAACATAGACTTCTGCGGTCCAGACTCCGATGCCGGGAACCTCCACCAGTTGTTTGATCGCATCCTCATTTGTCAGGCTCCGCAAGGCGGCGTAGTCTATATCAGCCTCAGCCAACGTGCGGGCGTAGCGCGCCTTCTGTCGACTCATTCCTAGGGCGCGCAATGCCTCGTCCGAGGACGCCAAAACCGGCTCTGGTGCTGTCAGTCCGGCATTTTCCAATCGCCTCCAGATCGCAGCGGCAGAAGCCACGCTGACCTGTTGGCTCACAATGGCATTCAACAGCTGCGCAAACCCATCAGGTTTCAGGCGCAATGGTAGCGGTCCAGTTTGTTGCAAAGCAGCGGCAAACCTTGTGTCCCTATCAGCAAGCCAGGCTGCCCCTTCGGCAACACAGGCATCTGAATGAATGATCCGCCCGACACTCATAGCGCCCGCACCCAATTCAGCGCCGCCGCCACGGTTTCTAGTTTGAGCCCATCTGGTTGAGGCGGTCGCTGGATCATTGCAACCGGCAGACCCAACGCCTGCGCCGCATCCAGCTTGGTCCGGCTGGCGTCACCGCCCGCATTCCGTGTTATCAACCAGTCGATTTCCAAGTCCTGAAACAACGCCATTTCTTCTTCGACTGAAAAGGGAGGTATTCCATGCACATATGTGACGTTCTTCATGGTAGGCCGATCTCCATCATCGCTGAGTTGACGGACAAAAAGATGGGCGGCTAGCATGTGCTTGAAGCCACCGAGCGTGGCTCGCCCGGTTGTTGTAAAGGCCTTAGCGCCCACTGGAACAACTGCCGCTGCGCCGGCTTCATCCGCAACTTGGATCCAGTTGTCATTCGGACCGGCCTGCCATTCGGGTCGCAAGACCTGAGCATAAGGCACCCCCAAGCTGGCGCAAATTCGGGCGCTGCGGGCGCTAATTCCCGTGGCAAACGGGTGGGTCGCGTCAAGCACTGCGCCGACCTTCTCATCCTGCAAATATCGCAAAAATCCCTTATCACCACCAAATCGCCCGATGCGGGTGGGCACCTCCAATGGACCCATGGCGCGTTCGGGATACTGCAGCGAGGCTGTCGCCTTAATTTTCCGCTGATCCGCAAGCAACACCGCTATCTCGCGCGCCTCCCCGGCGCCGGCCAACAGTAAGAGATGTAAGGGTACGCTCATGCGCCGCACCTTAGGATATGAAGCATATGATGCAAGGCGCTTGCCGCCCGTTCATTTCACAGATACCCGGTCAAAATGAACTTTCAAGACGACTCTCTCGCCAAGCGCAATGTCGCTGTGCTGGTTGCAGCTCAGGCCTTTCTGGGCAGCCAGATCACTATGGTCTTTGTCATTGGCGGATTGGCTGGCCAGCAGCTCGCGCCCAATATCTGTCTGGCCACATTGCCGATCACAATGATCGTCTTTGGGTCCATGACCACGGCGCCTTGGCTTAGCTCGCTGATGCAGAAACATGGGCGCCGGACCGGATTTTATGTTGGCGCCCTCGGCGGGCTGCTGGGCGCGGTGGTCTCGGCGTATGCGCTCACACTTAACAGCTTCTGGGTCTTTCTGGTCGGATGCTACCTGACTGGCGTCTACATGTCTTCGCAAGGGTTCTTCCGGTTTGCTGCCGCCGATACTGCCTCGGATGCGTTTCGCCCCAAAGCTATTTCTTACGTTATGGCGGGCGGGCTCGTCGCGGCGGTCATCGGACCGCAACTGGTCGGCTATCTAAGCGGCAATTCTCCGGATGCGTCCGTTATGCGGTTCTTTCCGGTCTATTTGGCGGCGATGGTGCTTAACATTCTGGGCATGATGTTCTTTGTGTTTTTGCGCATTCCCAAGCCGCCAGCGCTAACTCTGGACAGCCCCAAAGGGCGCACCAGATGGGAGCTGTTAAAAACACCGCGCATTGCTGTCGCGGTGATTTGCGCAATGGTCTCTTATGCGCTGATGAACCTTGTGATGACCTCGACGCCCCTCGCGGTTGTCGGTTGCGGCTTTGGCATAGCTGATGCCTCGAATGTGGTCACCGGGCACATCCTTGCAATGTTTGTGCCGTCGTTTTTCACCGGCCATCTTATCGCTCGGTTCGGAACAGAAAAAATCATGGGAATGGGGCTGCTTATTCTTGCCGGTGCTGGCTTTGTCGCGTTGCAGGGCGTCGAGCTTGGCAACTTCTTTGTCGCGCTGGTTCTGTTAGGTATCGGCTGGAACTTCGGGTTTATCGGGGCCACCACCCTGCTGACCGCCTCGCATGAACCACATGAGCAGGGGCGGATGCAGGGCCTGAATGATCTGCTGGTGTTTGGTGGTGTCACCTTCGCGTCGCTGGCGTCAGGTGGGTTGATGAACTGTTCTGGCGGCAGTGCCACTGAGGGCTGGCAGGCTGTGAACGTGGCGATGATCCCGTTTCTTGCGCTGGCCGGATGTGCCCTCATCTGGCTGCTGCTTCGGCCAAAATCTGAGATCACAGCGTAAACCCACTACCAGCGCCCTGATGCTGCACGTGCCATCAGGCTTAACCGCTTGCGCGCCTCGCTTTGACCCAATGCGCCATTTGCAACCGCCATCGGGTCGGCAACCGCCTGTTTTAAGATCGCGCCAGCCTGCCAACCCGCTAGCAGGGCGGCTCCAGCGGCGCGCGACACATCCGAACGTGAATGTCGCGCCATCGCAAGCCGATTTAGGGCTCCCTGCGCGAGGTCTCGCACCCCTTTTGTGGTCCCATCCAGCAACGGCACCCGACCGCGCGCTTCAAGTTCGGGGATCGCACAAAGCCAGTTTGCGACCCCGCTTGCATACCCCACATGGCGCACAACTTGCTCGTTGGCTGGCCCCAAAAGTCGCGCGCAGGTCCACATCAGAGTGCCTGCGCTCTGATCGACATAACGCTCAAAATGGCTACCGTCTTCGAACGGATCTTTGTATATATCCCAGCGTCTTACCGCAATCAGCTCATCCAGCTCCGTCGCGTGTTCAGGTGCCAGCACTTCCGCCAGAGGCGTCACGACCTCGTGCCGTCGCACCACGTCCCCTTTGGCAATTTCTTCGACCGCGTCTCGCCACCATTGCAGACGCATCTCAGCGATCATCGACTCCTCGGTGACCCATGGGGCCCGAGCGACCTCGACGTTGAAGGCATAAAGCGGAAACAAAACCCGCCGAGCCGCTACGGGGACTGCCATTGTCGCCATGAACCGATCCGGATCGCCGCGCTGCACAATGGCGGCGCAGGCGTTCACATCATCACTCAGTGTCACGGATCAATTTCCAGCGAATTGCATCCGTCAGCGCCTGAAATGACGCATCCACTATGTTCGCAGACACCCCCACGGTTGACCAGCGCCGCCCCTGATGATCTTCGCTGTCGATGATCACGCGGGTTACCGCCTCGGTCCCACCTTGCGTAATCCGCACTTTGAAATCCACCAGTCGCATGTCGTCGATCATCGCCTGATAAGGGCCAAGATCTTTTGCCAGAGCCTTGGCAAGCGCGTTCACCGGACCCCGGTCACTGCCGGTTTCATCCATGCTTTCCGAGACCGACAGCTTTTTCTCGCCATCAATCTTAACTACAACAACGGCTTCGGACAGGCTGACCATCCTGTCATATTTGTTCTTGCGGCGTTCAATTGTGACTTTGTAGCGCTTCACCTCAAAGAAATCTGGGAGTTGTCCCAATTCCTCGCGCGCCAACAGCTCAAAAGACGCCTGCGCCGTGTCATAAGAATAACCTTCAGCCTCGCGTTCTTTTACCCGCTCCAGAATGCGCCCCAATGCCGGGTCTTTCGCAGGCACAACCAGACCTGCCTCTTCCAGCCGTTTGCGTAAGTTCGATTGTCCGGCCTGATTGGACATTGGAATGATGCGTGTATTGCCAACTTTTGCCGGATCGATATGTTCGTAGGTGGCGGGGTCTTTGGCGATGGCGCTGGCGTGTAAACCGGCCTTGTGCGCAAAAGCAGAAGATCCGATGTATGCCGCCTGTTTCATCGGAACCCGGTTCAGGATTTCATCAAGCTTGCGGCTCGCCTGCACTAGCCCCTGCAACGCGTCTGGTGTCACGCCGGTTTGAAACCGGCTGGCATAAGGTTCTTTGAGCAGCAATGTCGGGATCAGAGAGGTCAGGTTGGCGTTGCCACACCGCTCGCCCAGCCCGTTCAGCGTGCCTTGCACCTGCCGTGCGCCTGCATCAATCGCCGCCAGTGATCCGGCAATCGCGTTTTCGGTGTCGTTGTGGGTGTGGATACCCAAGTGATCGCCCG
>CBDTVL010000292.1:0-4535 GCA_965363755.1 uncultured Sulfitobacter sp.
GGCCTGCTCCCCGCTTATGTCGAGGCTGCCGAAAAAGTAGGCACTGCGCTCGCAACACATGGTTGGCGCCTGGTCTACGGCGCAGGTGATGTTGGGTTGATGGGCACTGTCGCGCGCGCGGCGCAAGATGCCGGTGGGAACACTTTTGGCGTAATACCGGCCCACCTGGTCGCCTGGGAAGTCGGTAAGACCGATCTGACCCGATATGTCGTCACCGAGACCATGCACGAGCGTAAGAAGGTCATGTTTATGAACGCCGACGCTATTGTTGTGCTGCCCGGCGGCGCGGGATCGCTGGACGAGCTTTTTGAGGTCCTGACCTGGCGCCAGTTGGGCCTGCACGACAAGCCGATCTTCCTGCTCAACACCGAAGGATACTGGAACCCGCTGCTGGCCCTCATATCACACGTCGTTGATCAGGGTTTCGCAGATGCCTCGCTGGCAGAGTTTGTGTCAGTTGTGTCAACCCCAGCCGACCTTGCAGACGCCCTGCGCGCGGTTCTGCCCTGAGACCATGCGCTGATCGAATAGATCGCCAGCGCCAGCCAGATCATCGGGAACGCCAGCGCGTGCCAGCGGCCAAATGGTTCGCCAAAAATCATGACCGCGCAGAGGAATTGCAGCGTCGGGTTCAGGTAGTGCAAAAGCCCCACCGTCGACATCGCAATGCGTTTCGCTGCAAAGCTGAAAAACAAAAGCGGCAAGGCTGTGATCGGCCCGGAGAAAATCAGCAAAAGGTTGTCATGCCAGGTATTGCCAAACCCACCCTGCCCGCCTGATTGCGCCAGTAGGATCACGAAAATTGCCATGGGCGCTACAATCAGGATTTCGCATGTCACCGACACCACCGGGCCGATCTCGAGGCCTTTTTTGATGCTGCCATACAAGGCAAAGGTCACTGCCAGCGTGATTGAGATCCATGGTACCACACCCAGCCCGAATGTCAGCGTTGTGACCGCAACAGCGGCCAATCCCACGGCCAACCACTGGGCGCGGATCAATCGCTCTGCAAACCAGAACCGACCGATGACCACTGCGACCAGAGGATAGATGAAATACCCCAAAGAGGTCTCGGTCGTCCGACTAATATGAACGGCATAAATGAACAGGAACCAATTCACCCAGATCATCGCGGCCGCCACAACAATCAGCGCCAGATTGCGCCGTGTTGACAGGGCCACCCGGATTTCATCCAGTCGGGATTGCGCAGCCAGAACACCCACAAAGAAAACCAGCGACCACCAGACCCGGTGCGACATCACCTCGAGGGGCGGAATATGTGAGAGCTCTTTGTAATAGATCGGCGACAGACCCCAGACGGTACATGCCGCAATCATCGCGAGAACGCCTTTGTTACTCTCGGTCATGCGCTCTCCCTAAACCGAGGCCAGCGGTGACATGGAGGATAGGTGTGGTCAACCCTCTGCCGGCAATGCCACCACCTAGAGGTTCAACTGGTAAGGGTGAAAGGCGCTGTATAAGGCATCAATATTGAGAACCAAAGACATGAGCCGGACCCGTTCTATTGCCAAATAATTCAGTGAACCAGCCGCCAAACGGTGCCGACACGCTATATCTGGCCAGCCGTGCACGCGAGGCGGCGTTGCGCGAAATCCTCGCAAGCACTAACCAGTCGCGTGCGAATGAGGCGCCGGTCTTTGATAAGATCCTCGGTCATGCCCGACCGTTGTGCGACGCGCCTTTTGCCGCTCTAGTCATGGCCGAGCCGGGCGATGCGCACCAAAGAATGGTTCCACATCATGGCGCCAAGGACAGCACCGTTGAGATTTACCGCACAGGCGGAGTCCCGATGGATCCCGAGCGCTCTTTTGCCGCGCGGGCAATCTTTGGCCGATACGTCGTTCACCTGCCCGACATGTCCGATACTGACGAATATCGGAATGGCATTTCAAATGTAACCTCGCTTGTTGAGGAGCAGGGCATCCGAACCAACCTCTTTGTTCCTCTGATCACGCCGGGCGGGGGTATAGGGTGTTTCATCCTGTTCCGTCACGAAGTCCGGCCATTTGATGAAAGCCAGATAGAACTGGTCAAAATCTTTGCAGAACAAGCAGTGATTGCCATCAAAAAAGTGCGTCAATTTAAAGCGCTCGAAGGCCGAACGGCAGAAGTTGAAGCCCTCAACAAGGATCTGGAGGACCGCGTCGCCACGCAGGTGGATCAGTTGGAACGTATGGGCCGTCTCAAACGGTTTTTGTCGCCACAGGTTGCGGATGCCGTAATCTCATCCGGCGATACAGCGCTGCTCGGCAGCCATCGGGCGAAGATCGCTACTTTGTTTTGCGATATCCGGGGCTTTACCGCGTTCTGCGAACGGGCTGAGCCGGAGGAGACCATCGAGGTGCTGCAAACCTATCATCAGGCAATGGGCGTGCTGATCGCAGAATTTGGGGCGGGCGTCGATCACCGCGCGGGTGACGGGATCATGGTGATCTTTAACGACCCCCTGCCCTGCGACGACCCCACCGGTGATGCGCTGCGAATGGCCTTTGCAATGCGCGACCGAATGGCAGAGCTTAGCCGCGACTGGCGCAGGATGGGTCACAAGCTGGGTTTTGGGGTCGGAATTTCGTTGGGATACGCCACCGTCGGCATGGTGGGATCCGAAGGGCGCTATGACTACACGGCATCTGGTACGGCGGTCAATTTGGCAGCGCGGCTGTGTGATCACGCGGCAGACGGTGAAATCCTACTCAGCCCGCGCGCCTATATGGCAGTTGAGGGTGCGGTGGATGCAGAGCGGGTTGGTGAGATGGAGTTCAAGGGTATCCACGCAGCCACCGAAGTGTTCCGTGCGGTCGCGTTGAAGACCAGCAGCGCATAAAACTCTGCTGCCAGTGCCCGATTTGGTTCACGACCATGCGACGATAGCAGCCCGATGAAAGAGACATCGGAGCGGAACTTATCAAACAGGGGCTTGCGGTCGACTGGCCCCTGCTTTCCGGTGGGAAATACCACCATTTGGAGGCCCGCCGCAGTCGCTACAAATTGCGCAGACCCCCGTACGACGGCAAGGCCATGCCTTTGCGCAAAGCCTGAACGCGAGACCACCTTTGGCATACAGTCCAAACCTGGTGCGCCGCAGAATCGACTTGGGTCGTCCTGCGCCGATTTCGCAAACGTCTCAAACAGGCTAGCCGGTTTAGGCGCTCTGTGTTTGAGCCCAAGCCCAACCGTCGCGACAGCATTAAGGTTTGCAAATCTGCGACCAATGCATTGACCCGGCGGCGCGGAAACTCGTAACATTACAAAAACTGGGATTGGAGAGACCAATGAACATATCAAAACTGACAGGCGTTGTTGGTGTTTTAGCTCTGGCGGCTGCGTTGACAATGGGGTCCGTTTCGTCGGCCTATGCAGACAAAAAGACCAAGAACACTGTAACGGGTGCTGCGATCGGGCTTGGTGTCGGTGCGTTGCTCGGAAACGGGACAACTGCCGTCGTCGGTGCTGTCTTGGGCGGCATTGTCGGATCAGAGGTCAAGAAATAGTTGTTAAATCGCACGTTTGCAGCTGATACGTTGTAACTTGGAGGAGAGATAACCTTGTTTGAACTAAGAATTCGTTTGGGCGCGTTTGCTACGGTGTTGGCTTTCGCGAACCCGCTCTACGCGGACGACGCCGCAGAGAAGATGGTCGATGAAGCTCTTCCTCATATGTATCACACCTGCGCCAGTGTCGTTGAAGAATCCGACGGTGACGACGAATATGTGTTGGTTATTGTGGGGAAAATTACCGCACTGTCGCTTTACAATCGCGAGATCGACATTGCGCAATACGCGACTTCAGACGCACAAAAAGAACAATTGCGTGAAACATTTCTGGCAACGGTAACGGCCGGGTGCGGCGCAGATGAAGACGCGCTGCTTGCCGGCGTCATCGATGATGCGGTTAAAACTACTTTAGGTCTTTGATCCGGACGTTTTTTTGCGACGTCGATCAATTTGGACATCAGCCCAAGGTCGACCAGCACGTCTAATGGACATGGCCAATTAACAAAGCCCCGCAGATGGTGGTGCGGGGCTTTGAGGATCATATTGGTCTGTGGATTACATCCGCGAGGCGACGTTTTCCCAGTTGACCAGATTGGCTAAGAAGTTGCTCAGGTAGACCGGGCGTTTATTGCGAAAATCGATGTAATAAGAGTGTTCCCACACATCACAGCCCAGCAGCGCCGTCTGACCAAAGCACAGTGGGTTCACGCCGTTTTCGGTCTTGGTCACTTTCAGCCCGCCGTCGGTGTCTTTGACCAGCCAGCACCAGCCTGATCCGAACTGACCGGCACCAGCAGCCGAGAATTGGGTTTTGAATTCATCAACGGACCCAAAGCTGTCCTTAATCGCAGTTTCCAGCTCAGACGGCATTGCGCCAGAATTCGGGCCCATCATTTCCCAGAACTGGTTGTGGTTCCACAATTGCGAGATATTGTTGAAAATACCATTTTGCGCCACTGCGCTGGCGTCATAGGTGCCGGTTATGATCTCTTCGAGAGTTTTGCCATCCCATTCTGTGCC
>CBDTVL010000293.1:0-4500 GCA_965363755.1 uncultured Sulfitobacter sp.
CGGGCTGGAAGCGAAACGCAACTACGCCGTGAACCTGTCAAAAGTCGGCGCGCAATATACATTAGGTTTAACAGGGGGGTGCGCAATGGTGCTTAGGTTTGAAACGGTTCAAAAATCCTTTCGCGACAGCGATGGGATAGTCCCTGTTTTGCGGGACGTCAGTTTTGATCTTGAGGCGGGACAGACACTGGCGCTTCGAGGTGAATCTGGCAGTGGGAAGAGTACGTTGCTACATATCGCCGGCGCGTTGGAGGCACCGGATGCAGGCCACGTGTGGGTGTCTGGTCAGGACCTTACAAAGCTTAAGGACAGCGCGCGCGCCGCCCTGCGCAGAACAGACATCGCACTGGTTTTCCAGCAATTCAACCTGATCCCATCACTGACAGTTGGGGCGAATATAGCGTTTCAATCCGCCCTGTCGGGGCGGGTAGATTCGGCTCACATCGAGCAGATAGTTGCCGCTTTAGGTCTATCGAACCATATGAAAAAGTACCCAGAATCTCTGTCGGGCGGGCAGCAGCAGCGTGTGGCGATCGCACGGGCTATTGCCGCAAGGCCGAAGCTGATGCTGGCGGATGAGCCTACCGGAAACCTCGATGAGGCAACTGCCGAAGATGTTCTGGAACAAATGCTCAATTTGGTGGCGCAGACGGGTGCAGCATTGATGGTTGTCACCCATTCCCCAAACATTGCCGCACGCATGGACCGACAATTGCATTTGCATGGCGGTCTTTTGACATGATCAGACCTTGCCTGTGGGCGCTCCTGTCACATTGGCAGCGCAATCCAGTTCAACTGTTCGCCTATCTTGCGGGCCTTGCCTTGGCCACCGCGCTTTGGTCAGGCGTTCAGGCAATCAATGCGGAGGCCCGCGCGAGCTACGACGACGCAGCTGAGACACTGGCGGAAGGCCAGTTCGATATGTTGATCCCAAGGCAGGGTGACAGGATTCCGCAAGAGCTCTATATCGCGCTCAGACGATCGGGATGGCTCGTCTCGCCAATCATTGATGGCCGTCTGGGCGATCTGAGGCTGGTCGGCATTGATCCCGTGACCGCCCCAAGTGGCTTGGTGGCGGGAGATACAACAGCGGGACCACCTGCAATGGATTTCGAACGCTTTGATACCCTGTTCGCAAATCAGGAGACCGCGCGCAAACTTGACTTCATTGCGGAGGTCACGCTGGATGCAAGCGTTGCGCCCGGGATGGCGATCGGGGACATAGGGTTCGTGCAAAAGCTGTTAGGGCGAGATGATCTAACCCGCCTCATTTTGCTTCCAGATCAGCCGATTTCGCAACCAAATCTGAGCACTATTGCACCCGAACTGCGTGCTCAGCCCGCTCAACAAGTGGCCAATGTCGCTCAACTGACCAATAGTTTTCACCTGAACTTGACCGCATTTGGGCTTCTGAGCTTTGCCGTAGGCCTGTTTATCGTACACAGCACAATTGGTCTGGCATTTGAACAAAGGCGCGGCATGATCCGCACGTTACGGTCACTGGGTGTCCCACTGCGCGGCCTGGTCATCCTCATCACTGTCGAGATGATGACATTGGCGGTGATCGGGGCAGGCCTGGGTATCGTATTGGGGTATCTGATTGCGGCCCTTTTGCTGCCCGATGTTGCGGCCACCTTGCGCGGGCTTTATGGCGCACAAATCTCAGGCACGCTTGAGCTGCGCGCAGCTTGGTGGGCGTCGGGACTGCTGCTTGCCGTGGTGGGGACAGCCGCAGCCCTTTCAACCCGGATCTGGCAGATTGCGCGGATGCCACTTTTGGCAAGCGTAAGACCGCGGGCATGGGTCACAGCCACCGCATCGCGGTTTCGGCTGCAATCAATCGGTGCCATCATTCTGCTCAGCGCTGCAGTGCCGCTTGCCCTGATCTGGGATGGGCTGTTGGCCGGCTTCGCGCTGCTGGGGTGTCTGCTGATTGGAGCTTCACTGGCATTGCCTGCTTTAGCAGCGGGCATTTTGACCTTGCTGGAAAAACACACGATCACGCCCATCTGGAGCTGGTTCTGGGCCGACACAAGACAACAACTTCCCGGCCTCAGCCTCGCATTGATGGCCCTTTTGCTCGCGGTATCAGCCAATATCGGTGTCTCAACCATGGTGTCGAGCTTTCGGCTGACCTTTGTCGCATTCCTTGACCAACGGCTTGCGTCGGAGCTTTTCATCCAAGTCGAAACTGCCAACCAAAGTGCCGAGTTAGAGGCGTTCTTTCAGCGCCGCGAGATAGAGGTTTTGCCACTTCTAACTACCCAAGCCACTATCGCCGACCTACCTGTGGACCTGTATGGTGTTCGTGTTGGCCCCACTTACCGCGACAACTGGGTCTTTTTGGATGCAACCCCGGCCGCATGGGACGCTGTCGAGAGCGGCAAAGCGGTTGTCGTTAACGAACAACTGGCGCGCCGAGCAAATCTTTGGATCGAAGATCAGGTGCAGTTGGCCCCCAATCTGACGATGCCCATCGCCGCTGTCGTGGGCGATTACGGCAACCCACAAGGCCAAGTCATCGTGTCTGAGAAAGTGTTCCAAGACCTCCATCCTGACCTCTATCCAGCCCGGTTTGGCATACGCACGCAAGAAGCAGAAAAATTGCGCATGCAGATCGTGGACAGGCTTGGCATCGAAAACAATACGATCATTGATCAGGTGGCAATCAAGGCCCTTTCACTTGACGTGTTTGAGAGGACCTTTGTTGTGACATCTGCATTGAATATCCTGACGCTGGGCGTCGCCAGCTTTGCGATCTTGATGAGCCTTCTCACTCTGGCAGATCTACGTGTGCCGCAACTCGCGCCGGTTTGGGCACTGGGTCTGACGCGTCGCAGCTTGGGGTGGTTAGAGCTTTTACGGGCTGTTTTGCTCGCTGGTTTGGTCTTTCTGTGCGCGATCCCAATGGGGCTCGCGCTTGCATGGGTTTTACTGACCATCATCAACGTCGAAGCGTTTGGGTGGAAGTTGCCTATGTACCTATTTCCGCTCGAATATGTGCAACTGGGTGGCTACGCGTTGATTGCCGCCTTGTTGGCCGCAACCTGGCCTGCATTCCGCCTGATGAGGACGCCGCCATCTACTTTGCTGAGGGTCTTTGCAAGTGAACGTTAAGATATTGGCTTTCCTGTTTCTTTGGCCCGTGAGCCTTTTGGCACAGGGGTTTTCTGGCCTTGGCACCGAAGCCGAAGGATTTGTCGCGCCCACTCCTGACCCAACGTTCAGCTTTCCCACTGATCACGCCGCGCACCCGGAGTACCGGATCGAATGGTGGTACCTCACCGCAAACCTGAGCAGCCCGGACGGTACGCCTTATGGTTTGCAGTGGACCCTCTTTAGATCAGCCCTCGCGCCGAGAGAGGCAGAGGGGTGGCAGTCGCCACAAATCTGGTTTGCACATGCGGCCGTTACGACACCAGATCAACACTTCGCCACCGAACGCTTTGCCCGTGGCGGCATTGGGCAGGCAGGCGTGAACGCCAGTCCTTTCCGTGCATGGATTGACGAGTGGGCGCTAGAGGGAGCGGATTTTGACAATATGACACTCACTGCAAATGGTCCTGATTTTGGCTATGACATGTCGCTCAAGGCAGACGGACCGTTGGTTTTTCATGGCGACAAAGGATATTCACTCAAGTCAGCAGAGGGGCAGGCAAGCTACTACTATTCGCAACCATTCTTTCAAATTGACGGCACGCTGCAATTGCCCACCGGCGAGATCGCTGTGACAGGCAGTGCATGGCTTGATCGCGAGTGGTCATCGCAGCCCTTATCAGAGCAGCAATCTGGTTGGGACTGGTTCTCGCTGTCATTCAGGGACGGGTCCAAAATGATGGGATTCCAGCTGCGGCAGACCGATGGATCATACTATAGTTCTTCTACCTGGATCGCACCCGATGGGGCGACGAAATCATATGCCGACGGCGCGTTTACCGCCATTCCGCTTGCCAACAGTTCCGTTGACGGCCGGGTGCTGCCGACGCAATGGCGCGTTACGCTACCTGATCAAGGCGTCGACGTGTTCGTGACAGCCTTGAACCCGAATGCGTGGATGGGGCTTTCAATCCCTTATTGGGAAGGACCGGTCGAAGTGTCTGGCAGCCACACAGGACAAGGATATTTAGAGATGACTGGTTATGAGTGACCCAACCGATCTACAGGCCTTTCTTGCTGAAACATGGCGGCATCTCAGGCGCGCATCTGCTGGGTGCGTTTTCTGCGGATCTCGGCGGCGAACAATGGGCCAAAACGGTTCCACCAGAAACGGACCGACTCGTGGCTAATATCGATGCCACGTTCGTGTAGCAGGTCTTCGACATTTCGTAGGGAAAGTGGGAACCGAACGTACATCATCACCGCAAGCCAGATGATTTCGGGACTGGTCCGAAAGTATCGAAATGGGTTGGGTTTTGTCATCCGTCAGACGTAGGCGGCCAACCTGACCGGCTCAAGCCCGATCGCTCTGACAATGCCCCAATGGCTGCTGTTCGATGTCTA
>CBDTVL010000294.1:0-4499 GCA_965363755.1 uncultured Sulfitobacter sp.
TTGGGTAGCGGAGGCCCGCAGAACGTAGATCTGCGATATATCTCCGGTGGCAATCGATACGCCGCCGCCGGCGTCAAATAGCGCATCGGCGAGCGACGGGCGCTGTTCAAATGGCAACGCGTAGCGGCTTTGCGTCTTTACCTCACCGGTCAGATAGACATAATCCCGGGCCTCCGCACCGAACTCAGTCCGGGTCAAATAATTTGCACGTGTTTCTTCCAGATTGGCGCGGCGCAGCGACACTTCGGTCGCCAATTCATCAAGCGCGACCTGGCGCGTTTGACGGCGCGCGCTGTCCAGTATGATCTGCTGTTCAAAATAGGCCTGTGCCTGCATCAGTTCGTATTCAGTATCCACAAAGACAGAATCCCCTTTGACTAGCCGAGTCCGTAGCAATGCAGGCTCGGCGTAAAGCTGGGTCAGCGGAATCTGATACAGCGTCCCGCCTCGATATATCCGGACAGATGCGATGTCCTGATCGCTAGCGGTGATGCCTCCTGCGGCCGCAATCAATTCGTCTAGATAAAGCGGAGTCAATGTGATTGGGGCAAGAGTGGGTTTGCCCACAGCACCACCAATAGACACCCGATGGGCGTTGAATTCCGCGACTTCAAGACTGAAAGCCGGGTCAATCTGTTTCTCGACTAGCCGTTGAAACAACTCGGCCTCAGCTGCGTCCATGGTCATATCCGCAACAACAACCCGACCGACGTCTGGGATTGCGATCGCGCCGTCATCCTGCACCGTGTAACCCTGTCGGCTGCTCTGCGCTGCCAATAACCCGGTAAGCTCCGCGACCGAGTTCCCGGTACCGGGAGTTGCCAGCAGAACCACATCCCCGATCCCAATCACATAAGGTCCGGGTTTCGCGGCAGGGGGCATGCGCGTTTCTAGGCGTGCGGGGCGCACTTGTTCCCCAATCGCCCCCTCCGGCAGCATCTGGTGGCGACGTGGTCCAGTTCCGGTTCCGGAAGTGCTTGAGAAGACGGCAGGCAAGGTGCGAGGCCTGAACTCAGACTGGTTTGCGCGCGACAGGTTCGCACCGGTTATATCTACGATCTGAACGCCTGCATCATCTTTGACATTTGCTGTGACAGTTGGGCTTTTGTAGATCACGCCGCAGCTTGCAAGATAAAGTACAAAACAAAGACCTGCAAAAGTACGCAAGGCCAAACCCCGGGGCGGGCAGAATGCGCGATCCAATGCATCAGGCACTGGCTGTCTTAGTTCGGCAGTGCACGCGTAAACGCCCCCGCTTTCCCGGCTCAAAAAGAATCTCGAATTGACCTCCTTTCGCGGAATCACGACACGTGTCCTCCTACAATAATGAACTGGAGGTAAATTTCTAACATGAGCGATTCGGACAATTTATTAACAGCCAAGGGTTGTTTGGCATTTTCCTAAAATTTGCGATAGATATGCAACAAATTGCAACCCAGTCAGTGTTTTCACTGCAATCTGTGGGGATTAACATGCTGGGATGGATCAAAAGGCGATTCGAAAAGGGAGGAAGTATCCCTTGGGATCCACCACAGCCTGACGAAGCATTTTACATTGTCGGCGACATCCATGGTGAACTTTTCCTTTTGGACCGCCTTCTTACCAAAATTAGCCGCGACCACCGGATTGTCTTTGTTGGTGACTATGTTGACCGAGGCAGGCACAGCGCCGGTGTATTGCGCCGCTTGTTAGATCTCAGCGGTGATCCCGCGGCTTTAATCACCTGTCTTCTGGGCAACCACGAGGCCATGCTGCTGGGCTTTCTGCGGGATCCAGTGATGAATTCGAGTTGGCTCCGCCATGGCGGCAGACAAACAATCATGAGCTTTGGCCTTGCCGGAATTTCCGAGCGCGCAGAAGAACAGGCATTGCTCAAGACCCGCGACAGGCTGGCTGAGGTGATGGGCGACGACCTGATAAGATGGCTTGAGGCACTCCCTTCTGTGTTTCAATCCGGCAATTTGGCCGTCGTGCACGCTGGGGCAGACCCCAAGGTTTCGATGAAAGATCAAAAACCGGACCGGCTAATCTGGGGACATCCCGATTTCCGAAGAATCCCGCGCCACGATGGAGTCTGGATCGCGCACGGGCACACCATCGTTGAAGACCCGGTTGCTCTGAATGGTGTCATTTCCGTGGACACCGGCGCATATGCAACGGGTCGATTGACCGCGGCATTTGTATCATCCGACAGGGTCGGATTTTTCAGCGCATGAAATACTCGGTAGTTCGGATAGCGTCGATTTTAATTGGGTCGCAACTTCTAGTTAACTGATTGTTATTAATGTTTATTAACGAAAAAATTCATACAAATTTTACCGTTCTTTAACCGTCCTCATAGTTAATCTCTTGGTAACCGTGATTTGTGAGATCACCAAAAACCTGGGACCATATTATGAGCGATATTCATCATTTCGCGACCGAATGTTCGCGCCCTGTACTATCCAGAGATCCGCGCGGCCTCGTCATTTACAACCGATTTGGCAAACGTGTACTCGACATTTGCTTTGCGATAATTTTGTTGCCGGTTTTGGCCCCATTGATCGTGTTGCTGATCGGGCTGGTCAAACTGGATGGGGGTCCCGGCCTTTTCCGACACCGACGGGTCGGCCGCAATGGAAAGCCATTTAAGTGTCTAAAGATCCGCACCATGGCTACGAATGCGGAAACAAAGCTGGCCTCCCATCTCTCAACTGATCCGGATGCAGCACACGAATGGAAACTTACCTTCAAGCTGGCCAATGATCCGCGCATCACGAAGGTTGGCAAGTTTCTTCGCCGGACTGGACTAGATGAGCTGCCTCAGATTTGGAATGTCTTGCGAGGAGAGATGTCTTTTGTCGGTCCACGCCCCGTAACCGAGCCAGAAATGGCGATGTATGGACGCCACAAATCAGCCTATTTATCGGTCCGCCCAGGGGTCACCGGCATGTGGCAAATATATGGGCGCATGTCCGGTTGTTATGACAATCGCGTGCAACTGGACCGAGGCTATCTGGAGGTGATCAGCCTGAAATCTGATATCGCGCTGATTGGTCGGACGGCATTGAGCGTGGTCAGAATGACAGGCAGCTGAGCGGTTCTATTCCGCGGCGTGCGCCACTGGGCCGGCTGATGGCAGGTTGAGCATGTCGAGCAGCGAGACGGCGCTTTGTTCCCATGAATAACGATGCGCGCGGTCGTATCCCTTTGATCGCATCTGATCGCGCTTGATTTCACTCATGGCGCAAAATGTCTTGAGCGCGCGCTGGATGTCAGCCGTGTCTTCGGGGTCAAAATAGAGAGCGGCATCACCCAGTATTTCTGGCATCGCACTGCTGCGCGAAGCCAGAACCGGGGTGCCCAGCGCCATTGCCTCGAGCGGTGGAATCCCAAAACCTTCGTAAAGTGACGGCCATACGAACCCCATGGCCCCTTTGTATAGCGCGCACAGGGCTCCGTCAGTGATCCGTCCGAGAACTTGTACGCCGTGCGCGCAGGTTATTCCCGCATCTGCCAACCCGGATGTTTCGCCGCCGACAATGGCGAGAACGGCCAGATCCTTTGTTTCTGCGCAAGCGGCCACAAGCCGCGCGACGTTCTTGTTCGGGCTTTGATTGCCAACGACCAAAAGGTATTTTCCAGCCTGCAGCCCAATTCGCGTCAAAACATCAGGCTCTGGTTCATGTCGCAGGATATGATTTGCGCTGTTGGGCACGATCCGGAACTTGCTTGGGCTAACGCGGCAATAGCGACTCAATTCTTGTGCCGAAAACGCGCTGACCGTCACAAGCTGAAAGGCGCGGCGGGCCAGCACAGGGCGCAAACACTTGTGGAGCACTCGGTATTGCCACGAAAACGCCTGCGGGATCACATAGATATTGGCATCGTGCAGGGCAACAATCTGTTTCTTGTGCAAAACAGGTCCGCTGTTGCACAGGCTAATCAGAATGCCGTTCCGGCTGGCTCTCCACAATGCGCCCTGTTCCCAGAAATGTCCGGTCCCTCCGTGCAGGGCCCGCAGTTCTATGTGCTTCCAATCCGGGTGCTCGACCTCGCAACCGGCTGGATAATAGGCTACAACCGGCGCATCGCCTGAGACGCAAAGCAACCTATCTAGAGCCGCAAGAATCTCATAGGCATAGCGTTGCACGCCCGACATTGGTTGCGTCAAAAATCTGGCATTGATGAAGATTCGAACCATTACGCGACGTTGTAAAGTGCGGTCGTGCGTGCGCCCAACAGATCAAGACGCCATTTGCTCACATCTGTCGCAATTGCGCCTTTACGCAGACGATTGCGCAAGGATCTGTTTGACAAGACGTCAGCGACGCTGCGGGCTGCTGCACTCAGATCATGAGCATCAGTTACAATCCCATTAACACCGTTCTGAACGATCTCATCAATGCCGGGCAAGGAACTGACGACAACAGGACAGCCCGCCGCGAGAGACTGCACAACGACACGCGGCAGCCCTTCGCGATTGGAGGTTAAAACACAGATGTCCGCCAACGCCAGTA
>CBDTVL010000295.1:0-4443 GCA_965363755.1 uncultured Sulfitobacter sp.
TGGTGATCCCATCAGGACTCGAACCTGAAACCCTCTGCTTAGAAGGCAGATGCTCTATCCAGTTGAGCTATGGGACCGCTGTTGCCTTACTGCGACAAAGGTGGCAGGCGATCAAGCCCTCAAAACGTCAATGTGTCCACGAACAACGGCGCCCGGTTGCAAAGTTATCACCGTAGCCGCCGGGCCGAATGTTCGGCTTGCGCTTTTTTGGTTCCGACACTTGTGCATCTATTTTGTGTTCAGACGCGTATTCAAGGGCAGCCTCTTTCGTCGAAAATTGCAGGTGTACCTGGCTTTGTGTGTCCGAGGACGACGTCCACCCCATCAACGGATCAACCTCGCGCGCAGAAGCCGGGGCAAATTCCAGCACCCAGCCTTTGGTTTTTGCCGTGCCCGAGGACATGGCGGTTCTTGCTGGCTGAAAGATACGTGCGCGCATGGATAGGCTCCGTCCTGTTTTGTCTACATATGAGCAATTTCGTTCTGATCAGCAAGAACCGTTTTGCCGCGCCCGATCCATCACTCCGGCTTCCTCGCAACAACAAATACGCTTTTATTCTTTCCCGGACACCATGCGTGTTCAATCGTGAACCCGGCGGCGATCAAGCTGCTCTCTAAGTCTGCGGTTGTGAATATCTTGACCAGCGGCAAAAGCCTAAGAACCCGCCCAACAAAAGCAATAGGTCCAAAATACTTCATGTTGTCGCCCAAGCAGGCTGTGCTTGAAATGAACACGCCGCCTGGTTTTAGAAACTTATGGACCTTGCGCATCGCGCGGTCCGGGTCGTGCAGCAAATGCAAGATGCTCAATCCAAGGACCACGTCATAGCTTTCGGCGGACGTGTCAAACTCTTCTATCGTCTCGACTTCAAAACCGACATTTGTCAGTTCTTGGGATGCCGCTTTTTCCCGCGCGATCTCGATCATTCTTGGCGAGATATCGATGGCCTGAATATGGCTAACGAGCGGCGCATGGCTGAGCGCGGTCGATCCAGTTCCACAACCGAATTCGAGGACATTCATGTCAGGGCGAAGATAGCCTTGAGTTACTTGAAGCTTGCGCTGATAAGATGCCTCATCTGATATTGGTTTCTTAGAATAGGAATTAGCCATCCGATCCCAGAATTTGGCCCCAGGCCGGTTCGATCTGTTCGCATTGCTTGTGTAGGTCATGGTTTACTCGCTTTCAGTGCTCATTGTTGAGGCTCTCTACCTCTGCGAGGGTGAGATAGGAATTGACTAAATTTACCTACCCGGTATGCAATTTCGCATGGATTGGAAAACCGTCAAATTCGATTGGAACCGGGCCCGGGCCTTTCTGATAACTGCAGAAGAAGGCTCTTTGTCCGCTGCTGCGCGGGCCCTTGGCATGGCGCAACCAACGCTCGGGCGACAGGTCAGCGCACTTGAAGACGAACTGGGAGTGATTCTTTTCCAGCGCACAGGTCGCGGGCTGACGCTGACCCAAAGTGGGCTGGAGCTGATGGATCATGTTCGGGCAATGGGCGACGCGGCAACCCGGGTTTCCATGGCCGCGTCGGGGCAATCGCAGTCCGTTGCTGGCACTGTCTCAATTTCTGCAAGCGAAGTGACGTCAGCCTTTGTTCTTCCCGGCATTGTCACCAGATTGCGACAGGCCCATCCCGGCATCACCATAGAAGTTATCGCCACCAATAGTCTAAGCGACCTGCGCCGCCGTGAAGCCGACATTGCCATCAGAAGCGTCCAACCCACTGACCCGGATTTGATTGCACGCAAACTGAAGAGCGGAACAGCCGAGCTTTTTGCTGCAAAGAGCTACCTTGACCGGATTGGGCATCCAAGCTGCTCGGCTGAGTTGACAAAAGCCGAATTTGTCGGATTTGATGACAATGCACCCTTTCTTGACGGCCTAAACGCCCTGGGGCTGACGTTAACCCCCGATAGCTTTCAAGTAATGTCTGGAACACATCTGGTTCAGTGGGAGATGGTCAAACAGGGGGCAGGTGTTGGTGTTATGATGTCTCGTGTGGGCAATGCAGAGCCTTTGGTTGAACGCGCAGCCCCGTGGTTGCCGGCCTTTGATTTCGATGTCTGGTTGGTTGCCCACCGTGAACTGAACACCAGCCGTCGCATTCGGCTGGTGTTTGATTGGCTGGTAGAGGAACTGCGCAAGCCTTGACCGGCTGCGCAATTACGGCACTGTTTGGCTCACTTGCTGCCAATAGCTGTCAGCAGACGTCTCTAGAATGGGCTTGTATCACTCTCAAAACAACCCAATTGTATAGGTGCCCAACCGGAGCCCACCATGCCCAACGCGCAATCTGAGCAAGTCAGCCCAATGATGCACGCTCCTGCCAACGACGTCCGTGCCCGGATGAAGCTGGAAGGCGGCATTCCATTGCGATTACATACCGATTTTTCTGCGGCCGGGGATCAGCCAACCGCAATTAAGGAATTGACCGAGGGGCTCCTTAACGGCGAACGGGATCAGGTTCTGCTTGGGGCCACCGGTACCGGCAAAACGTTCACAATGGCCAAGATCATTGAAGGGACCCAAAGACCGGCAATCATTCTGGCCCCAAACAAGACCCTTGCGGCCCAGCTTTATGGTGAGTTCAAGAATTTCTTTCCGGACAATGCAGTCGAATATTTCGTCAGCTTTTATGACTATTATCAGCCAGAAGCTTATGTCGCCCGGTCCGATACCTATATCGAGAAAGAAAGCCAGATCAACGAGCAGATCGACCGGATGCGCCACTCTGCTACCCGCGCGCTTTTAGAGCGGGATGATGTGATCATTGTGGCCTCGGTATCGTGCATCTACGGTATCGGATCGGTCGAAACTTACGGGGCGATGACCCAAGATCTGAAAGTCGGCTCTGAATACAACCAGCGACAGGTCATGGCAGATCTCGTGGCACAGCAATACAAACGCAATGATCAGGCGTTTCAGCGTGGCTCGTTTCGGGTCCGCGGGGACAGCCTTGAAATCTTTCCCGCTCACCTCGAAGATCGCGCATGGAGGCTCTCGTTCTTTGGCGAAGAACTGGAAAGCATCACCGAGTTTGACCCCCTCACGGGTGAGAAAACCGACGTATTCGAGCGCATCCGGGTCTATGCCAATTCACATTACGTCACCCCTAAGCCGACGATGAAACAAGCCATCATCAACATCAAACAAGAGCTGAAACTCCGGCTCGACCAGTTAGTGAATGACGGCAAACTGCTCGAAGCACAGCGGCTCGAACAGCGCACCAATTTCGATCTCGAGATGCTCGAGGCAACTGGTATCTGCAACGGCATTGAAAACTACTCGCGTTATCTGACGGGCCGCGCGCCGGGCGAACCACCCCCGACACTGTTTGAGTTCATTCCAGACAATGCCATTGTTTTCGCGGATGAATCCCACGTCTCTGTGCCGCAGATCGGCGGCATGTACAAAGGTGACTATCGGCGCAAATTCACGCTGGCCGAACATGGGTTTCGCCTGCCGTCCTGCATGGACAATCGCCCCCTCAAGTTCGAGGAATGGGATGCCATGCGCCCGCAATCGGTTTTTGTCTCAGCCACCCCGGCCAAATGGGAAATCGAACAAACCGGCGGAGTTTTCACCGAACAGGTGATCCGCCCCACTGGCCTGATTGACCCACAGATCGAAATCCGCCCTGTCGAGATGCAGGTTGACGATTTGCTTGACGAGGTGCGCAAGGTCGCGTTGGACGGCTTTCGCACCTTGGTCACCACACTGACCAAACGCATGGCTGAGGATCTGACAGAGTATATGCACGAACAGGGTATCCGCGTGCGCTATATGCACTCGGATATCGACACGATGGAGCGTATCGAGATTCTGCGCGACCTGCGGCTTGGCACCTTTGATGTGCTGATCGGCATCAACTTGCTGCGCGAAGGGCTCGACATCCCTGAATGTGGTCTGGTCGCCATTCTGGACGCCGACAAAGAAGGCTTCCTGCGTTCTGAAACCTCGCTGATCCAAACCATCGGTCGCGCCGCGCGCAATGCCGAAGGTCGCGTGATCATGTATGCCGATAGGATCACCGGATCGATGGAGCGCGCACTGGCCGAAACCGACCGGAGGCGCGCCAAGCAGGTCGCGTATAATGAAGAACACGGGATCACACCGACCACGATCAAAAAGAACGTCGAGGACGTGATGAAGGGCCTCTACAAAGGCGATGTCGACATGAACCGTGTCACCGCTCAGATCGACAACCCACTGGTTGGCGGCAACCTGCAGGCGGTTCTGGAAGGGCTGCGCACTGACATGCGCAAGGCGGCTGAGAATTTAGAATTCGAAGAGGCCGCGCGCCTGCGCGACGAAGTCAAACGGCTGGAAGCGGTTGATCTGGCGATTGCAGACGACCCCTTGGCACGACAATCCGCGATTGAGGCGGCCGGGGAAGCGGCGACAAAGGGACGCGGGCGCAGTAAGCTAGGGCG